>DATGAF010000049.1:0-11934 GCA_035313645.1 Solirubrobacterales bacterium
CGCCGCGGGGCTGGCCGAGGCGCTTCGGCTGTACGGCTCGGTGCCGCTCACCCAGCTCGTTCGCGAGCCCGCGCGCCTCGCGCGCGACGGCATCGAGGTCAACGCCGAGCAGGCGTTCATCTTCCACATCCTCGAGCCGATCCTCACCCACTCACCCGAGGGCCGCGAGATCTACGCCCCGGCGGGACGAACGCTCGTCGAGGGCGACACGTTTCGGTTCGGGGAGCTCGGGGACGCGCTGGAGCGATACGGGGCGGAAGGGGTGGACCCGTTCTACCGAGGGGAGGTCGCCGGGCGCCTCTCCGATTGGGTGCTCGAACGCGGTGGGACGCTCGGGTCGGACGACCTCGGGGGGTACGAGCCTCGCGTCCGCGACCCGGTGCGGGCGACCTACCGGGGCAGGGACGTGCTCACCAACCCGCCGCCGTCGTCGGGAGGGATCCTGATCGCGTTCGCCCTGGCCGTGCTCGAGCGGGTGGGGACGGCCGACGTTCCGACCCTGGTCGCGGCGATGGAGGAGGCCCAGGTGGCGCGGACCGAGTCTTTCTTCCACGGCCTCTACGAGGAGGGGCACGCGGACGAGTTCCTCTCGGCGGACCGCATCGCCGCAGCCGCCGACCGGGTTCGCGGCGGCGCCCGCCCACAGGAGGCACCCGGTGAGGAGGGGACCGACCGGCTCGGCTCGACCACCCACATCACAGCGGTCGACGGCGACGGTCGCTGCGCCGCGGTCACGTGCTCGAACGGAACCGGGTCCGGGGTCATCGTCCCGGGCACGGGGATCCACGTCAACAACATGCTCGGGGAGGAGGACCTGAACCCCCTCGGGTTCCACGTCACGCCGCCCGGGCGGAGGGTTCCCTCGATGATGTCTCCGACGATCGTGCTTCGCGGCGGCGAGCTCGAGGCCGGGCTGGGGAGCGGTGGGTCGAATCGGATCCGCTCGGCGATCCTGCAGACGATCATCCGCCTCGTGGACGAGGGGGTGGACGCACAGGCCGCCGTCGAGGCGCCGCGCCTCCACTTCGAGGCGGGCGCCGTGCAGGCCGAGCCCGGGATCGAGGAGGAGCGGCTCGACGGTCTCGCCGCCGCCGGCTACCAGCTGGTGCACTGGCGCCAGAGAAACCTGTTCTTCGGCGGCGTCCACGCGGTCGCCCGCGATCCCGAGACCGGTGAGCTCAGCGGCGGCGGCGATCCCCGCCGGGGAGGAGCCGTCGCCTACGCGTAGCGCCCGCGGCGGCGATGCGGATGGATTCCCGGGCCGCCCCTCCCGTCCCGAGTAGCATCGTTCGGAGAGACCGAACGGGAGGCAAAGCGATGGCAAAGGCGCTCTTGATCATCGACTTCCAGAACGACTTCACCTCGGGGGGCGCGCTCGAGGTACGGGGTGGCGACGAGATCGCCGCGCCCGTGAAGCGCCTCGCAGAGCGATTCGATCTCGTCTTCGCCACCCGCGACTGGCACCCGCCCGACCACGCCTCGTTCGAGACCGAGGGGGGCCCGTGGCCGGTCCACTGCGTCCAGAGCACTCACGGTGCCGAGCTCCATCCCGCCATGGCGGACGTCGAGATCGACGCGATCGTCGACGTCGGGAGGCGGCGTGAGGACGAGGGCTACTCGGGATTCGAGAACTCGGAGCTGGCGCGGATCATGCGCGACGCCGAGGTCGACGAGGTCTATGTATGCGGGCTGGCGACCGACTACTGCGTTCGCGCCTCGACGATCGACGCGTGCGGGGAGGGCTTCGACGTGACGGTGGTCGAGGACGCGGTCCGCGCGGTCGAGGTCCACGAGGGCGACGGCGCAAGAGCCTTCGACGACATGCGCGAAGCGGGCGCGAGGGTCGCCACCTCGGACGAGGTGCTGGCGGGCGCCGAGGCCGGCTGAGTCCGTCGCCCCCTCGGTCCTACCGCCCGACGATCACCTTGCCGTTCATCTTCGCCCGCTCGGCGATCTCGCGCGAACGGGCGACCGTGGCCACCAGCGCCCGAAGCGCCTCGCCCAGCGTCCTCATCCTCTCGGGCTCGGAGCGAAGCTCGAGCAGGATCTGCTTCGTCTCGGCGGGCAGCTCGACCCGCGCGGCGATCCCGTAGGAGTCCTCGGCCTCGAGCTCGGTCGCGTCGGGGGCCTCTCCGGAGACCCGGCGCACGAGCTCCGCGAAGGCCGACCGGGTGGAGTCGGCCGCCTCGGCGTCTTCGCCATCGGCCTCCTCGCTGGCGTCGATGGGCTCCACCTCGCCGGCGGGGTAGTCGTCGTCCTCGAACCGCTCCAGGACCCGGAAGGGCTGCTCGCCGGCGACGACGATGTTCAGCCGGCCGTCGTCGAAGCGCTCCAGCACCTCGGCGACCCTGGCCGTGCAGCCGATCCGGTGCGCGTTCCCGCTCGGATCCCGAAACACGATCCCGAACGGCTCCTCGTTCTCCAGGCAGTGCCCGATCAACCGCTGGTAGCGCTCCTCGAAGATGTGGAGGGGCAGGAGCTCGCCGGGCAGGATCACGGCCGGAAGCTCGAAGATCGGCAGCTCGACGCCCTCTGCGGCCATCCACGCATTCTAGGTACGTGGCCCCCGCGGCTGGCAGAATCGCGACGTGCCGATCGATTTCGAGCGCGAGGGGCTTCTGAAGGGCACCCGTGGCCGAGCTCGCGAGGCGCGGCGCGAGCTGCTCGAGGAGCTCGCCGCGGATGGGGTGTCGCTCGAGGAGCTGAAGCGGGCGGTGGAGGAGGATCGGCTCGCTCTGTTGCCGGTCGAGCGGGTGCTCGACGCCGAAGGGCGGCGCTACACCGCGGCGGAGGTGGCGGAGGCGGCGGGCGTCGACGAGGACTTCCTGCGCCGCAACCGTCTGGCCCTGGGGCTGCCCGATCCCGGGCCGGACGAGCCGGCGTTCACCGACGAGGACTTGGAGGCCGCGAGGCGGATCAAGGCGCTCAGGGATGGGGGCCTTCCCGATGAGGGGATCCTCGAGGTCTCGCGGGTGGTCGGGCTTGCGATGTCCCAGGTGGCGGCGGCGAGCCGTGCCCTATTGGGCGAGGCCGTGCTCAGCGCCGGCGACACCGAGGCGGAGGTGGGCCGCGGGCTCGCGAAGGGCGCGCGCGACCTCGGGCCGATGCTCGGCCCGATGCTCGAGTACGTCCTGAACCTCCAGCTCCGCGAGCAGATCCGCCACGAGGTGATCGGCCGCGCGGAGATCTCCGCGGGAGGGCTTCCCGGGACGCAGGAGGTCACCGCCGGCTTCGCCGATCTGGTCGGGTTCACCAAGCTCGGCGAGGAGCTGCCCCCGGAGGACCTCGGCGCCCTCACCGGACGCCTCGGAGAGCTGGCGCGCGACACCATCGGCGGGCCGGTCCAGCTCGTGAAGATGATCGGCGACGCCGTGATGCTGATCTCCCCCGACAACGACGCCCTGCTCGAGGCGGCGCTTCGCCTGGTCGACGCGGCGGAGCACGAGGGGGAGGGGTTTCCGAGCCTGCGAGCCGGCCTTGCGCGCGGCGGGGCGCTGGCGCGCGCGGGCGACTGGTACGGGCGGCCGGTCAACCTCGCGAGCCGGATCACAGCGATCGCCTATCCGGGCAGCGTCCTGGCGAGCGAGGAGGTCCACGCCGCCTCCGACGACGGATTCCGATGGTCGTCGGCGGGCGCGAAGCGCTTGAAGGGGATCGATGGTCGGGTGACGCTGTTCCGTGCCCGCCGCGCGGAGGGATCATCGGGAGGGAGCGGCTAGCTGGACCCCCGGCGCGGCCGGCGACAGGTGGAGCCATACACCAGCTTCGTCGTCGTGGCGGTGATCGCCTTCCTGGCGCCGCTGATCCGCGGGATGGCCCCGCAGATCCTGGTCCCGGCGATCGTGCTGGAGCTCGTCGGCGGCATCATCGTCGGGCCGCACGGGATCGGCATCGCTTCGGCGACGCCCCCCGTCGAGGTCTTCTCGACCGTCGGGCTTGCCTGCCTCCTCTTCCTCGCGGGGCGCGAGATCCAGGTCGAGCGCCTGAGGGGGGCGCTCTTGACCACATCGCTCGCCGGCTTCGTGATCTCCTTCGCGCTCGCGTTCGGCGCGGCGGTGGTCCTTCACGAGGTGGGCCTGATCAAGACCCCGTTGCTCGTGGCGATCGTCTTCGTCGCCACCTCATTGAGCATCATCATCGTGCCCCTCAAGGACGCCCGAGAGACCGATACGGAGTGGGGGCAGCAGGTGATCGCGGCGGCCGCGGTCGCCGAGTTCGGGGCGGTGATCCTCCTGTCGTTCTTCTACTCGGGCCAGCGCTCGGGCGCGGGAACCGAGATCTTCCACCTCAGCCTGTTCGTGGTCCTCGCCGCGCTCCTCCTGTTCTCGTTGACGCACGCGAACGAGTTCAGGCGGATCACGGGGGCGATGAAGCGGCTCGAGCGAACGAGCGCCCAGATTCGGGTCCGCGGCGACTTCGCGCTGATCGCCGTGGTCGCCGGGGTCGCCAGCAGGCTGGGGCTCGAGTCGATCCTCGCGGCGTTCACGGTCGGCGTGATTCGGGGAATGACGTCCGAGCGGGGGGACGAGCTGGCGGAGGAGCGGCTCGACGCGGTCACTCTCGGCATCTTCATCCCCTTCTTCTTCGTCGGCAGCGGGCTCGACTTCGACGTCGGGGCTCTGTTCTCGAGCGTGTCCGCGTTCATCCGCCTGCCGCTGTTCCTGCTCGCGGTGTTGGTCGTCAGGGCCCTCCCCGCGCTGATCTACCGGAGTCGGTTCGCGACCCGCCGCACGGCGGCCGCCGGGCTGCTCCAGGCCACCTCCCTGTCGTTCATCGTCGTCGCCACCCAGATCGGGTTGGGGCTCCACATCATGTATCGGGCAACCGCCACGGCGCTCGTCGGCGCCGGCCTGATCACGGTGATCGTCTTCCCGGTCCTGGCGTTCGCTCTGATCGGCGAGCTCGACGGCGAGGCGGCCGATGAAACGCCCGACCTCGAGGTCGGACTTACATCCGATTAACGTCCCCGAGCGAACCTAGTCGACGTGGCCCTGCTGGTCCTCTTCGCGCTGCTCGCCGGCGCCGGCACGGCGCTGTCGCCGTGCGTGTTGCCGGTGCTGCCGGCGGTTCTCTCCGCCGGCGTGACGGGCGGCCGGCGTCGACCGCTGGGAGTCGTCTTGGGCCTGGCGCTCTCGTTCACCTTCGCGACCGTCGCGCTCGTCTACGTGATCGCCGCGCTCGGGTTGCCCAACGACATCACGCGCACGATCGCGATCGTCACGCTGTTCGGCTTCGGCGCCCTTCTTCTCGTGCCCCCCCTAGCGGATCGGGTCGAGGCATGGGTCTCGCGAGTGGTGCCGGGGCCGGCGCGAGTCAGCGGCGACGGCTTCGGCTCCGGGCTCGCCGTCGGCGCGAGCCTCGGCTTCGTCTACGCGCCCTGCGCGGGGCCGATCCTCGCCGGGGTGATCACCGTCTCGGCGGCGCAGGACTTCACGTTCGGACGCCTTGCGGTCGCACTCGCCTACTCGCTCGGGTCCGCGGCGGTGCTCTACCTGCTGATCCTCGGCGGCCGCCGGATCACCGATCGCCTCGCCGCGTACAGGGGCCGGATCCAGGTCGCGATGGGGGCGGTGATGGTGGCGGTGGCGGTCGTGATGACGGCGAACCTCGACGTCCAGTTCGAGAACGCGATCGCGCGCCACCTGCCGTCGGCGCTCGTCGACCCGACGAGCCGGATCGAGCAGAGCTCCAGCGTCTCGAGCGGTCTCGCCGACCTGCGGGGTGGCCCCACGTCGCAGGAGGGTGGGACCGCCCAGGCGGCCGCCGGGGAGCGCCTGCCGATCTACTTCCCGGCGCCCGAGTTCACCGACACGCAGGAGTGGTTCAACACCCCAGGCGGGCGGTCCCTGAGCCTGTCGGCGCTTCGCGGCCACGTGGTGCTGGTCGACTTCTGGACCTACACGTGCATCAACTGCATCCGCACCCTGCCCTACATCGAGGCGTGGTACCGCAAGTACCGCCGGGACGGGTTGGTCGTCGTCGGCGTCCACACCCCGGAGTTCCCGTTCGAGCGCGAGGCATCCAACGTCCAGCGGGCGATCGGCGACTTCGGGATCACCTACCCCGTCGTCCAGGACAACGACTACGCGACCTGGACCGCGTACCGAAACCAGTACTGGCCGGCGGACTACCTCATCGACGCCCAGGGGCGGGTGAGACTGGTGCACTTCGGGGAGGGCCAGTACGCCGAGACCGAGAAGGGGATCAGGAGCCTGCTCGCCGAAGCCGGTACGGCGCCACTCGGCGCAAGGGCCCGCGCCAGGGTGCAGCGGCCCGACCCCACCGCGACGCCCGAGTCGTATCTCGGGGCCGCCAAGGCGCAGCGGTTCGCGAACGGCCCGATCGAGTCCGGGACCCGGACCTATCAGAGCGTGGCCCCCGGGGGCCTTCGTCCGGACGAGCTCGCCTACGGCGGTCGCTGGTCGATCAGCCCCGAGGCGGCGACCGCCTCCACGGGCGCGAGCCTGGAGCTCGACTTCAACGCGCGCCGCGTTTTCTGCGTGCTCGGCTCGCCACGCCGTCCGCGCACCGTGCGAGTGCTGCTCGACGGCAGGCCGATCCCCGACCGGCTCGCCGGGCCGGACGTCCACGGAGCGACGGCCACGATCTCCAACCAGCGCCTGTATCGCCTCGTCGACCTGCCGCGGGCGGAGGGGCACGAGCTGACGCTCGAGCCTCAGCGCGGGGTCTCGGGCTACGCGTTCACGTTCGGCTAGAGCCGCTACTCGCGCCTGGCGCTCACCACCAGGTTGTAGAAGACGGCGGGGGGAAGGTGCGGCTCGAGGAGAGCCGAATCGAGGCGCTGGAGGGCGAGGTAGCCGCGGAAGGCGAGCTCGCGCCACACGTATGGCACCTGCTCGGGCTCGGCGCTCCCCTCGAGCGTGCGCACCGTCCACCCGAACGCGTTGGCCAAGAGCTCCTCGCCTCGAATCCGGATCCCCTCGAATCCGGCGTCGCGGAGCATCGTGTGCAGGCCCCGGGGCGAGAAGGCGTGGACGTCCACCTCCAGCTCGAGCTCGCTGCCGTCGGACTCCCCGCCGCCGTCGGAACGGCGGGAGGAGGCCCCCAGCGCGAGGCGCCACAGGGGCGAGAGGAGCCGAGCGCCACCCTTCGGCAGGGCGGCGGCGAGATCGCCGTAGCGGGACGGCTCGCCGCAGAACGCGAGCACCCCGCCCGGACGCAGGACGCGATGGACCTCGGCGAGCGCGCGTGGAAGGTCCGGAAGGTGATGCAGGACCGCGTGGCCGAAGACCAGGTCGAAGCTGTCGGAGTCGAATGGCAGCCGCTCGGCGTCGGCGTTCGCCGTCTCGACCTCGAGGCCGAGGCGCCGCGCGGACGCGCTGAGCTCCGCGAGCATCCCCCGTGAGATGTCCGTCGCGATGAGTCGCTCCACGCCGCCGAGCTGCAGCAGGTTGAGCGAGAAGTAGCCGGTTCCGGACCCCACCTCCAGGGCCTCGAGGAACGGCCGCGACGGCCACTCCCCGAGGGCCTTCTCGAGCTTGGCGCGGACCTGCTCCTGGCCGATCGGGCCGAAGTCGATCCCCCACTTCGAGTCGTACTCGCGGGCGGCGGCGTCGTGATACCGGACGTTCGCGTCCTTGATGCGTCTCGGCGTCGCCTCCCGGGATGCGGGCATGGCGGCGGATAGTAAGACTCCGCACCCGGTTGCACCACGTTCAGCGAGACCAGCCCCCCGGGGTCCCGCCGCTCGCCCTGACGGGCGAGCGCACCCTCCCCGACGTCCCGGAGGAGAACTACTGGTTTCGCCGGCATCTCGCCGCCTACGAGTGGATCGCCGAGCGGATCGGCGGGCTGCGGGTCGCCGAGCTCGCCTGCGGCGAGGGCTACGGCGCCGACCTCCTCGCCTCGAAGGCCTCCGAGGTGGTCGGCGTGGACGCCAACCCCGACGCTCACGAGCACGCCCGGCTTCGGTACCGGCGGAGCAATCTGCGCTTCGAGCGAGGGCTGGTCGAGGGGTTCGAAGGGCCGTGCGACGCGATCGTCTTCCTGCAGACCATCGAGCACGTCCACGAGCCCGCGTCGTTGCTGGAGCGCTTCGCCTCCCTCGCGCCGGTCGCGTACGTTTCGACTCCGAACCGGCTGACGCTCGCAGCCCCGGGGGCGGAGAAGTCGGACAACCCCTGGCACCTCCGCGAGTACACGGCGGCGGAGTACCGCGAGCTGCTCGAGCCGCACTTCGCAGGGGTCGAGCTCCTCGGCGTCATCCACGCCCGCAGGCTGCGCCTCCACGAGCTCGCGTTGCGCGCGGGGTGGGACCGGGTCCACCGGGCGCTCGGGCTCACGAAGCCGTTCTATGACCGCTTCATCCCCGCGATCGAGTCGTCCGACTTCAAGGTCACCGCCGCCGCAGATCTCGACCGAGCCCTGGACTTCCTTGCGATCTGCCATGCGTGAATCACTCGGCGACATCCTCGGCTCCGCCACCGGTGTCGCCGGGTTCGGGCGCGAACGTGGCGGCAGGTCCACACGCCTGAGCCGGGACTACGTCCCTAGCTCCATCGGGGATTTGGCCATCGTGCTCCACTCGCACATGCCCTACGTCGAGGGTTTCGGCACCTATCCGTTCGGCGAGGAATGGCTCTTCGACGCCGTCGCCCGCTCCTACCTGCCGGTCCTCGAGCTCGCCCACGACATCACGATCACGGTGACGCCGGTGCTCGCCGACCAGCTCGAGGCAACCGGGGTGCCGGAGCGGATGACCTCGTTCCTGCGGCGCCATCGCCTGGACGCGGCACGGCGCGACGCATCCGAGGGGCCCGACGAGCTTCGCCCCCCCGCGAGGGCGGAGGCCGAGCGCTACGAGCATGTCCTCGACGGCCTCGCCGCCCTTCGGGGAGACGTCCTCGATGCGTTTCGCCGCGCGGAGGAGCGAAACGTCGCCCTGCTTCCGTCCGCGGCCACCCACGCCGTTCTCCCGCTGGTGGCGACCACCGCCGGTCGTCGCCTCCAGATCGACGCCGGCCTGCGGTCGCATCGGCGGCGCTTCGGACCGACGTGCGGGTTCTGGCTTCCCGAATGCGCCTACCGCCCGGGTCTCGAGCCCCTGCTCGCCGAGCGGGGCCTGCGTTTCTTCTGCACCGATCAGAGCGCGCACGAGGCGCCGCTCCAGGCGCTCGCGCCGGCCCGGGCGGGCGCCGGCCTCACCGCCTTCACCCTCGATTGGACCGCGGTCGAGCTCGTCTGGTCGGCGCGCGGCTATCCCTCCGACCCCACCTACGCCGAGTACCACCGGCTCTCGATGGCGGGAACCCGGCTGTGGGCGATCGGGGGCGGACCGTACGACGCCGCCGCGGCCGCCGAGCGCGCGCGCCGCCACGCTCGCGAGTTCGCGGCCAAGCTCGCCGACCGCCTCGCCGCCTTTCGTGCCCGGCGCCGCAAGCCGGGGCTCGCGACGTTCGCGATCGACACCGAGCTCCTCGGTCACTGGTGGGCCGAGGGGCCGGTGTGGCTCGAATCCGTCCTCCGAGAGGCTCCGAGACGGGGGATCCGGCTGCTCACCCTGCCCGAGGCGCTCGAGCGGCACGAGGCCGAGGAACGGCCGGTGCGGGAGTCGACCTGGGGCGAGGGCAAGGACCTTCGGACCTGGGACTCCCCGGAGGCCGCCGAGCTCACATGGGCGCCGCGCCGGCTGGAGCTTCGGGTGCTGCGGGCGATCGGCGACGGCCTGGATGGGGCGGCGGCCGAGCGCGCGGCGCGCGAGCTCCTGGCTCTGGAGGCGAGCGACTGGGCCTTCCTCGACCGCCGACGACAGGCGGGCGACTATCCGTACCAGCGCTCAACCGGGCATGCTCGAGCCCTGCTCGACGCGATCCACGCCCCGGCGCCGCCGGATCCTCGCCTCCGGCATCTGGCCCCTGACCTCAGCCTCGCCCCGCTCACGGAGCCCTAGGCCCCGAGGGGCGGCCGCGTCCCAGGCCCGGCGCAGACCATAGACTGGCGCCGCCGCGTGCCCCGCGTCCTGATCCTCTCCTGGGAGTACCCGCCGCTGATCGAGGGCGGGCTCGCGAGGCACGTTCGCAAGCTGTCCGAAGCCCTTGTCGAGCTCGACACGGAGGTCCACGTGCTCACCAGAGGGGGTGAGGAGTCACCGCCGGAGGAGACCGTCGCGGGCGTCTCGATCCATCGCGTTCGCGAGCCGACGCGGCCGACCGACCTCGGCGAGTTCGTCGCGTGGGTGGAGCGCATGAACGCCGACATGCTCGCCGCGGGAGTCGAGCTGGGCGACCGCTACGAGTTCGACCTCGTCCACGGCCACGACTGGTTGGTCGCGATGGCGTGCGACCACCTCGCCCGCCGCTTCGATTCGCCGCTCGTGACCACCATCCACGCCACCGAGCACGGGCGCCATCAGGGATGGGTGGACAAGCATCCCCAGTCTCACATTCACGGCGTCGAGCGCTGGATCGCCAACCGCGCCGACCGAGTGGTCGCCTGCTCGTACTACATGCGCGAGCAGATCGCCGACATCTTCGGGGTCGAGGAGGAGAAGGTGGCGGTGATCCCGAACGGGATCGACCCCGACGACCTCCAGCCGCATGACGCGCCGGGCCTCGCCCGCCTCCGGCTCGAGTTCGCGGCGCCGGACGAGAAGCTCGTCCTGCTGATCGGAAGGCTCGTCTACGAGAAGGGATTCCAGCTCGCCTTGGAGGCGATGCCGGCGCTGGTCGCGGGCCTCCCCGGCACCCGCTTTCTCGTTGCCGGCTCCGGCACCCACGAGCGCGAGCTTCGCCGCCAGGCCGCCGAGCTGGGGCTGATGGACTACGGAACCTTCCTCGGCTGGATCGGCGACGACGTGCTGCACTCCCTGTACCGGATCGCCGACGTCTGCGTGGTGCCGTCGATCTACGAGCCCTTCGGGCTGGTGGCGCTGGAGGCGATGGCCTCGGGATGCCCGTGCATCGTGGCGGACACGGGGGGCTTGCGCGAGGTCGTCCCGCACGAGGAGGCCGGGCTTCGTTTCCGCGCCCGTGACCCCGAGGCGTTGGTCGAGGTGGCCAGGCGCGTCCTCTCCGACGACGAGCTCGGCCGCCGGCTGGTGGCCGAGGCGCACGACCACGTCCGCCGCTTCGACTGGCTGGACGTCGCCGAGCGGACCTCGGCGCTCTACGCCGAGCTCTCACGCGAGAGGGTCTAGGTCGCACGACCATCGCGGGTCGAGTTCCGTTGTCCATGGCAACGCAACTCGACCAGCGACGTGGGCCGTCGGAGACCGGCGCTAGGGGACTGCCTCGTCGCCGCCCTCGCCCGCGGGCGTTCCCTCGGGCTCGGGCTCGACGGGATCCGTCCACCGCAGCGACGCCGGGGTCTCGCGCATGCGGATGATCCGTGCGGGGATGCCGCCGACCACCGCGTTGGCCGGGACGTCCCTGGTGACGACCGAATTGGTGCCGATCACCGCGTTGTCGCCGACCCGGACGCCCCTCAGGACGCACGCGCCATAGCCGATCCAGACGTTGGAGCCGACCTCGACGTCGCGCTTGTAGATGCCCTGGACCCGGACGGGGCGCTCGACCTCGACCATCCCGTGGTCGAAGTCGATGAACATGGCCCGATCGGCGATCACGCACTGCTCGCCGATCCGCACCCGCTGGTATGCAGACACCGTGCACTCCTGGCCGAGCACGGTCTTGTCGCCGATGATCACCTCCCCCTCGTGGCAGCGGATCTTGGTGCCGTCGCCGATCCAGGAGAAGCGGCCGAAGCGGATCTCGGCGCCCTTGGCGATCTGGAGCTGGAGGTTCTTGCCGAAGAAGACCGGGCCATCGGTCTTCCAGCGCCACCCCGCCGGGGTCAGGACGCGACGCCACAGGTACCTCCAGAGCAGTCGCCCGTAGCGCCAGTTGAGCATTCCGTTTCGCCGCAGGAAGCCGAGCACGGCGGCGATTCTAGGTTCGGGTCGCCCTAGACTCAGCC
>DATGAF010000050.1:0-18024 GCA_035313645.1 Solirubrobacterales bacterium
CCAGCCCGGCGCGTCCGCGCGCCTATTGCGAGCCGGATCCGGGCGGCTGCGCGATCTGCGCCGCGGCCTGTCCGGCGTACTTGGAGACGAACCGGGCCACCTCGGTCGCGTCGCGCCCGGTGACGACGTTCTGCGGCATGATCGCCCCGGAGAACCCGCCGTTTCGGATCGCGAACAGGACGTCCTGCATGCTCTCCTTCCGCTGGTCGAGATTCGGCCCCTGGGTGCGGACATTGCGGTTCGCCGAGCCCTGGGTGCCCGCCGGCGTCAGGGTGTGACAGCCGGCGCAACGCTCGGAGAACAGCACCGCCCCGGCGTGGTCGGGGCTGTCCGTCGGCACCGAGATCCCCTCGGTTCCGCAGCCGCTGAAGCCGAGGACCGTCGCCACCGCAGCTGTGATGAGCAGGAGGGGGCGCACGCCGGCGGCATCATACTTTCCGCCTTCGTGGCGGTGGAGCCCTCAACCTGATGCCCGCGCGCGTCGACCCGGCGGCGCTTCGAGCCGCGATGGCGCGCTTTCCCACCGGGGTGACCGTGGTCACCGCGCTCGGCCCCGGGGGCCCGGCCGGGGCGACCGCGAACGCGGTCGCGTCTCTGTCGCTCGAGCCGCCGATGATGCTCGCCTGCCTCGACCTCGGGTCGCGCACCCTGGTCGCGGTGGAGCACGCCCGGGTCTTCGGGATCAACATCCTGGCCGCCGATCAGGCGGAGCTGGCGCGACGCTTCAGCACGAAGGACCCCCATCCCGAGAAGTGGGACGGCGTCGCCTGGTCCGAGCACGCGGGGACGCCCCTGATCGAGGGCGCGCTCGTCTGGCTCGCCTGCGAGCTCCGCGCCGTCCACGACGGCGGCGACCACGCGATCGCCACCGGCACCGTGCTCGAGCTGGACGAGGCCGACGGCGAGCCGCTGATCTTCCACGGCGGCGAGTACAGGCCGCTCGGCTAGGATCGCGATCGCTCAGGCGGAGCTCTTCTCGCCGTTGGCGAGTAACGCACTGCAATCGGGGGCCGATCTGAGCGCCTCAGCGGGGGGGGTGCCTGACCTTTCCCCGAATAGCGACGGAAAAGTCAGCCACCCCCCGATGCGGGAGGTGGTCGACCTGCCACTGGCCGCGACTCGGGAACGCCGAGCAACCGTTCGTCACCTCACTACCCCGCCGTGGTCGCCGCCCGGAGGGCGAGCAGGAAGATGACGAGCGCGGAGACGGCCATGATCCCGGTCTCGCGGCGGACGATCGCCAGGGCGATCCGCCGCTGGCGGTCCTTGGGGAGCGCGTCGAAGTCGAGGCCGACCAGCTCGCGCTCGGCAGCGCCCGAGCGCACCGCCTCGGCGAGCAGGGAGACGAGGATCGGCAGGATCCCGTAGAGATAGTGGAGCCCGCTCGAGGCCTCGCGCCCGGAGAGCAGCAGGATCGCGCCGAGCCCGACCTGGAGGACGACGACCGCCTGGGCGACGCGGAGCGCGTACCAGAAGCCCACCGACGGCCGATGGCGGACCCAGGCCTCCCCTCCCCACGCGCCCGCGAGGAGGTTCGCGCCGAGCACCGCGATCCCGACCGCGAGGTGAACGCCGACCACCCGCTCAGCCCAGCCCTTCGAGGCGGTTCGCGGCGCGGCCCGGAGGGCCGTCGGAAATCCGCCCGAAAGCGTCGGAAATCCGCATCCTGATGCGGAACATCACTATGTAGCAAGTTGCCACAAAGTGGGTATATAACTCGGCTGTGCTCGTGATCGCGGACGGAGGTGCTCTGGGTGCTTCGTAGCTACCTTCCGGTCGTCGTATTCGCGGGCCTCGGGGTGATCGTCGGCGGCACACTGGCGATGGTCAACGGGCTGGTCGGCCCGCGGAAGCCGAGCAAGACGAAGAGCGATCCGTACGAGTGCGGGCTGCCCAGCGAGGTCACGCGCACCTTCCGATTCGGGATCAGCTTCTACATGATCGCGATGCTCTTCATCCTCTTCGACATCGAGGTCGTCTTCCTCTATCCGGTCGGGGTGATCTTGAGGGCGGCGCACTCGGTGTTCGTCCTGGTGGAGGTGATCGTCTTCGTCGTCCTCTTGCTCGTCGCCCTGGTCTACGTATGGCGACGGGGAGCCCTCGATTGGAGGTGAGGCGGGAGAAGCTCCGCCGCCTCGCGCCGCTCGAGGAGCCCGCCCCGCGGGAGAACCTGCGGATCCGCCAGCTTCGCGCCCGCGACCTGCTCCGCGGCGACCTGGACGGGCCCGAGCTCGAGAAGCACGTCGCGGACTCGGTGCTGACGACGACGATGGCGAAGGCGACGAGCTGGGGGCGCGCCAACTCGATCTTCCCGGCGACCTTCGGGCTCGCCTGCTGCGCGATCGAGATGATGTCGATCGTCAGCCCCCGCTACGACATCGCGCGGTTCGGGGCGGAGAACATGCGCGCGTCGCCGCGGCAGGCGGACATGCTGATCCTCTCCGGGCGGGTATCGATCAAGATGGCGCCGGTCTGCCGTCGCATCTATGACCAGATGCTGGAGCCGAAGTGGGTGATCTCGATGGGCGCCTGCTCGTCGTCGGGGGGCATGTTCGCCAACTATGCGGTGGTCCAGGGCGCCGACAAGTTCATGCCGGTCGACATCCACGTCCCCGGTTGCCCGCCCCGGCCGGAGTCGCTCGTCTACGGCTTCAACAAGCTCCAGCGGATGATCCTCGGCAACCCGGATCCGGGCTGGCGACGCCGCTACAACGCGATCGGGACCGAGGAGTGGGCCCGCCCGGCGACCGGCGAGGCGTCGCCGGAGGAGGTCGAGGCGTACGCCGCCGCGCGCGAGGTCTCGATCGCCCACGAGTCGAAGCGTTCCCAGGAGGCGCGCGGAGGATCGGCCTGATGCCCGACGCCCCCGGCCTCGAGCTGATCGCGCAGGAGCTCGACGACGCCGCAGGGAGCGACTCGGTCCTCGGCACCTACCACGAGCACGGACAGGCGTGCCTGATCGTCGACCCCGAGCGGATCCTCGAGGTGCTCCGCTGGCTTCGCGAGACGCCCGGCCAGGAGTACCGGTTCCTCGCCAGCCTCCACGGGGTCGACTACCTGCCCGCCGAGCCGCGCTTCGGCGTCGTCTACGAGCTCCTCAACATGCCCCGCGTCGAGCGTCTTCGCGTCCGCGCGGCGCTCGCGGAACCCGGCGATGACGCGCTCCCCGAGATCGACAGCTGCGTCTCGCTTTACCCGAGCGCCGAGTTCCACGAGCGCGAGGTCTACGACTTCTTCGGGATCGTGTTCCGCGATCACCCGGACCTGCGCCGCATCCTGATGCCGGAGGACTACGTCGGCTGGCCGCAGCGCCGCGACTTCCCGGTCGGCGGCGAGCCGGTGATCTTCACCCGCGACGAGCCGGACATGCCCCGGTGGTACGAGTGAGCAACGGGGTCCAAACCCACCACTCGGCGCCGGCGCACGGGGGCGACGTCCTAGCCGAGACCGAGGCCGAGGTGATCGGCACGTCGCCGATCGAGCGCACGGCGGCCGGGGAAGCGCTGGGGCCCGAGGAGGAGCTCCTGACGATCAACATGGGGCCCCACCACCCGGCGACGCACGGGGTCCTGCGCCTCCTGGTCAGCCTCGAGGGAGAGGTGGTCAGGGACGTGAAGCCGATCGTCGGCTACGTCCACACCGGGATCGAGAAGAACTGCGAGGACAAGTCCTACTGGAAGGTGATCCCGTTCGTCGAGCGGATGGACTACCTCTCCTACTTCTCCAACATGGAGGCGTTCGTCGGCTGCGTCGAGCGCCTCCTCGAGCTCGAGATCCCGCCCCGCGCCCAGTACCTGCGCGTGATCCACCTCGAGCTCAACCGCCTTCACTCCCACCTCGTCTGGCTCGGCACGAGCGCCCTCGACCTCGGCGCCATGTCGATGTTCTTCTACTGCTTTCGCGATCGCGACAAGGTGCTCGACCTGTTCGAGATGTCCACCGGTCAGCGGATGCACACCCGCTACTTCCAGGTCGGGGGCGTCTTCGAGGACATCCCGGTGGGGTTCGAGCGCAACGTCCGGGCCTTCTGCGCGGAAATGCCGTCGCGCCTCGACCAGTACGAGGCGATCCTGAACGCCAACGAGATCTTCCTGCGGCGGACCAGGGACGTCGGGGTCGTCCCCCGCCAGCGGCTGATCGACCTCGGCGTGACCGGGCCGCTCCTTCGCGCCGCGGGGGAGCCATGGGACCTGCGCAAGGTCGAGCCGTGCCTTCGATACGGGGACTTCGACTTCAAGATCCCGATCGGCACGGTAGGGGACGGGTACGACCGCTACCGCGTCCGCGTGCAGGAGATGCGGGAGTCGGTGCGGATCATCGAGCAGGCGCTCGACGGACTGCCCGAGGGTCCGTGGATCGCCGACGACCGCAAGGTCGTCCTGCCGCCCCGCGACGAGCTCGCGACCTCGATGGAGGCGCTGATCCACCACTTCAAGCTGGTCACCGAGGGGTACCGGGTGCCGCCGGGCGAGGCGTATTACGCGGTCGAGTCCCCGCGGGGCGAGCTCGGCTGCTTCGTCCTCGCGGACGGCTCGGCGAAGCCTGCCCGCGTGCACATCCGTGACCCCTCGTTCGTGAACCTGCAGGCCCTGCGCGAGATGTGCGTCGGCGGCTACGTCGCCGACCTGATCCAGAACCTGGCGATGCTCGACCCGATCCTCGGGGGGATCGACCGATGAGAACAACTCCGCCGGAATCCTCGGCTTCGCCCCCGGTTCCGTCGGGTTCGGGCGCCAGCGGGGCGGCAGGCCCAGCCACACGACCCGGGACTGCGTCCCTAGTTCCGACGGATGAGATGACCGCCGGTGAGAGGCGCCGGCTCGTCGGGTCGATGAGGCCGGAGGACGCCGAGCGGGTGCCCGAGCTCCACGAGGTCGACGTGCCCGACGATCTTCGCGAGCGGATCCAGTCCGCGATGTCCAAGTACCCGCAGCTCCGCTCCGCGGCGATTCCGGCGTTGTGGGCGGTGCAGCGCCACTACGGCTGGTGCACCCCCGAGGGGATGCGCCAGGCGGCCGCGGTGATGGGGGTGACGCCCGCCTACCTGGAGTCGATCGCCACCTTCTACGACCTCTTTCGCACGACGCCGGTCGGCCACCGTCAGGTGCTCGTGTGCCACAACATCTCGTGCTGGATGCGCGGCGCGGACGATCTGCTGCGCGCCTTCTGCGAGGCCGCCGGCGCCGACCCTCACGCGGCGGACCACGGAGGGGCGACCTCCGAGGACGGCGAGATCTTCGTGAAGGGCTTCGAGTGCCTCGGCGGCTGCGATGTCGCGCCGATGGCCTCGATCGACGAGCGCTACTACGGCCCCCTGAGCCCGGACGACGCGCGCGCCGCGGTCGAGCAGCTCCGCTCGGGAGCCGAGGTGCTCCCCGACCGGGCGCTGGGCAAGCGCCAGGCGGCGGGCGGCCCCGAGCCCGAGCCAGACCCGCGCGTCGCGGCGACCGAGGCGGGAGGGAGCGGCTAGGTGGCCTCCGAGACCCGGGTGCTCTTTCGCCACGTCGACGAGCCGGGGCTCGCGTCGATCGAGACCTACCGGCGGCTCGGCGGCTACCGGTCGCTCGAGCGGACCCTGAAGGAGCTCGAGCCCGACGAGCTCCTGACGACGCTCGAGGAGTCTGGGCTTCGAGGCCGGGGCGGCGCCGGGTTCTCGATGGGAAAGAAGGCGTCGTTCCTTCCCCGCGGGGACATGGACAAGTTCCTGTGCTGCAACGCCGACGAGTCCGAGCCGGGGACGTTCAAGGACCGCGAGCTGATGCAGAAGAACCCACACCAGCTGATCGAGGGGATCGCGATCGCCGCGATCGCCGCCGGCGCCGGCTGGGCGTTCATCTTCATCCGCGGCGAGTACGCGGAGATGGGCGACGTGCTCGACCGCGCCGTGGAGGAGGCGTATGGGGCCGGCTACCTGGGCGAGGGCATCCTCGGGAGCGCGTGCCGGGTCGAGGTCGTCGTCCACCGCGGGGCGGGGGCCTACATCTGCGGTGAGGAGACGGCGCTCCTCGACTCGCTGGAGGGAAAGCGCGGAAACCCGCGGCTGAAGCCGCCGTTCCCGGCGATCCAGGGCCTTTACGGCGGACCCACCCTGATCAACAACGTCGAGACGCTCTCCAACGTCCCCCACATCGTCGCCAACGGCGCCGACTGGTTCAAGGGCTTCGGGACGGAGCAGTCGCCGGGGACGAAGGTGGTCTCGGTCTCCGGCTGCGTCGAGCGGCCCGGGAACTACGAGGTCGAGCTGGGGATCCCGTCCCGGGAGCTGATCTACGAGCTGGCCGGCGGGCCGCCGGGCGGGCGCGAGGTGAAGGCGTGGTTCCCGGGCGGGTCCTCGGCGCCCGTCCTGACCGCCGCCGAGCTCGATCTCCCGTACAGCTTCGAGGCGATGGCCGACGCAGGCTCGATGCTCGGCTCGGGGGCGATCATCGTCGCCGACGAGTCGGTCTCGATCCCGCAGCTCGCCCTGCGAACCGCCCGCTTCTACCACCACGAGTCGTGCGGCAAGTGCACCCCCTGCCGCGAGGGAACGAACTGGACGGTGAAGATGCTCGAGCGGGTGATCTCCGGCGAGGCCACGCCGATGGACCTCGACATCGTCGCCTCGGTCCAGGACAACATCATCGGCAACTGCCTCTGCGTGCTCGGCGACTCGATGGCGATGCCGGTCGGCAGCATGGTGAAGAAGTTCCGCGACGAGTTCGAGGCGGCGATCGAGGCCGGGAAGGCGTCCGCCCCGCGGCCGCTCGACGAGTCCGCGGCCGATACCCGCCCGGTGGCGCTGGGGGTCTCGTGATGGCCGCGCGCGAGGACGTGACGCTCGTCGTCGACGGGGTCGAGGTCACGGCGCCCGAGGGGATGATGCTCGTCGACGCCGCCAAGCACGGCGACGTCGAGATCCCGGTGTTCTGCTACGAGCCGAAGCTCGGGCAGCCCGTGGGGGCCTGCCGGATGTGCCTCGTGGAGGTGGAGGGCATCCCGAAGCTCCAGACGGCCTGTTCGACCCCGGTTCGCGACGGGATGGTCGTCTACACGCAGACCGACCAGGTGAAGGAGGCGCAGAACGCCGTGGTGGAGTTCCTGCTCGTCAACCACCCGCTCGACTGCCCGGTCTGCGACAAGGGCGGGGAGTGCCCGCTCCAGGACATCTCGATGGGCTGGGGACCCGGCAGGAGCCGGATGATCGACCCGAAGCGCCACTTCCAAAAGCCGATCCCGCTCTCGCCGCTGATCAAGATCGACCGCGAGCGCTGCATCCTGTGCTACCGCTGCGTGCGCTTCAGCCAGGAGGTGGCCGAGGACGAGCAGCTCCAGCTGCTGGAGCGAAGCGCGTCGAGCTACGTGGGGACGTTCGACGACCGCCCGTACATCGCCCCCTTCCACGGCAACATCATCGAGCTGTGCCCGGTGGGGGCGCTGACCTCGGACGCGTACCGGTTCCGGGCCCGACCGTGGGACATCGAGGACTCGGGCACCGTCTGCACGCTCTGCCCGAGCCAGTGCAACATCAAGCTGACCGTGCGCAACGAGCGCGCCGAGCGGGTGCTCGCCCGCGACAACTCGGCGGTCGACGACGGGTGGCTCTGCGACAAGGGCCGCTTCGGCTACCAGATGATCGCCTCGCCCGACCGGATCACCGAGCCGCTCGTGCGCTCGGGCGGCGAGCTTCACCCGGCGAGCTGGGAGGAGGCGCTTGAGGCCGCCGCGGCCGGCCTGCGGGCGGCCGGCGCGCGAACCGCGGGCATCGTCGGCGGGCAGTCCTCGAACGAGGAGGGCTACCTGGTCCAGCGCATCCTCAGGCGGGCGCTCGGCTCGCCGCACGTCGAGTCCCGAGCAACGGGTGGGCTCCCCGCCTCCCAGCGCGCGGGAGGCCAAGGCGACGGCGGGGCGCTCCGTCAGGATCTCATCGCGCTCTCGCTACCCGAGCTGGGGGCGAGCGTCCGCGACCTCGACGGCGCCGAGTCGATCCTGGTGCTCGGCACCGACCCGATCCACTCGATGCCGATCCTCGACCTCCGGATCCGAAAGGTCGTCCGGAGAAACGGCGCGCGACTCGCCGTCGCCACGGACCACCCGAGCGCGCTCGACGGGGGCGCTGAGGAGACCGCTCGCTACGAGCCCGGCTTCGCCGGCGGCTTCCTGGCGGCGCTCGCGGGGGAGCTCGGCGCCGACGGGTACGAGCGCGCCGACGGCGAGCTGGGCGCGGACGCCGAGCGGATCGCCGGCGTCCTGAAGCCGGGGTCGACGGTGATCGTCTGCGGCGACTTCGAAGGCCCCCCGTCGTCATTGCTCGCCTGCGCTCGCGCGCTGCGCGCGGAAGAGGACGGCGCCGGGTTGATCGAGGCCCCGGACGGCGCGAACGGGCGGGGCCTGCGCGAGGTCGGCTGCCTGCCGGTCGCCGGCACGGGACTGTCCAGCGTCGATCAGGGACTCGACGCATCCGGGATCGGCGGGGGCCTCGCCGACGGAGGCATCGAGGCCGCGCTCCTGCTGAACGTCGACCCGGTTCGCGACTTCGGGGCCGCCCTCGGCGACTCGCTCGGCAACGCCGAGTTCGTCGTCGCGGCATCGATGTTCGAGAACTCCTCGACCCGTCACGCCGACGTGGTCCTGCCGGCCGAGGCTTACGCCGAGAAGGAGGGCACGGTCACGCATCCCGACGGGCGCCTGCAGCGCCTGCGCCAGGGCATTCCCCATCCGGGGAGGGTGCGCCCGATGTGGGAGGTCCTCGCGGAGCTCTCCGCGCTGCTCGGCGACGAGACGGGGATCGACTCCGCCCCTGAGGCGCTCGCGGCGATCGCCGATGAGGTGCCGTTCTACGCCGGGATCACCCCCGAGGAGATCGGCGGCCTCGGGGTCAGGTGGCAGGACCGCGAAGCCGCGTCACGCTTCCCCCGCGACGAGACCGGCGCCGCCGGGACGCACGGTGCTCGCCCGCAAGATGTACCGACACGTGGTGTCGGTACATTGTCGCTAACGAGCCCCGCCGCGCCCGACGACGCCGGTCTCCTGCTCGGGACGTACCGCGATCTGTGGGCTGCCGAGGCGACGGAGAAGAGCCGGGCCCTGCGGTTTCTCCTCCCGAGGCAGACGCTGGAGCTGGCTCCGGCGGACGCCGAGCGCCTGGAAGTCGAGGGCGGGGACGAGGTGGAGGTCCGCTCGAACGGCTCGGTCGTCCGGGCGCGGGCGGCGGTCCGCGAGCGGATCAGGCCGGGGTCCGGCTTCCTGATCGAGGGGCTCGGCGATGCCGCCCGAGCCCTTCGCGGCGAGCTCGCAGACGTCGTGAAGGCGGAGGCATCGGAGTGACCTTGCCGCTCGCGGACACCGGCTTCGCCGAGGCGAGCTGGATCCTGGTCGTCAAGTCGATCGTGATCTTCGGCGCGGTGTTCGCGATCGCGCCACTTCTGACCGTGATGGAGCGAAAGCTCCTGGGTCGCTTCCAGGCGCGCTACGGGCCGAACCGGGTCGGGCCGTTCGGGCTCCTGCAGCCGCTGGCCGACGCCGTGAAGCTGATCACTAAGGAGGGCTACCGCCCGCGCAACGCCGTGCCGGGCCTGTGGGCGATCGCCCCTGCGCTGGTCATCTTCACCGGCGTCGCGACGCTCGCGATCATCCCGTTCGGAGACGTCAAGGACGGCGTCGGCTTCTATGGCATCGACGTATCGATCGGGATCCTCTACTTCTTCGCGTTCGGCTCGATCGCCTTCTATGGCCTGCTGCTCGGCGGCTGGGCGTCGGGATCCAAGTACAGCTTCCTCGGCGCGATGCGCTCGGCGGCGCAGCTGATCTCCTACGAGATCTCGATGGGGCTGGCCTTGCTCGGCGCGATCATGATGGCCGGCTCGCTGTCGCTGGTCTCGATCGTCGAGGCCCAGCATTCGATCTGGTACGTGGTCCCGCAGCTGGTCGGGTTCCTGATCTTCATGGTCGCCGGCTTCGCGGAGGCGAACCGGGCCCCGTTCGACCTCCCGGAGGCCGACGCGGAGCTCGTCCAGGGCTACCAGACCGAATACGGCGGGATGCGCTACGGCTCCTACGCGCTCGCCGAGTACATCGAGATGTTCGTCATCTCCGGCGTCGCGGTCACCTTCTTCCTCGGCGGCTGGCACGGCCCGGGCCCGGGCTGGCTCGACCCGATCTGGGTCCTGGTGAAGATCTTCGGGCTCCTCTTCGTGTTCATGTGGGTGCGAGCGACCCTGCCGCGGATCCGCTACGACCAGCTCATGTCGCTCGGCTGGAAGGTCCTGCTCCCGCTCGCGACCCTGAACGTCTTCGTGACCGCGGTGCTGGTGACGGTGACGTGAGCGAGTTCCCGTATCTGGAGAACCCGGAGGAGGCGATCGCCGTCCAGCGGGGCCCGGCGCCGGGCGGCCCCTCGAGCGTCTATCGCACGTTCGGCGAGACGCTTCGCGGGATGAAGACGACCTTCGCGCGGATCCTCGAGGGCCCTGTGACCATCCAGTACCCCGAGCAGAAGACCCCCGTCTATCCCCGCTTCCGGGGGCGGCACAAACTTCACCGGTTCGAGGACACGGGATACGAGAAGTGCGTCGGCTGCTCTCTGTGCGCGGCCGCCTGCCCGGCGGACTGCATCCGGGTCGTCGCCGCCGAGAACGACCCCGAGAACCGGATCTCGGCGGGCGAGCGCTACGCGGAGGTCTACGAGATCAATCTCGCGCGGTGCATCTTCTGCGGCTACTGCGAGGTCGCCTGCCCGTTCGACGCGATCACGATGGGCCACGAGTACGAGATGGCCGACTACAACCGCGAGGACCTCGTGTTCACGAAGGAGATGCTGCTGGCCGAGCCGGTCGAGAGGGCCCCGCTGAGGCGGGAGGGCGAGTGAGCTCGTTCCCTCATCCCAGCGACGGGTGGAGGCGGAGCCCGGCTTGACCTACGTCGCCTTCTTCGCGGGGGCGATCGGCGCCGTGGGGGGCGCCGTCGCCGTGATCGCGCTTCGCAACCCGTTCTACAGCGTCCTGGCGCTGGTCGTCCACCTGGTCTCGCTCGCCGGGCTCTTCCTGCTCCTCTACGCACAGTTCGTCGCCGCGGCGCAGGTGGTCGTCTACGCCGGCGCGGTGATGGTCCTCTACGTCTTCGTCGCCGCCTACCTCGGGGCGGTCGAGGAGCCGATCTGGGAGCCGATCCCCGGCCAGCGCTTCCTGGCGCCGCTGCTCGCCGCGGCCCTCTTCGTCGAGCTGGCGATCGCGATCCTCGGGACCGGCCTCTCGGCCCTCGACAGCAGCGGGCCCACGGTCCACCTCGGCTTCGGCTCGCCCGCCGAGATCGGGAACCTCCTGCTCGAGCGCTTCCTGGTCGTCTTCGAGGCCGCCTCGATGCTGCTGCTCGTCGCGGCCGTGGGCGCCATCGTCCTCGCCGGGCGGCAGCGAGAAGCGGAGCGCTGATGGACATCACCTGGTACGTCGTGCTCTCGGCGCTCCTGTTCGCGATCGGCGCGGGAGGCGTGCTGATCCGCCGCAGCCCGCTCGTGATCCTCCTGTGCCTCGAGCTGATGCTGAACGCGAGCAACCTCGCCCTCGTCGCCTTCTCGCGCGCGCAGGGCAACGAGGACGGTCAGGTGTTCGCGCTGATCGTCATGGTCGTCGCCGCCTGCGAGGTGGTGGTCGGCCTCGGCCTGATCGTCGCGATGTTCCGCCGCCGGCTGCCGCTCAACGTCGACGAGATGCGGGACTTGCGCGGGTGAGCGCCACGACCTATGGCTGGTTGGTCCTCGCCTTTCCGCTGGCCGGCTGCCTGATCAGCGCATTCGGCTGGCGCGTGCTTCCCGGCCGGGCCGCGGGATGGATCGGGACGGCGGCGATCGCGCTCGCCTTCCTGAGCTCGATCGGGGCGCTCGTGGCCCTGCTCGACAAGCCCGTCCAGAGCCGGGAGCTCACCTCCTCGCTCTACAGCTACGCCTCCGCGGCGGGACTCGACATCAAGCTCGGGATCCTCGTCGACCCGCTTTCCGTCTACATGATCCTCGTGGTCAGCGGGGTCTCGGCGCTGATCCACCTCTACTCGGTCGCCTACCTTGCCTCCGACCGCGGCTACTCCCGCTACTTCAGCTACCTCAACTTCTTCGTCTTCTCGATGCTGCTCCTGGTCCTTGCGGGCAACTTCGTGTTGTTGATCGTCGGTTGGGCGTTCGTCGGCTTCGCCTCCTACGCGCTGATCAGCTTCTGGTACCGGCGGCACACCGCGACCCGCGCGGGGATGAAGGCGTTCGTGATCAACGTGATCGGCGACGTCGGCCTGGTCTTCGCCGCCTTCTTCATCTTCCGGGACCTCGGGACGTTCGACTACCTGTCGGTCTTCCACGCCGCCCCGCAGCACTTCTCCACCAACCAGGGGGTGCTGATCGCGATCTGCCTGCTGATCCTGGTCGGGGCGTTCGCGAAGTCGGCGCAGCTTCCGCTCCACACCTGGCTCCCGGACGCGATGGAGGGCCCGACGCCGGTCTCCGCGCTGATCCACGCTGCGACCATGGTCACCGCGGGCGTCTACCTGATCGCCCGGACCCATCCACTGTTCGAGCTCGCCCCCACCGCCGCCGACATCTCCGCCTTCATCGGCCTCGCCACGCTGATCTTCGCGGCGACGGTCGCCCTCGCGGTCACCGACCTGAAGCGGATCATCGCCTACTCGACGATCAGCCAGATCGGCTACATGGTCGTCGGCGTCTCGATCGGGGCCTACGCCGCGGGCCTCTTCCACCTGATGACGCACGCCTTCTTCAAGGCGCTCCTGTTCATGGGCGCCGGGTCGGTGATCTCGGCGATGGCCGGGACCCAGGACATCGACCGGATGGGGGGCCTTCGCCGGGCCCTCCCGTTCACCTCGGTGCTGATGATCGTCGGGGCCCTGGCGCTCGCCGGCTTCCCGCTGACCTCGGGATTCTTCTCGAAGGACGAGATCCTCGTCTTCGCCTCGAACCGCGGAGGCTTCTACTGGATCTTCACGGTCGGCGGCTACCTCGCCGCTCTGCTGACCGCCTTCTACGCCTTCCGGATCATCTTTCGGGTCTTCTGGGGCGAGCCGGTCCCCGAGGCCCGCGAGCTCGAGGGCGGCCACCTCGCCCACGCCGAGCCGGCAAACCCCCTGACCGGCGAGCCCGAGGACACGGACGTCGGCTTCCCGGGACCCGAGCACCACATCGCCGAGCGCGACCGCCCGATGTGGCTGGCGATGGCGACGCTGGGGGTCCTTTCGATCGTCGGCGGGGCGCTGCAGATCCCGGGGCTCGACCACGTGATCGAGACCTTCTTGAGGGGGTCGTTCCTCGACTCGCGTCTCTATGAGTCGGTGCCTTCGGTGCTCGCCGACTGGGAGGGGCTCGCCGTCGGCGGCGCGGTCGCGCTCGCCGGAATCGCCGCCGCCTACTTCGTCTACGTCGCGCGTCCCGGAACCTCAGCGGCGCTCGCGCGGCGATTCCGCCCGGTGCATGCCTTCCTGGTCAACAAGTGGTACTTCGACGAGCTGTATGACGCGGTCGTCTACCGACCCGCGATCCGGATCGGCCGGTTCTCCACCGGTGTCATCGAGCGGGTGGTCGTCGACGGGATCGTCACCGCGACCGTCGACGCGGTGCGGGGGATCGGAGTCGTCGTCCGCGGCGCCCAGTCGGGGTTCGTGCGCGCCTACGCGCTCCTCCTGATCGGCGGCTTCGCCGGGCTCGGCCTCTACTTCCTGATCGTGAGCTCGTGATGGAGGTGCCGCGCCGGTGATCCAGATACTGCTCTGGCTTCCGGTGGCGGTGGGGCTCTTGTGCTTCGTCGTGCCGCGCAGGGCAGTGCCGGCCCTTGCATCGGCCGGCAGCCTTGTGGTGCTGGGCCGGGCGATCGTGTCGGTCGCGGAGTTCCACACCGGCCAGCCGGGGCTCCAACAGACCGTGAACGAGAGCTGGATCCCGGATCTCGGGGTGCGCTACCAGCTCGGGGTCGACGGGATCAGCGTCTTCCTCGTCCTGCTCACCGCGCTGCTGTGGGCCGGGGCGACCGCGTTCTCGGCCTTCCGGGTGCCCGAGCGCCGGCGCATCTACTTCTTCATGCTCGGGCTTGCCGAGACCGCGGCGCTGGGGGCGTTCCTGGCGCAGGACCTCCTCCTCTTCGTCCTCTTCTTCGACCTGATGCTGGTCCCGTTCTGGTTCCTGATCGGGACCTTCGGGGGCGAGAACCGGATCGCCGCGACGACGAAGATGATCGTCTACACGCTCGTCGGCTCGCTCCTGATGCTGGTGGCGGCGATCGCGACGGCGGTCCTCGCCTCCGACCAGGTGGGGCACCTGAGCTTCTCCCTCGCCGACCTTCGCGCCCACACCCTGTCGACGGGCAGCCAGTACTGGATCTTCTGCTTCTTCGCCGCCGCCTTCCTGATCAAGATGCCGGCCGTCCTCGTTCACGGATGGCTCCCGGACGCCTACAGAGCAGCACCGCTGCCCGTGCTCGCCCTGCTCTCCGGCGTCCTCTCGAAGGTCGGCGCTTACGGCTTCCTGCGCGTCGCGCTGCCGCTCTACCCTCAGGCCACCGCCCACTTCCAGGAGGCGATCCTGGTGATCGGGGTCGCCAGCGTCCTCTACGGCTCGGTGATGGCGTTCACGCAGACCGACGTGCGCCTGATCGCCGGCTACTCGTCGATCGCCCAGCTCGGCTTCATCACGATCGGGATCTTCTCGCTGCGTCCGGAGGGCGCCGACGGCGCGGTCCTCCAGATGGTCAACCACGGCCTGGTGGTCGCGCCGGTCTTCCTGATCGTCGCGCTGCTCTGGGAGCGCGCCGGCAGCGAGGACCTCGGGCGCCTCGGGGGCCTTGCGATGCGCGCCCCGGTGCTCGCCACCCTGTTCCTGGTGGTCACCCTGGCGACCCTGGCGATGCCCGGGTCGGCGAACTTCATCGGCGAGTTCTACATCCTGATCGGGCTCTTCCAGGCGAAGATCGTCTACGCGTTGGTCGCCGGCATCGGGGTCGTGCTCGCCGCCTACTACGCGATTCGCCTCTTCCAGCGGACGATGCACAACCGAAAGCCCGAGGTGATCGACTCGCGTGAGATCGGTCCGCTCGACGCCGCCGTCCTGATTCCCCTGGTCGGCTGCATCGTCGCGCTGGCGCTCTATCCAGGACTGATCCTGACCCGCGCCGATCCCGCCGCCGCGGACAAGGTCGACGCCGTCAATGCCGGGAGCCCGCCCTCGGCGCCGCCGGCTGCGCCCGCTCCCTCCCTGACGAGCTCGGCCGCGGCCCGATGACCTTCACCGCTCCCCACGTCGACTACGCGGGGCTCTCGCCGGTGATCGCCCTGACCGCGGGGATCTGCCTGGTGCTCGTCGGCGCGGTCCTGAGCGGCCCAAGCCGTCAGCGGGCGGTCGTCTCCATCATTTCGCTGGCGGCACTCGCGGCCGCCGCCGGATTGTGCATCTGGCAGTGGGGGACGCGCGAGGACCTGGTTGCCGGCGCGCTTCGCCTCGACGAGCTCGGCCTCGCCGGGGCGCTGATCGCCATCCTCTCGGCCGCGCTCGTGATCCCGCTGTCTTGGCGGGACCCGGCGGCCGAGCGCCCGGGCGAGGAAGCGCGCCATGGCGAGTTCCAGGCCCTCCTGCTCTCGTCGGTGCTCGGGATGACGCTCCTCGCCCAAGCCCAGAACCTGGTCGCATTCTTCGTCTCGCTGGAGCTCCTCTCGGTTCCCCTCTACGTGCTCTGCGGTTCTGCCCTTCGCCGCGCGTCCTCGCTGGAATCCGGCCTCAAGTACCTGATCGTCGGCTCGCTCGGCTCGGCGACGCTGCTCTACGGCCTCGCGCTCATCTACGGCGGATCGGGATCGACCGACTTCGGCGGGATCCGCGACGGGATCGGCTCCGGCCTCGCCGACGACCCTCTCGTCCTGATGGGGATCGCGCTCGCCGGCACGGGGCTCGCGTTCAAGATCTCGATTGCCCCCTTCCACCAGTGGACGCCCGACGTCTACCAGGGCGCCCCCACGCCGGTGACCGCGTTCATGGCCGTCGCCACCAAGGCGGCGGCGTTCTGCGTCTTCGTGCGCTTCTTCGAGGTCGCGCTGGGGCCGGCGGTGGACAACTGGCAGCCGGCACTCGCGGTCCTCGCGGCCGTCTCGATCGCGGTCGGGAACATCGGCGCGCTGGGGCAGGACTCGCTGAAGCGCCTCCTCGGCTACTCCGGGATCGCCCAGGCGGGCTACATGCTGGTCGGCCTCGTCGCCGCCTCCGAGCTGGGGATCAACGCGCTCGTCTTCTACCTCGCCGCCTACGCGCTGATGAACCTGGCCGCGTTCGCGGTGATCGTGGTCCGCGAACGCGAGACGACGTGGGGCGACGACATCAAGGCGGTGCAGGGCATGGGGCGCGACCGGCCGGAGCTCGCCTGGCCGCTGACGATCTCGATGCTCGCCCTCGCGGGGCTGCCGGCGACCGCGGGCTTCATGGGCAAGCTCTACCTGATCGAGGCGGCGGTGGACGCCGACTACACGTGGCTCGGGGTGGCGATCGCGATCGGCACGATGATCTCGCTCGCCTACTACCTGCGGGTCGTTGCAGCCGTCTGGATGCGGCCGAGCGCCGAGCCGCGGGCACCCGAGCCGGCGGGCGTGCCGGCGATGGCCGGCGGCTCCCCCGAGACCGACGAGGACCAGACGCCCGAGGAGCGTCCGGAGACCGCGCGGGATCGCGACCCCGCGCCGGCCGCCCCCGCGCCGAAGGGCACGCGCTGCCTCGCGATCCTCGTCCCGGCCGTGCTGACCGCCGGTGCGACCGTGTTCTTCGGCGTCATCCCCACGCCGCTGGTCGACTGGGCCTCGCACGCCGGCGGGGCGCTGGCGTCATTCCTGCCGTGAAGCGATGGATTGCCGGTCGGGCGCTGAATAGAGTGGCGCCATGACCGCGTCGACGCCCTCGGAAGGCCAAGCCGAGGGCACGACGGCGCGACGGTCGGTTCTCCTCGTCCTCGCCGCGGCCCAGTTCCTCATGGTCCTCGACCAGTCGGTGATGAACGTCTCGATCTCGCAGCTGGTCGCCGACTTCCACACCACCGTCACAACCATCCAGGCCGTGATCACGCTCTATTCCCTGACGATGGCGGCGCTCATGGTCACCGGCGGGAAGCTCGGTGACATCCTGGGACGCCGCCGCGCGTTTTCGATCGGGCTCGTCATCTACGGCGCGGGTTCGCTGCTGACGGCGCTCTCGTGGAGCGTTCCCGTGTTGGCCATCGGATGGTCCCTGCTGGAGGGCGTCGGCGCGGCCCTTGTGCTGCCCGCGCTGGTGGCGCTCACGGCCTCCAACTTCGAGGGCAAGGCTCGCGCGGCGGCCTTCGGCGTGCTCGGGGGGGTGGCCGGTGCGGGGATCGCCGTGGGTCCGATCCTCGGCGGCTGGGTCACCACCAACCTCACGTGGCGACTCGTGTTCGCGGGCGAGGTCGTCGTGGTGATCGCGATCCTCCTCGCCAGGCGCCTCCTCAGGGAGCCGCCCACAGAGCGCGAGACTGGAGGATTGGACTGGGTGGGGTCGGTGCTGTCCGCCCTGGGCCTCGGCCTGATCGTGTTCGGAGTGCTCCAGGCGAGCAACTGGGGATGGCTGCAGCCGCGAAATTCCCCCGTGACCCCGTTCGGGTTCTCGCTCGTCCCGTTCGTGGTCGCCGCCGGCGCGCTCGTGCTCGCGGGCTTTCGGAGCTGGGAGAGCCGCCGTGAGCAGGCTCACCGGACGCCGCTCGTTCGCTTTGCGCTGTTTCGCCTTCCTGCTCTGCGCGGGGGACTCGGGATGTTCCTGGCCCAGAACGCGATCCTGATGGGGATCTTCTTCACGGTCCCGCTCTACCTACAGGTCGTACAGGGCTACGACGCCTTCAAGACCGGGGTCCAGATGCTGCCGGTCTCGATCGCGATGCTGGTGACGGCGACGGCGGCCTCTCGGTTCGCGGGTCGCTGGTCCGCGCGCACCATCGTCCGCGCCGGCCTCGTCATGCTCCTCCTGGCGACGATCCTCCTGATCTCGACGATCGAGCCTCACATCAACACGACCGC
>DATGAF010000051.1:0-18910 GCA_035313645.1 Solirubrobacterales bacterium
CGTCGGTCAGCTGGTGATGGTTTCGGCGACCCCCGGCGATTTCGAGCGGGGGGCCTCGGCGCGGGTGGTCGAGCAGATCGTGCGACCGACCGGGATCGTGGACCCGGAGGTCGAGGTGCGCGAGACCCGCAACCAGATCGACGATCTGATGAACGAGGTCCGCCGCCGGGCGGAGGCCGGCGAGCGGACCCTGGTCACCACCTTGACCAAGAAGATGGCCGAGGACCTCACCGCCTACCTGCTCGAGCACGGCTTCCGAGTTCGCTACCTGCACTCGGAGATCGACACGCTGGAGCGGATTCAGATCATTCGCGACCTCCGGCTCGGCGAGTACGACGTGCTGGTCGGCGTCAACCTGCTCCGCGAGGGCCTCGATCTTCCAGAGGTGTCCCTGGTCGCGATCCTCGACGCGGACAAGGAGGGCTTCCTGCGGGGCGAGACCAGCCTGATCCAGACGATCGGACGGGCGGCTCGAAATGTCCGCGGCCGGGTGCTCATGTACGCCGACCGCGAGACGCAGGCGATGCGTACGGCGATCGAGGAGACGGACCGCCGCCGTGAGATCCAGCTCGCCTACAACCGTGAGCACGGGATCACCCCCGAGACCGTCCAGAAGGGAATCTCGGAGATCGCCGAGTTTCTGGCGATGGAATCCCGCGCGGCGCCGTCCCGGAGGCGCCGGGTCCGCGCCAACGAGGAGATCGCGAGCCCCGAGCAGCTCGAGAAGCTGATCGTCGAGCTCGAGGAGGAGATGCTCGCCGCCGCCGAGGACCTGAGGTTCGAGGAGGCGGCCCGGATCCGCGACGAGTTGAAGGAGCTCCGCCGCGACCTCGACGCCCTGCGCGCCTAGGCGCCCGCGCCTTTCCGCCTCGGAAGGGGCGACGTGCGTTTACCCCCGCATAGCGACGGAAAAGTCAGTCACCCCCTCAGATCTCCATAGCGCGGTGCCCTACGGCAGGCCTCCCCGGGCGAGTAATCTCCGGGCATGGCAGGAGACGATCTCGTCAAGCAGGTCGCGGATCGCGTTCGCGAGGCGATCGATCTCGCGGAGAAGCGCGCCACAGAGATCGTCGAGCAGGCGCAGAGCGAGGCCGAGCGAATTCGCTCCGAGGCGGAGCAGGCCGCGACCCGGCTTCGCGGCGACGCCGAGGCGCAGGCGCAGCATCGCCTCGAGGAGGTTCGCGTGGCGCTCGACGAGCTCCAGGGGAAGCTCGGCCGGGGGCGCGCCGAGGTCCAGCCCGGGCCGGTGACGGTTCCCGAGCCGGAGCCGCCCGCGACGCCTGAGCCGACGCCTGAGCCGACGCCCGAGCCCGCGCCGCAGCCGACGCCCGAGCCGAGCCCGGAGCCCGTGCCCGAGCCCGCCCCACCACCCGGCGAGGCCGATCCCCCGTCGCCCGATCCCGCCGAGCCCGGGGGTGACGGCGCCGACGCGGCGGTGCGCCTCGTGGCGATGAAGCTCGTACTCGAGGGGACCTCGCGCGACGAGGCCCGAAAGCGCCTCGCCGCCGAGTACGATGTCGCCGACCTCGATTCGCTCCTCGACGAGGTCTACGCGAAGGCCGCCAGGTAGGACGCCGGCAGGGGAGCCCTCCGGCCTGGCACCCTAGGCCGGGTGGACGTCACCCCTTACAAGCACCTGCTCGGCATCCCGTCGGCCCGGAGGCCGCTGCTCGGCGCGGTCGTGGGAAGGCTGCCGATCGCGGCGGTCTCGCTCTCGACGATCCTGCTCGTGCGGGCGGAGACCGGGTCGTTCGCGATCGCCGGCCTGGTCGAGGCCTCGTCCACGATCGCGGCGGCCGCGTCGCTGCCCGTCCAGGGACGGCTCGTGGATCGACTCGGCCAGACGAGGGTGCTCCTGGTCGCGGGCGTGCTCAACCCGATCTTCCTGATCGCGCTGGTGGTCACGGCGAAGGCGGGCGCGCCGCCCGCCATCCTCGCGACGGTGGGCGCTCTGTCTGGAGCCACCATCCCGGCGCTGTCGGCGTGCATGCGGACGCTCTGGGCCGGCCTGGTACCGGACCCGGTCCTCCGGCAGAGCGCCTTCGCCCTCGACGCGGTCCTGCTCGAGGTGGCGTTCGTCGTCGGCCCGCTGGGCACGACGGCCCTGGTCGCGCTCGGGTCGCCGTCCCTGGCGGTGATCGCGAACGCGGCCTTCGCCGCCGCCGGAACGCTGATCTTCGCGCTCTCGCGGGCATCGCGGTCGTGGCGCGGTCGCCCATCCGGCGCGGGCTGGGCGGGACCGCTGCGCTCCACCGGGATCGCCGCCCTGGCCCTCGTCGAGCTCGGGGTCGGCGCCGCGATCGGCGCGATGGAGATCTCGACTACGGCGCTCGCCACCGTCGAGGGCTCGCCGGGGCTCGCCGGCGCGCTGATCGCCGTCCAGGCGGGCGCCAGCATGACCGGCGGCCTCTGGTACGGCTCGCGGCGGCATCGGGCGGGCGCGGGCGACCGGTACGCCCGGCTCTGCCTCCTGCTCGCGTGCGGCTTCGCGCCCCTGCTCCTCGCGAGCTCGATCGCGAGCGCCGTTCCGCTCATGGCCCTGAGCGGATTCGCGTTCGCGCCCTTGGGCGCCGTCCTCTACATGCTCGTCGACGAGCTCGCCCCGGCCGGCACCGCGACCGAGGCCTCGACCTGGATCCTCACCGCGCTGGTGGCGGGGGTGGCCGCGGGCACCGGGGTTGGCGGGGCCCTGGTGAGCGGTGGCCACCCGCAGCGCGGGTTCGCGGCCGCCGTCGTCGCGGCGCTCCTGGCCGGGGCCGCTGCGTACCTGTTCCGCCCCGCGCTTCGCATGGAGGCCCGAGCCGCCTGAGCCGGGCTCACGGGAACGCCCGTTCGCCCCCGTAGAATCGGACCGTATGCCTCCGTCCGACCGCATCGTCATCTCCGGAGCCCGCGCGCACAACCTCAAGGGAATCGACCTCGAGCTGCCGCGCGACGCGCTGATCGTGATCACCGGGCTGTCGGGCTCGGGCAAGTCCAGCCTGGCGTTCGACACGATCTACGCGGAGGGCCAGCGCCGCTACGTCGAGTCGCTGTCGGCCTACGCCCGCCAGTTCCTCGGCCAGATGGAGAAGCCCGACGTGGACTCGATCGAGGGCCTGTCGCCCGCGATCTCCATCGACCAGAAGACGACCTCGCGCAACCCGCGCTCGACGGTGGGGACCGTGACCGAGATCTACGACTACCTGCGACTCCTGTGGGCGAGGATCGGCAAGCCCCACTGCCACAGCTGCGGCGCTCCGATCCAGGGCCAGTCGCTCGAGCAGATCACCGACCGCGTCCTCACGATGGAGGAGGGGCGGCGATTCATGGTCATGGCGCCGGTGGTCCGCGGGCGCAAGGGGGAGTACGGGCGGCTGCTCGACGAGATGCGGGCGCAGGGCTACGTGCGGGCCAGGATCGACGGCGAGCTGCGCCGGCTCGACTCCGAGATCGACCTCGACAAGAAGTTCAAGCACGACATCTCGATCGTCGTCGACCGGTTGGTGATGAAGGAGGGGGTGCGAAAGCGCCTCTCCGAATCGGTCGAGGCCGCGTCGCAGCTGGCGGACGGCCTGGTTGAGATCCAGCTGGTCGATGCTCGTCCCGCCGACGACCCGGCCGCTGCGGAGTCGGGAGCAGGTGAAGAAAGCCCGAGCCGTAGGCGAGGGCAAGGTGGGTTGGCGGGAGACGAGCAAGCGGGCGGAAATTGGCTCTTTTCGGAGCGCTTCGCGTGCCTGGTGTGCGGCACGTCGATGCCCGAGCTCGAGCCGCGGATCTTCTCCTTCAACTCGCCGCACGGTTGCTGTCCGCGCTGCCACGGCCTCGGCTTCCAGCGCGTGATCGATACCGAGCTGATCGTTCCGGATCCGACGCTCTCGATCACGGAGGGCGCGCTGCAGCCCTGGACGAAGGCGGCATCGATGTACCACCGCCGGCTGCTCGAGGCCGTTGCCGAGGCAAACGGGATCGACATCGAGGTGCCGTGGCAGGATCTTCCGGAGGCCGACCGCGAGCTTCTGCTCTACGGCACGGGAGACGAGCGCCACAGGGTGTCCTACCGCAATCGATTCGGGCGGCGCCGGGTCTACACCGTGCGGTTCGCCGGGATGCTCGCGGAGCTCGAGCGCCGCTACGAGAACACGGACTCCGACAACACCCGCGAGCGGATCGAGGGGCTCATGGCGCTCCAGCCATGTCCCGCCTGCGGCGGGGCGCGGCTGCGGCCCGAGAGCCTCGCGGTGACCGTCGGCGGGCTCAGCATCCACGAGTACACGCGGCTCTCGGCGCGCGCCGCGCTCGAGTGGATCGAGTCCCTGGAGCTGACCGACACGGAGCGGGCGATCGCCCGGCTCGTCGTCCGCGAGATCGGCGAGCGGCTGCGATTCCTGGACAGCGTCGGCATCGGGTACCTGTCTCTGGAGCGCGCCGCCGCGACCCTTTCCGGAGGCGAGGCGCAGAGGATCAGGCTCGCGACGCAGATCGGCTCGTCGCTGGTCGGAGTGCTCTACATCCTCGACGAGCCCTCGATCGGGCTCCACCAACGGGACAACGCGAAGCTGATCGACACCCTGCGGCGGCTTCGCGACCTGGGGAACACCGTGATCGTGGTCGAGCACGACGAGGGCACGATCAGAGCGGCCGACCACGTCGTCGACCTCGGCCCCGGGGCGGGGGAGCACGGCGGCGAGGTCGTGGCCGAGGGAACGCCGGCTCGGATCGCCCGTCAATCGGCCTCGCTCACGGGTCAGTTCCTGAACGGCAAGCGGGCGATCCCGACGCCGGAGCTGCGGCGCGGGCCGCGCGGCGAGCTTTCGATCCGCGGCGCGCGTCAGCACAACCTGAAGGGAATCGACGTGTCGGTCCCGCTGGGCGTCTTCTGCTGCGTCACCGGGGTGTCGGGCTCCGGGAAGTCGACGCTCGTCAACGAGATTCTCTACCGCGCGGTCTCGAACCGGCTCCACCGCGCGCGCCTTCGGCCCGGGGCCCACGACAGGATCGAAGGCCTCCATGACGTGGACAAGATCATCAACATCGACCAGTCGCCGATCGGACGCACACCGCGCTCCAACCCGGCGACCTACACCGGCGTGTTCGACCACATCCGCGCGCTCTTCTCGCAGACCAAGGAGGCTCGGGTCCGCGGCTACGCGCCAGGGCGGTTCAGCTTCAACGTCAAGGGGGGCCGGTGCGAGGTCTGTCGAGGCGACGGCCAGATCAAGATCGAGATGCACTTCCTGCCCGACGTCTACGTTCCGTGCGAGCAGTGCCATGGGCGCCGTTACAACCGCGAGACGCTCGAGGTCCGGTTCAAGGGCAAGTCGATCGCCGACGTGCTCGAGATGTCGGTCGAGGAGGCGGTCGAGTTCTTCGCCCATATCCCGAAGATCCACCGACGCCTGCAGACGCTCCACGACGTCGGGCTCGACTACGTCCGGCTCGGTCAGCCGGCGACGACGCTCTCGGGCGGCGAGGCCCAGCGCGTGAAGCTCGCCACCGAGCTCGCCAAGGTGGCCACCGGCGACACCCTCTACATCCTCGACGAGCCGACGACCGGCCTGCACTTCGCCGACGTTCAGCGGTTGCTGGAGGTGCTCGACCGGCTGGTCGAGGCGGGCAACACGGTGGTGGTGATCGAGCACAACCTGGACGTCATCAAGTCGGCCGACCGGATCATCGACCTCGGTCCCGAAGGGGGGGAGGCCGGGGGGGAGGTCGTGGCGACGGGCACCCCGGAGGAGGTCGCAGGAAACCCGAGCTCGTACACCGGTCGGTTTCTGTCGACTCTCGTGGAGCCCGCCGAGCCTCCGGCGCCGCGGCGCCGGCCAGCGCGCCGGCGCGAGCCGGTCGCCGCGTAGAGGCGCCCTCTCGACGCAACCGCCACGCGCGCCCGCTCGGCTCGCCTCGTCGGCCAAACCGCGATGGCTACGCAGCCCGTAAGCCGGCGACCTGCAGCCGTTATCGTGGGCGACATGCAGTCCGGCGTGCCCGCCCCCCGTTTTCGTCCCGGCTAGCGCGTTGCTGAGCGGCCAGCTGATCGGCGTCGACGTCGGCGGGACGAAGGTGGCCGTCGCCGCTCTGGAGGATCGGGAGCTCGGCGAGTCGATCGTCCGCCCCACGGAGGCGGCGACCACCGAGGGCCTCGTGGACGAGGTGGTCGACGTGGTCGAGACGGTGCGAAGCGATCGCACGGCCGCGATCGGGGTCGGGGTCCCGTCGGTGGTGGAGTTCGACACCGGTCGCGTCCGCTCGAGCGTCAACCTGCGGCTCTCGGACTTCGACCTGCGAACGGTGCTCAGCGAGCGGCTCGGGCTGCCGGTGTTCGTCGACAACGACGCCACCCTGGCGGCGCTCGCGGAGGCGTTCGACGAGACGGGCCGAGCGGTGGTCCAGAACCTCGTCATGCTCACCGTCGGCACCGGGATCGGCGGCGGATTGGTCCTCGGAGGCAAGGTCTACCGGGGCGCGACCGGCGCGGCCGGGGAGCTCGGTCACACGCTGGTCGGAGCCGACTTCACCGAGGGCGTCCCGCCGTCGACCGAGTTTCCTCAGCGCGGGTCGCTCGAGTCCCTCGCGGCGGGGCGGGTGCTCGACCATCTCGCGGACCGGGTCGCCGCCGAGAGCCCCCAGTCGGTGCTCGGAAAGCTGGCGGCCGCCGGCAGGCGCGTCGACGGCCACGACGCGGTGGAGGCGGCGCGCGGCGGCGATGCCGACGCGGTGGGCGCGCTTCGCGTGCTCGGCGAGCGCCTCGGCGTGGGGATCGCGAACGCCATCAACACCTTCGATCCCGACGTCGTCGCGATCGGCGGCGGCGTGTCGGTCGCGGAGGACCTGCTCCTCGAATCCGCGAAGGAGGTCGCGGCGCGCTTCGTGCTTCCCGGCGTGGGACAGCGGACGGAGATCAGGATCGCCCGCCACGGACGGCGGGCCGGCGTGCGCGGCGCCGCCCTGCTCGCCGGGCTCGAGCTGACCCAGGGCGAGGGCCCCTTCGTACCGCCGCGCCGCGAGGTGGAGCGCGCATGAGCGTCGACACGAGGTCCGCCACCGCAATCGACGAGCTGTCGATCAACACCATCCGCACGCTGGCGATGGACGCCGTGCAGGCGGCGAACTCGGGCCACCCGGGAGCGCCGATGGGCCTGGCGCCGCTCGGCTACGTGCTCTACACGCGGACCATGCGCCACAACCCGGCGAACCCGCGGTGGCCGAACCGCGATCGCTTCGTGCTCTCGAACGGTCACGCCTGCATGCTCCAGTACGCCCTCCTCCACCTGTGTGGCTATGACCTCCCGCTCGATGAGATCAAGCGGTTCCGGCAGTGGGGCAGCCGCTGCCCCGGACATCCGGAGTACGGGCTCACGCCGGGGATCGAGGTGACGACGGGGCCGCTCGGCCAGGGCTTCGCGAACGGAGTCGGGTTCGCGCTCGCCGAGGCGATTCTCGCCGAGCGCTTCAACCGCAGGGGTCACGAGATCGTCAATCACCGCACCTACGTGGTGTGCGGCGACGGCGACATGGAGGAGGGGATCTCCTCTGAGGCCGCGTCGCTCGCGGGCAACCTCGGGCTCGGCAAGCTGACCGCGATCTACGACGACAACGAGATCCAGATCGAGGGCTCGACCCACCTCGCCTTCCACGAGGAGGTCGCGGAGCGCTTCTCCGCCTACGGCTGGTCCGTGCACGAGCTCCCGCGTGAGGCGACGCTCGAGGAGATCGATTTCGCGCTTCACGAGGCCCAGGGCGTCCTCGACCGGCCGTCGCTGATCGTCCTCCCCACCCACATTGGATACGGCAGCCCCAACAAGCAGGACACGGCGGCGGCGCACGGCGAGCCGCTCGGCGAGGAGGAGGTGCGGCTGACCAAGGAGGCGCTCGGGTGGCCGTACGAGGATCCCTTCCACATTCCGAACGAGGTCCGGGAGCTGTTCGCGGCCGTTCCGGAGCGGGGCGCCGAGGCGGAGCGGGAGTGGTCGGCGCTGTTCGAGGAGTACGCGGTGGAGAATCCCGGACCCGCCGGGGACTTCGAGCGCGTCTCGAGGCGCGATCCTCCGAGGCTCCCGCCGATCTCCGAGGCGCCCACGTACACGCCGGACGACGGTCCGATGGCAACGCGCGCCGCCTCCGGCAGGGCGCTCAACTGGCTCGCGCCCAGGGTCCCCGAGCTCCTCGGGGGCGCCGCCGACCTGGCGCCCTCCACCGCCACCCACATCGAGGGCGAGCCCGACGTCCTTCGGCACTCCTTCCGGGGGAGGAACCTGCACTTCGGGGTCCGGGAGCACGCGATGGGGGCGATCGTCAACGCGCTCACGATCGAGGGCCTGAGCGCCTACGGCGCCACCTTCCTCACCTTCTCGGACTACATGAGGGGAGCGATCAGGCTTGCCGCCGTAATGGAGATCTCGTCGATCTTCATCTACACGCACGACTCGATCTGGCTCGGCGAGGACGGAACGACGCACCAGCCGATTGAGCAGCTCGCGTCGCTTCGCGCGATGCCCAACCTCGACGTGATCCGGCCGGCGGACGTCCGCGAGACCTTCCTCGCCTGGCACTGGCTTCTCGGCACGCACACCGTGCCGACGGCCCTGGTGCTCACCCGCCAGAAGCTGCCGGTCCTCGAGCCGGAGCGGATACCCGACGATGCGATCGACCGCGGCGCGTATGTCCATCGCGATCCGGACGGCGGCGCCCCGGACCTGATCCTGATCGGCACCGGCTCGGAGGTTTCGCTGTGCCTCGACGCAGCCGGGCTGCTCGGTGCGGAGGGCATCGCCACCCGGGTCGTGTCGATGCCCTGCAGCGAGCGTTTCGCAAGGCAGCCCGACTCCTACCGCGACGAGGTGCTGCCCTCCGCCGTCGGCGCGCGGCTCTCAGTCGAGGCCGGGTCGCCGATGGGCTGGAACAGGTGGGTGGGGGACCGGGGGGCGGCCTACGGAATCGAGCGCTTCGGTGCCTCCGCGCCGGGCCCGGTCGTCGCCGAGCGCCTCGGCTTCACCCCGGAGGCGGTCGCCGAGCGCGCCAGGAAGCTGGTGGACCGGTGATCGTCGCTTGCGGATTCGACCATGCGGGCTTTCCCCTGAAGCGGGAGGTGCTCGAGGTCGTGCGCGAGACCGGGCACGAGCCGCTCGACCTGGGCACCGACTCCACCGATCCGGTCGACTACCCGGACATCGCGCTGGCGGTGAGCCGTGCGGTTCTCTCGGGCGACGCCGACCGCGGCGTGCTGTGCTGTGGGTCGGGGGCGGGCGTCAGCGTCGCCGCCACCAAGGTCACGGGCATCCGAGCGGCGACGGTCTCCGACGGCTACACCGCCCATCAGGCAGTCGAGCACGACGACGTCAACATCCTCTGCATGGGGGCCCGGGTGCTCGGGGTGGAGCTGGCGGCGGACATCCTCCGCGCCTATCTGGGGGCGGAGTTCTCCGGCGCGGAGCGCCATCGACGGCGGCTCGCGAAGATCGATGCGATCGAGCGCGGGGGGCTGGACGCCGACCTCGGCTCGATCGATGTGGAGGCGGGGGCGTGACCGCGCCGGCGGTGACCTCCGAGCGGCTCGCCGCCCTGTCAGGCCTCGGGACGAGCATCTGGCTCGACCTGATCCGCCGCTCGATGATCACCGACGGGGAGCTCGAACGGCTGATCTCGGAGGACTGGGTGACGGGGCTGACCGCGAACCCGGCGATCTTCGAGAAGGCCATCCTGGGGAGCCCGGATTACGACGATGCGCTCGCTGAGCTCACCCGCGAGGGCAGGGATCCCCTCGAGATCTACGAGGCGCTCGCGATCGAGGACGTCCAGGGAGCGGCGGACGCGCTGCTCGGGGTCTGGGAGCAAACCGACGGTGCCGACGGCTACGCCAGCATCGAGGTCGCACCCGAGATCGCCCGCGACGCCGAGGCGACGATCGCGGCCGCGCGCGATTTCTGGGAGCGGGTCGACCGTCCCAACGCGATGATCAAGATCCCCGGGACCGAGGAGGGGGCCGAGGCGATCCGCGCCTCGATCGCGGCCGGGCTCAACATCAACGTCACGCTCCTCTTCTCCGTGGACGCTTACGCGAGGGTGGCCGACGCGTACATGTCCGGGCTCGAGGAACGGCTGGAGCGCGGCGAGCCGATCGACGCGACGGCCTCGGTCGCGAGCTTCTTCGTCTCCCGGGTCGACACGCTGGTCGATGCAAAGCTCGCCGAGCTTGGCCGCGACGACCTCGCCGGGACCGCGGGGGTGGCGAACGCGAGGGTCGCCTACGGCCTCTATCGGGAGCTGGTCGAGTCCGAGCGCTGGGCGACCTTGGAGCGGCAGGGCGCCCGGCGCCAGCGACCGCTCTGGGCCTCGACGGGGACCAAGAACCACGCCTACTCGGACGTCAAGTACGTCGAGGAGCTGGCGGGCCCCGAGGTCGTCAACACGATGCCGCTCGAGACCCTGCACGCGTTCGCCGACCACGGCGAGGCCGAGGACCGGCTGGCCGTCGGCGGCGAGGAGACGAAGCGCCAGATGGAGGCGCTCGCCGAGGCCGGGATCTCGATCGACGAGGTCACCGAACAGCTCCTCGAGGAGGGGATCGAGAAGTTCGTCGACGCGATGAGGAGCCTGGTGGTCGGCATCGAGCGCCGGCGCGAGGCGGTGGTCGCGGGCAAACCCAAGGGAATCGACACCCGGCTCGCCGCCGAGGACGCCGAGCCGATCGGCGAGCGCGTGAGCTGGGCCGACGAGCAGCACGTGCAGCGGCGGATCTGGCGAAAGGACCATTCCCTCTGGTCGCCCGAACGGAAGGAGGTCACCGACCGTCTCGGCTGGCTGCGGGTGTCCGAGGAGATGCTCGAGCACCTCGACGAACTCGAGGAATTCGCAGCTCGAGCCCAGGCCGACGGGTTGACCGACTGCGTCCTGCTCGGCATGGGCGGGTCCAGCCTCGCGCCGGAGGTGCTGAGGCGGAGCTTCGGCGACGACGGCGGGCTCCGCCTCCACGTCCTCGACTCCACGCATCCCGACACAGTGGCGCGGGTCGGCTCGGAGGCGCCCGCCGACACCTCGCTGTTCATCGTGGCCAGCAAGTCGGGGACCACCCTGGAGCCGACCTGCTTCTACCGCTACTTCCGCGGCCAGATCGCGGACCCGGACCGCTTCGTGGCGATCACCGATCCGGGAACGCCGCTCGAGGACCTCGGACGGAGCGAGGGCTTCCGCCACGTATTTCGCGCCAACCCCGAGATCGGTGGGCGCTACTCGGCGCTCTCGGACTTCGGAATGGTCCCCGCCACCGCCGCCGGCATCGACACGCGAGAGGTGCTCGAGCGAGCGGAGGTCGCCGTCCACACCACCATGCCCACGCTTCCCTGCTCGCGCAGCGGCCCGCTGTGGCTGGGCCTCGCGATCGGCGAGCTCGCGCGGCGCGGTCGCGACAAGCTCACCTTCGTCGTCGACGAGCCCTTGTCGAGCTTCGGCCTCTGGGCCGAGCAGCTCGTGGCCGAGAGCACCGGCAAGCACGGCACGGGGATCGTCCCGATCTCGGGCGAGCCGCTCGGCCAGGCGTCCGCCTACGGCGAGGATCGCGTCTTCGCGCATCTGCGAAACGGCTCGGCGCCGGACGGCGACGCCGATCGCGGCCTGGCCGAGCTCGCCGACGCCGGCCATCCGGTGATCGAGGTTCCATTCGAGGACCCCGTCGACCTCGGCGCCCTCTTCTTCACCTGGGAGTTCGCCGTCGCCGTCGCCGGTGCGGTCCTCGGGATCAACCCGTTCGATCAGCCCAACGTGCAGCAGGCGAAGGACCTGACCAGCGAGGTGATCGACTCCTACGTCCGCGAGGGTGGATTCCCGCCCGAGGAGCCCGCCGCCACCGACGGACCGCTGTCGGTGTTCGAGACCGACTCCGGCACGGTCGGCGACGCGCTCGCCGCTCTGCTCTCCGACGCCGGGCCGGGCCGCTACTTCGCGACCCTCGCCTACGTGCCGGAATCGCCCGGCGCCGACGCGGCGCTCGTGGCCCTGCGGACCGCGGTCCGCGACGCTCGGCGCTGCGCGACCACGACCGGCTACGGGCCGCGGTACCTGCACTCGACCGGCCAGCTCCACAAGGGGGGGACGCCGTCGGGCATCTTCCTCCAGGTGACGTCGGAGGCGGGGGCGCGGGTGGAGGTCCCCGAGGCCGGCTATGACTTCGGTGCGCTGGTGAGGGCGCAGGCGATCGGCGACCTGCGGGCGCTGCGACAGAACGGGCTGCCCGCGCTCCGGGTGCACATCACGGGCGATCCCGCCGACGGGCTGCGAGCGCTGACCGACGCGGTCGCCGCGGCCGTCGGGGATCGAACCGGCAGCGACCCGCCCGCCGGCTGAGGCGGGCGGAAAGGAGGTTCGGGATGCAGATCGGATTCGTTGGGCTCGGGAAGATGGGCGCGAACATGGTCAAGCGCCTGATCGCCGACGGGCACGACGTGGTCGCCTACGACCTCTCCGAGGAGGCGGTCACCGCGGCGGAGGCGGAGGGAGCCAGAGGCGCACGCTCGCTCGAGGAGCTCGCCGCGGGCCTCGATCAGCCCCGGGCCGTGTGGGTGATGGTCCCGCACGGCAAGCCGACCGAGGAGACGATCCGCTCGCTGGGCGGCGCCCTCGCCGAGGGCGACCTGGTCGTGGACGGCGGGAACAGCGAGTTCAAGGAGGACCGCGAGCACGCCGCCTGGCTCTCGGAGAAGGGCGTCCGGTTCGTCGACGCCGGGGTGAGCGGAGGCGTCTGGGGCCTGAAGCTTGGGTACTGCATGATGATCGGCGGGGCCGATGACGACGTCCAGCGCCTGGCGCCGGCGCTCGACACGCTCGCTCCCCCGGACGGCTGGCTCCACTGTGGGCCGGTGAGCTCGGGCCACTTCGTGAAGATGGTCCACAACGGGATCGAGTACGGGCTCATGCAGGCCTACGCCGAGGGGCTGGAGATCCTCGAGAAGTCCGAGTACGAGCTCGACCTCGGCGCGATCGCGGAGCTCTGGAAGCACGGCTCCGTGATCCGCTCCTGGCTCCTGGAGCTGGCGGCCGATGCCCTGCGCGACGACCCGCACCTGGAGAAGACGCGCGGCTACGTGGACGATTCCGGCGAGGGGCGCTGGACCGTGTTCGAGGCGATCAACGAGAGCGTTCCCGCTCCGGTGATCGCGCTCTCGCTGATGATGAGGATGCGCTCGCGTCAGGACGAGTCGTTCGCGGCCAAGGTCAACGCCGCGCTCCGGGCCGAGTTCGGCGGTCACGTGATCGGCGAGGCGGGGACGATCCACTAGCCGTGGCCACCGCGACCGCAACCGAGGCTCCGGAGAACCCGTTCGCCCAGGACGTCGCCGAGCCGCTGCCCGCGCCGACGGCGCTCGTGATCTTCGGCGCCACGGGCGATCTCGCGGCGCGGAAGCTGCTGCCGGCGGTCTACAACCTGAGCCTGGGCGGGCTCTTGCCCGAGCGGTTTCGGGTGATCGGGATCGGGCGAACGGCGAGCGACCACGAGGGGTTCCGCGCTCACGCCCGAGACGCGGTCCGCGCCCACTCGCGGACGGAAATCGAGCCGGAGGCGTGGAAGGCGCTCGAGGGGAGGCTCGAGTTCATCAACGGCGACTTCCAGGACCCCGAGCTGTTCAAGTCGTTGGCCAGGGAGCTCGACGAGGGCGACCGCGACGGCCCGAGCCAGCGGGTGTTCTATCTCGCCGTCGCCCCCAGCTTCTTCGGCCCGATCGCGCAGGCGCTCGCATCGGCGGGCCTCGGCGCCGGCGCCGACCCGCCGACGAAGCTGATGATCGAGAAGCCGTTCGGCCGCGATCTCGACTCGGCGCTGGCGCTCGGGGCCGAGGTCGGATCGGCGTTCGAGGAATCGCAGATCTTCCGGATCGACCACTACCTCGGCAAGGAGACAGTGCAGAACCTTCAGGTGATGCGCTTCGCCAACGGGATCCTCGAGCCGGTCTGGAACCGGCGCTACGTCGAGCACGTCCAGATCACGATGGCCGAGGACATCGGCATCGGCCACCGCGCCGCCTATTACGACTCGGCCGGGGCGCTCCGCGACGTGATCCAGAACCACCTGATGCAGCTCCTCTCGCTGGTGGCGATGGAGGCCCCGGTGCGCTTCGAGGCCGACACGGTCCGCGACGAGAAGGTGAAGCTCTTGCGGTCGGTCCGGCGATACGCGTCCGGCGAGATCCCGGACTACGTCGTTCGCGGCCAGTACGGCTCCGGGTGGATCGGAGGGGAGGCCGTCCCGGCCTATGCCGACGAGGAGGGGATCCCCGAGGACTCGCGCACCGAGACGTTCGTCGCGATGCGGGTCGAGGTCGACAACTGGCGCTGGGCGGGAACGCCGTTCTATCTGCGCGCCGGGAAGCGCCTTCCCAGGCGGGTGACCGAGATCGCCGTCCAGTTCAAACCCGTGCCCCACCTGCCGTTCGCCCAGGCGGACATCGGCAGGGCCGAGCCGAACGAGATGGTCCTCTCGGTCCAACCGGACGAGGGCGCCTCGCTGCGCCTTGTGGCCAAGATCCCGGGCCAGACAATGAACGTCCGGCCCGTCCAGATGGAGTTCAAGTACGGAAGCTCGTTCCTGGGCGACTCCCCGGAGGCATACGAGCGCCTTCTCCACGACGCGCTGGTGGGCGACGCGACGCTCTTCACCCGCGCCGACGAGGTCGAGGCCGAGTGGCGGATCGTGCAGCCGATCCTGGACGCCTGGCGCTCGGCGCCGCCGCCGCCGACGTACGAGGCCGGGAGCCAGGGCCCCGCGGAGGCCGACCGACTGCTCGCGATCCGAGGGCGGTCGTGGAGGCGGCTGTGACGGTGGAGCGCTCGCCTCGGCAGACTCGCTGGAGCGGTAGAGGCGTCCACGCCGACGAGCTCGCCGACGAGCTCGCCCGCCTCCACCACGGCCTGGGGAGCGACGGGCGCGCGCAGGCGCTGGCGAGGACGCTCAACCTGATCGTCGCGCCGTGCTCCGACCGATCCGAGCGCGTGGTCGACCGGGCGCTCGAGGAGCTCGGGGCCCATACGCCGTCTCGCACGCTGGTCCTTCGCCGCCACGAAGCCGCGCGTCTCGACGCGGAGCTGTGGATCGAGTGCGAGGTCCCGGAGGCCGCGGGCCTCGTCGGCATCTGTCACGACCGGGTCCTGCTCGCGGCCGACGACTCTCGGCTGGCGCACGCCTCATCGCTGGTCGCGCCGCTTCTGGTCGGCGACCTGCCGACGGTCGTGTGGCTGCCGGACGGCGAGGCGTCGGTCCCCGACCCGAGCCTGCTCGGGCGGGCCGACCACCTGCTCACCGACTCGCGCTCGGGTGGGGAGGGGCGGCTGAGGCGCCTCTCGGAGCTCGCGCGCGAGGTCCCGGTCCACGACCTCGCCTGGGGCCGGCTCGCGTTCTGGCGCGCCGCGACGGCCGCGGCATTCGATCCGCCGGAGCGCCGCTCGCTCCTCCCCCGGGTCGATCGACTCGAGCTTTGCCACGGTGAGGACGCCTCGTCCGCTGCGCTGCTGCTCGCCGGTTGGATCGCCGCCCGCGCCGCCTGGCGCCCGGCCCCCATCGAACGCGAGAACGGGCGCGGCCGGGCCCGGATAACCCGCCCCGATGGAGCCGTGGTCACGGTCGAGCTCGCTTCCGACAGAAGCGCGACGGGGTGCGGAGGCATCGAGGGCCTGACGTTCGGCGCCGGCGCCGCCGAGGTGGCGATCGAGCGCTGCGGCGCGACCAGCCGGCTTCGCGACGTGTTCGCCGAGGCGCTGCGCCCCGAGGCGTCGTTCGCGCGCGGGTACCCCGAGGCCGTCGCGGCGGCCGCGGGGATGCTCGGCGCTTGACCGCCGTCCACGTCGCCGCGTCGGCGGAGGAGGCGGCCCACTGGGCCGCGGACCGGATCGCCGAGGGGGTCGACGAGGCCCGCGGCGCTCGGGGAGCCGCACACCTGGCGCTCGCCGGCGGGACGACGCCGCGGCGCGCGTATGAGCTGCTCGCCTCCGGGATCGACGACTGGGCTGGGGTCGAGATCTGGTTCGGCGACGAGCGCGCCGTCGGGCCGCAGGACCCGGACAGCAACTACCGGATGGTCGCCGAGACACTGCTCGCGACCGGCCGCGAGGGGATCCCGAGAGCGCACCGGATGGAAGGCGAACGGGGGGCGGACGGGGCCGCCCGAGCGTACGCCGCCGAGCTGCTCGAGCGTCTGCCGCTCGACGAGCAGGGAGTCCCGGTGCTCGACCTCGCGCTTCTCGGGTTGGGACCGGACGGCCACACCGCCTCGCTGTTCCCCGGCAGCCCGGCGCTCGCGGCGGATGGAGTCTGCGCCGCGGTCCACGGCGCCCCGAAGCCTCCCCCCGACCGGATCACGCTCACGGTCCCCGTGCTGCGGGCGGCGCGCCGGGTCGTCTTCCTGGCAACCGGGGCCGACAAGGCCGAGGCCGTCGAGGGCCTCCTGCGCGGACCCGACCCGTCGCTGCCGGCGAGCCTGCTCGCCGGGCCGCGGACCGAGCTCATCGTCGACTCCGCCGCCGGTCGAGGGATCGCGAGCCGCTAGCGCTTGACGAGGAGGGCGGCGCCGATCGCCCCTCCCAGGTCCCCCAGCGACGCCACGTGGACCGCCGGCGGCGTGGCGTCGTTGAACAGGTGAGGCATCATGGCCTCGCGAATCCGCTGCGCGTAGGGATCGCCGAGCCGCACGCCTATCCCGCCGCCGATGATCACCGCCTCGACGTCGAGCAGGTTGATGGCCGACGCGATGCCCGTCCCCAGCGCCTCGACGGCGCGGCCGATGAGCTCGACCGCCAGGTTGTCCTCCTTGTCCAGCGCGCGCTCCCAGATCCCGCTCGTGAGACGGTCGCGTTCGTGCTTTTGCATCAGCTTGAAGAGATCGGTCTTCCTTCCGGCGTCGTGCTCCTTGCGGGCCTTCGCCTCCATCGCCGCCCGGCCCGCGTAGGCCTCGAGGCAGCCGCGGCGCCCGCACGGGCAGCGCGCGCCTCCCCGCTTGACGACCGTATGCCCGATCTCGCCGGCGGCCCCGCGCCCGAGCCACGGCCGGCCGCCGAGGATGATGCCCCCGCCCACTCCGGTTCCCCAGAAGACGCCGAGCAGCGAGCGGTAGGGCCGCCCGGCGCCGAGATGGAACTCGGCCTCGGTGGCGACCTGGACGTCGTTTCCGACCTTGACGGTCGTCCCCAGCCTCCTCCGCAGCCACGGCCCGAGCTCGAAGGTCTCAGCCCAGCCGGGAAGGTTTCGGGCCTGGGAGACGCTCCCGGTGCGCCCGTCGACCTCTCCCGGCGAGCCGACGCCGACCCCGAGCAGCCCGCTTGGGTCGATCCCGGCGGACTGCGCCGCCTCGCCGAGCGCCACCGCCATCTGCTCTCCGACGTCCTCGGGGCCGCCGCTGGTCGGCGTCGGACGCCGGGCCTCGCCCCGCACCGTCGAGCGCCCGTCGACGACGACGGCCTGGATCTTCGTGCCGCCGAGATCGATCCCGCCCCGGGCGGCGAGCTTTCGCTGCGGACTCACGTTGGGCTCCCCTTCACGAGCTGCTCGGGCGGTGACTCTATTGCCGCGCGCGACTCTGAGAGTCTTCCCGCGTGGCGGAGCTGAGCGGGTGGCGCCTGTGGTGGACGAAGCGGCGCTGGTACGAGCGAAACCGGCGTCTGCGGCGCCGCTGGCGGATCAACCGCCATATGGCCCGGGCCGGCGCCTTCATCCGCTTTCCGATCGAGGGAGAGGTGCTCGAGGCCCTCGACGAGGGCCGTTTGGCGGTTGGGTCCGGGACGCTCCTGGAGCCGGGCTGCTGGTTGACCCTGTCGGCCGATGCCCGGATCGAGATCGGCGAGGGCTGCTTTTTGAACCGCAACGTGATGCTCGCGGCGGTCGACCGGATCGAGATCGGCGATCACGTGATGTTCGCCAACGGCTGCTTCGTCGGCGACGCCGCCCACCGGTTCAACGACCCCGAGATGCCCATCACCTGGCAGGGCTTCACCTCGAAGGGCCCGGTGCGGATCGGCTCCAACTGCTGGTTCGGGGTCAACTGCGTGGTCACGAGCGGCGTGACGATCGGCGACCGGACCGTGATCGGCTCCAACTCGGTGGTCACCCAGGACCTGCCGGACGGCGTGATCGCCGCCGGCATCCCGGCCCGGGTGATCAAGGAGATCGAGTTTCGACGCCTCGGCGAACCCGAGGACGCGGACCGAGGCATCGCGCTTTGACTGCGGGGCCGCAGGAGGCGGGTAGGGTGTGCGCGGATGTGCCTCACCGATCTCCACGTGGCCCGCGCGGTCATCGAGGAGCGGCTGCGCTCGCCCTCGCCATCCCCCTCGTCCTCGCCGGCTGCGGAGGAGGGGGAGGGAGCGCGACCACGAGCGCCGGCACCTCGAGCCGAGCGCCGACCACGACGTCCGCGCCGGCGACCTCGGCGCACCAGAAGGGGAGTACCGCCCCCGGCGCGGGACAGGGCTCCGGCCTGAGCGACGAGCAGGCGATCAGGGTCGCGGTCGAGGCGGCGCTCGCCTCTCGGGACCCCGAGCAGGCGTGTGGCACCTACGTCACCGAGCGGTACTTGAAGAAGGCGTACGGCGGCGTCCAGGGCTGCCTGCGCGCACAGGCGCCCGGCAGTGCGGCCCGGTCCCTGCGGTCGCTGAACGCCCGGATCCGCGGCGACGGCGCCACCGCCACCGCCATCCCCGCGGGCGGGCCATACGACGGTGAGCGGGTCGCCGCGTCGCTGGTGCTCCAGGGCGGGACCTGGAAGGTGGACGCCCTGCACTCGAACGTTCCGGTGGGCCCGTGACGCTGGCGCCGGACTCGGACGCGCCTCCCGGCCGACGCCGGCCCGGACGCCTCCCGGCTGGCGTCCACACGCGTCGCTGGTCGAGTTGCGACGACTATGACAACGGAACTCGACCAGCGATTAGGACGTCGTGAGGCGCGGCACCTACTCGA
>DATGAF010000052.1:0-6815 GCA_035313645.1 Solirubrobacterales bacterium
GCGCGCGATCGGGACCGCCGAGCGGGCGATCGAGCTGATGTGCAGGCGGGCCAACGACCGCGAGTCGTTCGGCGGCAAGCTCGCCGACAAGCAGTTCGTCCAGGACTTCGTCGCCCGCTCGCGGATGGAGGTCGATCAGGCGCGGCTGCTGACCCTTCACGCGGCCTGGAAGATGGACACCGCGGGCAAGCGCGCCGCGCGTCAGGAGATCTCGATGATCAAGGTCGTCGCCGCCAACGTGGTGATGGACGTCCTCGACCGCGCGATCCAGGTGCACGGCGCCCTCGGCATGTCCGACGACACGCCGCTCGCCTGGATGTGGCGCTTCTCCCGCATGCTGCGGGTCGCCGACGGCCCGGACGAGGTGCACAAGATGGTGATCGCGCGCCGCGAGCTCCACCGCTGGGCGAAGGCCGCCGAGGAGGCAGCGGCGGGCAGTGACGGAAAGCCCGTCGAGGTCGCGGGGTAGCCCGCGGGCGCCAGCGAATGGAGGCCGCTACCCGAGCCGGCGCTCCGCCTCGTCGGCGCCCTCGGCGAGGCGCTCGACCATGTTCGCGAACTGCTGGAAGCCCTCGTCGGTGCTCCCGTACTGACCCGCGGCGTACCGGGCGAACACTCCCTCCAGGATGATGGCGAGCTTCCAGCACGCGAGCGCCACGTAGAAGTCGATCTCCGCCAGGTCGCGGCCCGAGCCCTCGGCGTAGCGCTCGCGGATCTCCGCACGAGAGGGGAACCCCGCGGCGGTGGTGGGCGCCTCGAAGAGAGGCATCAGCTCGTCGCCGGGCTCTGACCAGTAGACGAGGAGCATGCCCACGTCCGCGAGCGGGTCACCCAGGGTGCAGAGCTCCCAGTCGACCACCGCGGCGATCTCGCCGCCTGCGGACAGGATCAGGTTGTCGAGGCGGTAGTCCCCATGGACGATCGTCGCCGGGCCCTGCTCCGGGATGCGCGATGAGAGTCGGCGGTGGACGTCGTCCACGATCTCGAGCTCTCGCGTCTTCGACTTCTCCCACTGGCCGTGCCAGCGGCGGAGCTGGCGGGCGACGTAGTCCTCCTTTCGCCCCAGCTCGCCGAGCCCGACCCGGTCGGGGTCGACGGCGTGGATCGCGATCAGCGTGTCAACGACCCGCTCGCCGATCGCCTGGCGCTCGCGTTCGTCGAATCGCGCCTCGGCGTCGGACCTGGTCCGCAGGATCGGCCCGTCGACGAAGCTCATCACGTAGAAGGGCGCGCCGTTCACCGACTCGTCCTCGCACAGCGCGACCACCGGCGGGACCGGAACGGCGCTCTCCTCGAGGGCGGCGATGATCCGGTGCTCGCGGGCCATGTCGTGCGCGGAGGCGAGGCGGGCCCCCAGCGGCGGTCGGCGCAGCGCCCAGCGCCGCCCACCCGACCCGGAGACCGCGTAGGTGAGGTTCGAGCGGCCACCCGAGATCCGCTCGAAGGCGAGCGGCGGCTCGGCGCCGGCGACGTTCTGCTCGAACCACGTCTCCAGGCTCGGCCGATCGATGGCCTCGTCGGCCTCATCGATGGACTGGTCGGCTTGGTCGATAGCCTCGTCCGCCATGGACGGCAATCCTATGCGGGCAGAACGCGATCACACGGCGCTCCTGGTCGACTTCGGCGGCGTCCTCACCACCTCGGTTTGGGACAGCTTCGCCCAGTTCTGCCGCGCCAAGGGCCTCGAGGAGGGAGCGGTCAAGCGGCTCTTCCGGGAGGACCCCGCCGCGCTCGCCGATCTCCGCGCCCTCGAGACGGGGAGCATCGAGGAGGCGGAGTTCGAGCAACGCTTCGCGGAGCGGCTCCGCCTCGAGGACGCCTCAGACCTGATCGAGGGGATGTTCCGTGGCATGGAGCCGTCGGAGCCGATGGTAGAGGCGGTCCGAGCGGCGCGGGCGAGCGGTGTGCGGACCGGCCTCGTCTCCAACTCGTGGAGCACGGATCACTACGACCGGGAGATGCTCGACGAGCTCTTCGACGCCACGGTCATCTCCGCTGAGGTCGGCCTCCACAAGCCGCAGCCGGAGATCTATTTGCTCGCCGCCGAGCGGCTGGCGACGGAGCCGGATCGCTGCGTGTTCGTCGACGACCTGCGCGAGAACTGCGACGGGGCCGAGGCGGTGGGCATGACCCCGATCCTCCATCGCAACTCCGACGAGACCGTGGGACGGCTCGAGCGACTGCTCGGCTTTCGGGTCCCCGCCTGAGCCAGGAGGGAATGTGCGCCGCCGATCCGCGGGCGGAAGGCCGGGAGCCGGCTGCGGCTAGCCCGCCCCCGCGGCGATCAGGGCCACCCCCGCAAGGGCGACGACCACGCCACCGCGCTGGCTGGGCGCCAGCCGCTCGCGGAGGACGAAGCGGGCGAGGAGGACGGTGACCGCCGAGTAGAGCGACCCCGCGACTGAGACGAGCGACAGGAGGCCGTGGTTCGTCGCCACCGCGAACAGCGAGTTCGCGAGGATGTCGAAGCACCCGATCGCCAGCAGCGCCGGCAATAGCCCTCGCTCGATTCGCATCGAGGGCCGCGCGTACGCCGCAGCGACGAGAAGCGCGCCGACGCCCCCGCACCGCGCCGCGACGATCGTCCACGCGGGATTCGGCCCCGAGGACTCGTCGAGGCCCAGGAAGAAGAGGCCGAAGCCGAGCGCCGCGATCGCCGCGAGCCCGATCGAGGCACGCCCGGCCGCCCGCCATTCCGGATCGGGCTCGCGGGCCACGAGCAGGACGCCGGCGATCCCGAGCGCGGCGCCCACCGCCTGGATCCCGCCGGGCTGCTCGCCGCGGGCGAGGCCGGCGGCCACCGGGACGAGCACCCCGAGGGCGCCGATCGTCGCCACGACGGTCACGGAGCCGAGGGCCATCGCCCGGTAGAACGCGCCCAGGCCGAGGGCCGACGCGACCCCCGCCCCCACCCCGATCGCCGCGTCCCGCGCGCTGAGGGAATCGCCTCCGAAGACGAGGGCGACCGTGACTGCGAGCACGAGGCCGACCGGCTGGCTGACCAGGAGCACGGACAGGGTCGAGATCCGCCGGCTCTGCAACCCGCCCAGGAAGTCGGAGATCCCCCACGCGACGCTCGACCCCAGGGCGAGGACTATCCCGAGCATTCGCGGTCGCGGCGGAGAAGGCCCTCGAGGCTGAAGCGGGCCGACACCTCGACCTCACCCGCACGGCGGACGTCGACTCGCGTCCACGACCCGGCGGAGCCGGCGCAGGCGCTCCCGGAGGTCACCGTCCAGTACGGCGTGTGGTGGAGGCGGACGAGGAGGGATTCCGGCCTGTCCGCGCGCAGCGTGAAGCTCGCCGGGCCCAGCGCCGTCAGACGCGCGCGGGAGCCGGCGGGCGCCCCCGGATCGCCGAGCGTCGAGACGAGCCCGGGCGAGCCGCGCACCCTGTAGAGGCGCCAGTGCCGGTTCGCCCAGATCGGCCGCAGGAAGGGAAGGCCGCCGCGGATCAGGGCCTCCTCGTCGCTCCCGAGGTAGTCCGGCTCCGCGTCGGCGACGGCGACGTACGCCACGCCGCGGTCGTCGAGCCATCGCGCGTACGCCCCCGGGGTCAGCCGGCTGCCCGTGAACAGGTCGAAGTCGTCGGACTCGAGCTGCCGCAGCCACCCGCGAGCGAGCGGATAGCGCGGGGCGAGGTAGCGGGCCTCGCCGCGGTCGCGCGTGGGCGGGACCTCCACGAGCGCGGGCACGCTCCCTGTGCGGCCGTCGAGCTCGGCGATGAGCGGCGCGTAGTACGCCTGCGTGGTCGAGGGCTCGCCCCATGCTGCGGCGAGGTCCCGCACCGGCGCCACCCACTGCCAGTAGAGAAGCGGCGCCACGATCACCGCGAGGGCCAGCGGCCGGCGGCCGGCGAGCGCCAGGGCGAGAACCGGGCCGCCAAACAGGGAGCCGAGCCGGGCGGCGTTGGCGCCCACCTGCGTGTGGAAGGCGAACAGGGCGACGCAGAGCCCCCCGTACAGAACGACTCCGACGCGCAGGGCCCGCTCGCCGGGCGGCAGCAGCACGAGCGCCGCGACGCAGAAGAGCGGCACCGGAAGGAAGGCCGTCGTCGCGAACGGGAAGTAGCCGCCGCTGGGAAAGGCGAGGGCGAGTGCCGCGATCGGCGCGAGCGCCGCCGCGGCCAGTGCGATCCCGCGCCGCGACGGGCCCGCGACGGCGAGCGCGACACCACAGAGGGCCACGAAGAGGCCGGCGACCGGGCTTGCGCACGCGCACAGCGCGGCGAGCGCGAGCCCGAGCGTCCAGCGGTCGCGCTGCGCGGCGAGCAGCGAGCCGAGCCCGAGTGTCACGCCAAGCGCGAAGGTGAGCTGCCCGGCGAGCAGGAGCGTCGCGGTCGCGGCGCCGAACCAGAGCACCCCCAGGCGAGCCCGGTCGCCGTAGCGGCGCCTCGCGAGGGCGCCGAACAGGGCGGCGGCGGCCACGGCGGCGAGCGCACCCGCCAATCGAGGACCGACGGCCGCCCCGAACGGAGGCCACAGGAGGCTGTAGGAGAGCAGGTAGTGCCCGGAGTACCAGTAGTCGTTCCAAAGGAGGAAGCCGTGGGCGTCGAAGAGGTCGGCTCGGAAGCCCTGTGCCGCGAGGTCGGGGCTCGGTGGCTGCACCAGCAGGTAGGCGACCGCGAGGAGTCCGGCCAGGAGCATGCGCGGGCCTAGTGGGGCCTCTCATAACGTTTGCCCGGAAATGTCGGCTCCGGATCGCCGCCATGCGGCGTCCTCGGGTGCCCGAATAGCGCTGATATTCGGGCTCCCTGCGTCCTTGCCCGGCGCCGCCCGGACCTCGACATTGCGCGGCCAACGTCATGAGACACCCCACTAGCTTATGTAGGTGATCGCGGACCTCGACATCGCCGACCTCGGAGCGAGCCTCGACCACTTCGTGAACGCGGGCCGGGCGTTCTTCGAGGGCCTCGCCGACATCGCCTGGGGCTACCTCGCCGCCGCTCTGGTCCTCTACCTGGTGCTTCAGCTCGCCCGTGCTCATGGCTGGGCGAACGCGCTCCGAGCGGCCTACCCCGGCCGCCGGGTGAGCGAGACCGGGATCGCGGCCTCGTTCCTGATCGGCGCCGGGATCAACGGGATCCTGCCGGCCCGCGCGGGGGACGCGGTGAAGATCGTGCTCGCCAAGCGCACCGTCGAGCGCTCGTCCTATCCGACGGTCCTCTCCTCGTTCGGCGCCCTGGCGCCATTCGATTCGGCGATCGGAGTGCTGGTCGTGATCTACGCGATCACCCAGGGGCTCCTGCCGAGCGCGCCGCGGATCCCGCACCTCCCCGCCTTCGAGATCAGCTACTGGGCCGCCCACCCGCAGGCGCTGTTGCTCCTCCTGACCCTTCTTGGGATCGGCTTGATCGCGGTGCTCTCCGTCCTCGCCCGCCGCGTCGAGTCGTTTTGGGCCCACCTCAAGCAGGGCCTTGCCATCTTTCGCGAGCCCGCCCGGTACGTCCGCGAGGTCGCCGCGTGGCAGCTCGTCGGCTGGCTGTGCCGCTTCGCGTCCTTTTGGCTCTTCCTGGACGCGTTCGGAATCGGCGGCTCGTTTCAGAACGTCCTCCTGGTGATGAGCGTGCAGTCGATCACGGGAGCCCTCCCGTTCACCCCCGGGGGCGCCGGCGCGCAGCAGGCGCTCCTCGTCGCCACCCTCCACGGCGCTCCGAGGACCCTGGTCCTCGCCTACTCGGTCGGCCAGCAGATCGCGATCACGGCCTGGTCCGTGGCCGTCGCCTTCCTCTCGTTGATCTACGTCTTTCGCACCAGCGACTGGCGCCGGCTGGTTCGCGAGGGCCAGGCGGCCCGAGCCGGGGCCGGCGCGAAGTAGCGGCGGGCGGATCTAGCCGCGAGCGTACTCGAGCCGGATCTGCTTTCCCTTCAGCTTCGTGCCCTCGAGCCGCTCCAGTGCCTGCTCGGCGTGCTCGGCGTCGAGCTCGACGAACGAGAAGCGCTCCAGGACCCGGATCGAGCCGATCGAGTCATCGGGGATGACCGCCCCCTCGGTCAGCGCCCAGCGGACGTCCTCGTCATCGATCCCGCTCCGGCGGCCGCGGTTCACGAAGAGCTTCACCAGGGCGTCGCGGGAGCTCGCCGGCTCGGCGTGATCGCCAGCCTCCGCCGGGGCGTGGTCGTGTCGGCGTGGCCGCGGCGCGTGCTCGAGGCGCTCCTCCGGCGGCTCCCACTCGCCGATCGAGGTCCGCGCCTCGCGCTCGATCCTGGGGATCTCCTGCCGCTGCGCCGGCGTCACGAAGGTGATCGCGCGACCCGTCCGCCCCACTCGCCCGGTCCGCCCGATCCGGTGCACGTATGCGTCCGTCGCGTCCGGGACGTCGTAGTTGATCACGTGCGTGACGTGCTCGATGTCGAGACCCCGCGCGGCGACGTCGGTCGCCGCGAGCAGGCGGAGGCGGTGGTCCTTGAAGGCGAGCATGACCCCGTCACGCTGGCCCTGGGTCAGGTCGCCGTGAAGCGCTTTGACCTCGAGCCCGCGGGCTCGAAGCGTCTCGTCGAGGCGCGCGGTGCCGATCTTGGTCCGGCAGAAGATGATCGCCTGCTCGGGCTCCTCGGCGCGCAGGACATCGATCAGGCGATCGACTTTGGCCCGCGCCGGGACCTCGACGTAGGCCTGCTCGATCGCGTCGACGGTCACCTTCTGCGGCGTGACCCGGATCGTGACCGGGTCGTACATGTAGCGATCGGCGAGCCGCTCGATCGGTGGTGGGATCGTGGCGGAGAAGAGCCCCGTCTGCCGTCCTGACGGAGACAGCCGCAGGATGCGCTCCACGTCGTCGATGAACCCGAGATCGAGCATCTCGTCCGCCTCGTC
>DATGAF010000053.1:0-8397 GCA_035313645.1 Solirubrobacterales bacterium
GGCGCTCAGCGCCTCGCGGTGCGGAAGGTCCACAGCTTGTTGCCGATGAAGTTGAACGGCATCGCCCCGGCGACGGCGATCGCCTGCGACGGGAGCTCCGGCGCCGAGCCCACGTCCACCAGAAGGAAGAGCAGCACCAGGTTGACACCAAGGCCGAGCAGGCTGACGGTGAAGAAGCTGGCCGCCTGGAACCCGGCGTGCCCTCCCGTCGCCTGGAACGTCCAGTGACGGTTGAGGAGGAAGTTGTTGCTGACCGCGACGCAGAACGAGAGCACGGCCGCCACCAGGTGGTGGATCCCGAGGACCTGGTCGAGGAGGGCGAACGCCGCGAGGTTGATCACGTAGCCGGAACCCCCGACCACGCCGAACTTGAAGAGCTGGACCCAGTTCTCGGGCTCCCTGGTGCCGAGGTGGATGCGGCGGACGAGCCGCCAGGTCCGGTGGGCCGCGCGCGTTCCGGCGTCCCTCGCCCGGCCGGTTCGACCGGGCGGCGCCGTCGGCACCAGGGCCTCGTCGGTCTCCTCGACCGGGCTCATCCGGTCACCCCCGCCTCCACCTCGATCGGTCCCGGCTCGACCCGCTCCGCGACCCCGAAGTGCTCGAGCACCAGGCCGGCCACGTCTCGAAGGGCCCACTGCGCTCGGTCATCCTCGATGCCGGCTTCGAACCCGCACAGGACCAGCGGGCCAAGCGAGTCGCCGGCGAGGAGCGCGCCGTGACTGGCGCCTCCGGCGTGGCTGACGCCTCCCCAGTCGACGCACTCATAGCCCTCGTCGAGCGAGACCAGCAGGTCGCCGGCGTTCGGCGCTCGAAGGGCCGACCACAGGCGCCCGACGCCGTCAGGGTAGGCGTCGCTGACCAGCCGCCCGTCGCGGTGCTCCAGGGCGAGGGCGTCGAGATCTCCCTCGAGGTCCCAGCCGGCGCCGCGACGGTCGATGGCCTGCGATCCCGGGCGGAAGCGAAGCTCCCCGGCGCCGCTCTCCACGATCGCCTCCTGCTCGACGCCGTTGTCCGATCCCAGGCGTGCGACCAGGTCGACCCCATCGAGTCGCCGGAGGGCGGCGCGGACGCTCGCCAGCGACGGCTCGGCCCGCTCCGGCTCCGCCAGCCAGTAGACGCCGGCCGCCCTGGCGGTCGGGCTGACCGCCAGCTCCGCGCCGTCGGAGCGATCGGCGCTCGGCTCCAACACGCGCCAGTCGGCGCCCAGCGCCGAGGCGATCGGGACCGGATCGGCGACGTCAGTCTGAGCGTGATCCGCGAGCAAAATCACCGCGTGTCCATCCAGGAACGCGTCCATCCCGCCGGCGGCGTCGACGAGCTCGCCGAAGCTGTGGTCGGCGTGGCCGATCGAGTCCGCCATCGCGGCCGTCCCGCGGACGTGGGTGTGATGATCGTTGTCCGGAAGCGAGAAGAGCAGGAAGTCATAGCCATCGTCCGCCACCAGCTCGCGCCCCACGCAGGCTGAGTACGCGTCCCGGGTCCCGGGGCGCGCGAGCGTCGGCTTGCACGGCACCCGTCTCGAGGCGTAGAGCTCACCGTAGAAGAGCTCATCCGGCCCCCAGACGGCGTGACGAAAGTTGGCCGCCACCGCGACCCGCCGCATCAGCCCCTCGAGGCTGAGCTCGTGGCGCCGGCGGCCTCGGTAGATCAGGAACGGGGTGCACGCTGTCCGGAGCCCGGCATCGCCGAGCACCTCGAACACGGTCTCCACCTCGTGCGAGAGGTGCGCCATGTTCATGTTGTAGACGGTGTCGTAAAGCGTTCGGAAGAGGCCGAAGGCCCGCGTCGCCTCAAGCGACGACCCGTACTCGACGTAGCGCTCCTCCGCCCGGTGGTACCAGTTCATGCCGCTGATGTGGTGACGCTCAGGACCGACCCCGGACGCGATGTCGGAGCAGGCGACGGGCGTCACCGAGGGGAACGACGAGACGCAGTCCCCGATCAGGACGCCGCGCCGGATCAGAGCGGCGAAGTTGGGCGCGAGGTCGTCGGCGATCGCGCGCAGCAGCATGTCGGTGCGCAGGGAGTCGACGACGACGAGGCAAAGCTTTCGAGAACCGGACATGCGTTGTGAGTTTGACGACCGCGACGGGTGCTCACCTGAGCACCCGCAGGCCCTCGTACTTCTGCTGGGCGCGGCGGCGGCGGGCGGAGGCCAGCCACAGGAAGGCGAGCAGGAAGAGGAGGCCGAACGGCTCGAAGACGAAGGTCGAGAGAACCGCGATGACCACGGCGATCCCCGCGACGATCAGGCCGATCGACGAGGCTCCGCGGGCGCGGGTCTGGGCGCCGGCGACGATGGAGCTGACGACTCCGAAGGTGATCACCGCGATGATCGCCCCGAGCGGGACCCCCGGCCAGGCCGGATGGTCGCGGTTGTGCAGGGAGACCGCGAAGAGGATCGCGCCCGCCACCGCGGCGCCGATCGCGAGCAGCACACCGACCAGATCGCGACGCCCCGAGGCGCCCGCGAAGGTCCCGGCCGCGATCGCGAGCCCGATGCCCTGACAGGTGGCGAAGAACAGGCTCATGAGCGGAGAGAGGCTAGAGCATCGCCCTGCGCGCGCCTCCGAAGCGGCGCCCCCGCGAAGGCGTCAAACGACGAGGCGTCAGGGGCCAAAGTGACGCGTGCGGTGGCAGCCGGCGAGCTTCACCGCGACCCGGCTGTCCGTCGTGACGTCCAGCTTCGCGTGGCAGTTGAGGTGCGCGCGTTGCGGATGGACGACGATCCGACCGAGGTTCTCGAGGGCGAGGTGCAGGACGTTGCGGCGGGCGGTCTCCGGCGCCGCCCCCCAACTCTTCGATCGCTCGACGAACGGGACCGTCCCGAAGTTCCCGCCGCTCAGCGTGCCGCTTCCGGTCTGGGTCGGGCCAGCGGACGGGTCGGCGCGCCCGAAGCCCGCCGACCTGGCGTCGACCTTGCCGAGTGGGGCGCCGCCCCCCGCATCGCGGAGCTTCATCCCCGAGAGCCAGTAGACGTGGTTCGCGACGGTGCCCGCCCGCCGAAAGTCCATCGTGGGGTTGACGACGTAGGTCACGTGGGCAGGGTTGCGGTCCACTTTGTGGCTGCCCAAGAACCTCGCTGCGGGCGCGTACTGGTCGTTCCCGCCGAGGAAGAAATGGTCCGAGGTCACGAAGAGGTCCCAGATGTAGCGGTAACCGAGATCGTCGAAGGTCTGCGCCTGGGCGGTCGGACCGGCCACCGGGACCAATTCGTCCGCGGTCCCGTTCCACATCAGGAACGGGATGTTGCGGACGGAGGGGAGCATCCGATTGGTGTTGCTCGCGTCCCCTCCCGGCGCCGGCGGCGACGGCGGGACCCAGATCCCGAGCCCGGGCGGCCCGACGATCGTGTTGGCGCGGGCGAACAGGTCCGGGTACTGGGTGGCGAGCTTGAAGGTCCCGTAGCCGCCCATCGAGTAGCCGGAGATCGCCGTCCACCGCGGGTCGAGCCGGTAGTGGCGCGCGACGTCGGCCCAGACCTCGAACGTGTCGGCCCCGGCGTGTCCGTAATACCAGCCGTCCGGTCCCCGGCCTTCCGGAGTGATCACGATCGATCCCCGGCCCCGCTCGCCGAGCTCGGATTGGTGGCGATCCTCGGAGAATTCGTTGTAGGGCGCCGAGAGGGCGTGCAGGAGGAGGGTGAGGCCGTAACCGTGGGGCGGTGGTGGCTTGTGCGGGACGTAGATCGCGTAGGGCTGAAGCCGGCCGCGAAGCTCGCCCTGGCAGTCCACCGGCTCGCCGCACAGGTGCGAGTAGTCGACGCCCTGCTTGGTCTCGAAGTGACTCGCGAGGATCCGGTCCATTGGCCCGCGAGTCGGGGCTCCGTCAGGCTTGCCGCGCAGGTTGTCGGTCACCCCCGCGTTCAGCTTCCCGAAGTCGACCTTGGCGTGAAACGGCGTCAGGTCGCCCTGGGCAAGGGAGTTGCCCTGTTCACGGTCGCGCCACCAGGCGGGGTCGCTGAAGATCGACTGCGGCGGGAAGATGTGCTGAAACGGCTCGTGGTAGCGGAAGGCCACGTTGAAGAAGGCGGTCGGGTTCGCGAGGCCCGCCGCGCCGCCCGGGTGCGTTGAGTCCGCCTGCCCTCCCGGGATCAGGTAGCGGTGCGCGGAGCGGTCCCACAGGCCTACGCCCGCCGCGAGCCGCACCTTGTGCGAACCGGGGTTCCAGGCGCGGTGTGAGACCAGGACCTGGATCTGGCGACGCCGCTTGCTGAGCGAGACGCGCGTGGCCCGGGCGATCCGCTTGCCGCTTGCCGCCCTGACGAGCTGCGCTCGGTGGCCGTGGACGGTGAGGAACAGCCGCGCCGGGGCCGACGCGTTGGCCCCGTCCGGGAACTGCCGCGGCTGCTTGGAGCCCCCGATCGCGATCGTCGTCGCCGCGAGCGACGGCTTCTTCATCGTGTTGAGGGTGATCCTGAATGCGGTCGCCCTGCGGAGGGCCTTGACCCGCAGCTCGACCAGGTCGGCGGCGTTGCCGGCGTACTTCCTCGCCGTGGGATACGTGTAGGTGCCGTTCGGCGCGGAGAACGAGTCTCCGCCCGCGGGATCGCTCGGCGGTGGCGTGCGCGGGTCGGTGGGGTCCCGCGCCGTCCCGCGGGCGCCGTGGTCGTCGTAGAGGAAGTCCTGGTAGAGGAACTCGCCGCGGCGGTAGGCGCTCGTCCCGGAGACGAGGATCGGGCGCGCGTGCCAGATCCCGCGGTTTTGGAGCTGCGGTGCGTGGGCCGGCTTTCGGTAGAGGATCTGTGGCCCCGGGCGCGGCCGCGGGCCGCGGTAGAGGGACGCGTGCGCGTTCGCCCCCGCCGCTGGAAGTAGGAGCGCCGCCGTGCCCAGCGCGACGCCGATCCCTACCCGCGCTCTGGCCACGCGCGCAATCTAGCCCGCGTCGCCCGAGCTCGCGCCGGTTCTCCTGCTGCTTGGCGGGCCGAGGCTCCTTCCGGCACACTTCGCGCGATGCCCGAGCCCGACGACCGCCGCACGCCAGCAGAGACGGGCTCCGTCGGCGGCCATCGTCGCGCCCACCAGACGGCGCGCGACCTGGAGCGCTACGCGGGACTGTTCGCGGAGCGCACGCGAGTGATGCGCTCCTCGGCCATGCGCGACCTGATGGCGATCACAGCCCGTCCCGAGGTCATCTCGCTCGCCGGCGGCCTTCCCGACACCTCGACCTTCCCGCCGGAGACGTTCGCGGCACAGATGATGCGGATCGCTCACGAGTCCGCAGCCGAGGCGCTCCAGTACGGGCCGACCGAGGGTTTCGACGCGATGAAGGCGGCGATTCGCGACGTCATGGCCGCGGAGGGAATGTCGCCCGACCCGGACGACGTGATCGTCACGACGGGCGGGCAGCAGGCCCTGGACCTGATCGCCAAGACGCTTCTCGACCCCGGCGACCCGGTGATCTGCGAGGCGCCGACCTACCCGGGCGCCGTGCCGGTGTTCTGCTCGTACCAGGCGGATGCGCATCAGGTCGAGATGGATGGGGAAGGCATGAGGATCGACCGGCTCGAGGAGCTGCTCGATCGCCTGGCCGCGGCCGGGCGGCGGCCGAAGTTCATCTACTCGGTGCCGAGCTTCCAGAACCCCGCGGGGGTGACGTTGTCGGGAGAGAGGCGTCGGCGACTGGTGGCCCTGGCGCGCGAGCGCGAGGTCCTCGTGGTCGAGGACAACCCGTATGGGCTGCTTCGCTACGACGGCGGGCCCGAGCCTCCCCTCTACCAGCTCGACGGCGGCGACTACGTGATCTACGTCGGCACCCTGTCGAAGATCCTCTCGCCGGGGATCAGGCTGGGCTGGGCGGTGGCCCCGCCGCCGGTGATGGAGAAGATCTCCCTCGGAAAGCAGGCGACGGACCTCTGCACGTCGACCCTCACCCAGTACTTCGCCCTCGAGTACTTCGCCGAGAGCCGATGGCGGGAGTACGTCGAGAGCCTGTGCTCCATCTACCGCTCGCGCCGCGACGCGATGCTCGAGGCGCTGGAGCGCCACTTCCCGGAGCCGGCGACGTGGACCCAGCCACAGGGCGGGCTGTTCGTCTGGGCGACGCTGCCGCCCTACATCGACACGTCGGACCTGCTCGCCAAGGCGCTGCGGGAGAACGTCGCGTTCGTACCGGGAGCCGCCGCCTACGTCGACGGGCGCCACGGCACCAGCTCGATGCGGCTCAACTTCTCGAGCTCGACCGAGGACCAGCTCCAAGAGGGAGTGAGGCGGATCGGCAAGGTGATCGGCGACCAGGTCGCGCTGTACGAGACGATCACGGGCGAGCACCCGGTGGCGTCCCCCTCCTCACCGGCCACCCCGGACGCCCCGAGCCACGCCGAGGGCGCCGACGCCGACACCCGGGAGCTCCGGACGCCCGGAGACGTGGTGCCGCTCCGTCGGAGGCGCGAGGAGATTTAGCGCGGGGTGAGGGTCGCGGTCCTCAAGGGAGGCAAGTCGCTGGAGCGGCAGGTGTCGCTTCGCTCGGCAGCGCGCGTCGAGGACGCGCTGGCCGCGTCGGGTCACGACGTCGTACCGCTCGATGCGGGGGCGGACCTGGTGCATCGCCTCAAGGAGGCCGGGACGGACGTCGCGTTCATCGCGCTCCACGGGCCGGGGGGCGAGGACGGCACGCCCCAGGAGCTGCTCGAGATCCTCGGGATTCCCTACACCGGACCGGGGGTCACGGCTTGCATCCGCTGCATGGACAAGGTGCTGGCGAAGCACCTCCTCCGAGCCGCCGGGGTCCCGACCCCGGACTGGGTCGCGTTCAACTCCACCGCCTTTCGCGAGCTCGGGGCAGCCGACGCACTCGACGAGATCGAGCAAAGGCTCGGGTTTCCGCTGGTGGTCAAGCCCGCGGCTCAGGGATCGTCGCTCGGGGTGCGCTTTGCGGCTTCCCCGGACGACGTCCCGGAGGCGCTTGTGGCCGCGTTCAGCTACGACGACCGGGTGCTGCTCGAGCGTTACGTGAATGGCCGGGAGCTCGCGGTGTCCCTGCTCGACGGCGAGCCGCTGCCCGTCGTCGAGGTCAACCCCAGGGAGGAGGACAGGTACAACTATGAGGCTCGCTACGAGATCGGGCGGACCGACTTCGTCTGCCCGGCCGATCTCGGGGACGCCGAAACGCATGCGGTGCAGGACGTCGCCCGTCGCGCCTGGGAGGCGCTCGGCATCTCCGGTTTTGCCCGCGTCGACCTAGTGCTCGACGCCGACTCCACGCCCCAGGTGCTCGAGGCAAACGCGATCCCCGGCCTCACGGACACGTCGCTTCTCCCGATGGCCGCCGAGGCCGCGGGCCTCACCTTCGAGGAGCTCGTGGAGCGGATGGTGAGCCTTGCCCTGCGGCCAGACCCGCGGGAGCCCGCCCGCGCCTAGCTACTCGCCCTGCGCGAAGTCCTCGGGCGTCACCTGGTCGAGGAAGTCCTTGAACTTCTCGACGACCTCCTCGGTGTCCTCGACCTCGTGCTCGAACTCGATCGACGACTCGTCGATGACGTCGTCGGCGGCGAAGATCGGGGCCTGCGTGCGGACGGCCAGGGCGATCGCGTCGGAGGGGCGGGAGTCGATCTCCATCTCGGAGCCGTTGACCGAGATCGTGATCGACGCGTAGAAGGTGTTGTCGCGGAGCTCCGTCACTGCGACTCGTTCGCACTTCGCCTCGAGCTGGTCCAGCAGATCGGAGAGCAGGTCGTGGGTCATCGGGCGCGGCGTCGAGGCGCCCTGGAGCTTCATCAGGATCGCGGCCGCCTCAGGGTGCCCGATCCAGATCGGCAGAAACCGGTTTCCATCGACGGTTTTGAGGAGCACGATCGGTTGCTTGCCGACCATGTCGAAGCTCACGCCGTAGATCTGCATCTGCTGCAAGATGAATTCTCCCGGGCTCGGCGACTGCGAGCCATTATAGGTGCGGGTCCCTGGGCCTCCCCGAGCTCGCTTCGCTCCACCAGCCATAATCGCGGGGTGTCGGCGGCGCGACAGCAGGCGTTCATCGACGCGCCGGTGGAGGTGGTTTGGGGGCTGCTCGAGGACGTGGAGCGCCACCCGGAATGGTGGCCGCGAGTGGTCGAAGTCGAATGCGAGGGGATCAAGGCCGGGTGCACCTACCGCGAGGTGGTCCAGACGCCGCTCGGCAGAGACGCGATGCTCTTGCGGGTGGACCGCCTCGAGGACTGCAAGGACCTCCTGATCCGGTGCGTGAACACCGGGACCTACGTCCACATGCAGCTCACCGAGGCCCAGGACGGCACCTTCGTCGACGCGACGTTCGGGATGGAGCCCGACAGGCTGAGATACCGGATCTTCGACGCCGTCGCCGGGGCGCGCTACTTCCGAAGCTGGCTTCGCCAGTCGATCGAGGCGATGCAACGCGTGGCCGCGAGCCGAGCCTGAGGACGTGAAAAGCGAGGAGTCCCGC
>DATGAF010000054.1:0-42612 GCA_035313645.1 Solirubrobacterales bacterium
TGCCGGCGTTGATGCAGTCGGCGCCGCGCCCGCCCCTGATTCGGTCGTTCCCGCCCCGGCCCTTGATCCGGTCGCTTCGGCGCGTGCCGCGGAGGTGGTCGCTTCGCGCCGTGCCCTTGATCAGGTTGTGGCAGCGTCCGGAGCCAGGCGAGCCGCCCGGCGCTTGCGGAACCGTGGCGCTCCGCAAGAAGCCCCAGTTGCCGGCGTCGTCGCGGTAGATCACCGCGACGTGCCGCGCGTTGCCGATCTCCTGGCGGCTGAAGGTCCTCGTGACCTCGTCTCCCGGCCCCCCGCTCGCCGCGGAGCCGTCGAGCACGGCGCCGTCGCTCGGGTGCACGATCTGGTGGGCGGACGCGAGCACCTGGTAGTGGTCCGGCCGCCCGCACATCCAGTCGTCGCCCGGCTGCTTCCAGCTCAGGGTCATGTCGCGCGAGGCGTTCCGGGTCGCCCGGAGGTTCTCCGGCGAGCCGGGCGGGCGCGAGTCGGTCGCGTGGTCGCCGGTGCTCCACTCGTCGTGGCGCGAGGTCCACCACTGGTTGTTGGTCCCGCAGGCGGGGCTGTTCGTGTCCCACAGGAACGAAAACCCCTCGCGCGTGTCGACCGCGACCTCGAGCTTCCCGTCGCCGTCGACGTCGCCGATCGCCGGGACCGCGTTGATCCAGCCGCCGGTGAACTTCGGCCACCCGGCGCCCTCCTGCCCCTGGGCGTTGATGTCACGCAGGAGGTAGAGGCCGGTGCCGACGATCGTCTCCGGCCCCGATGCGTCGGAGACGTCGGCGACCGCCGGGCTCGAGAGGAGCTGGTAGTCCTCGACGGCCTGCGGGAAGGCCGGGAGCTCCTCGCCGGTCTGGCCGTCCCAGGCCTGGAGGACGTGGTTGTAGGGGAGGTTCTGCCCGGTGGCGATCCCGACGTTGACGAGCTGGTTCAGGGTGATCCCGCCCTTCAGGACCTCGAGGCCCGAGGTCGACGGATCGAAGTTGGCGACGATCGGGTTCTCGAAGAAGTTGATGGTCTGCGACTTGTCGACCGCCTCGCCGCTCCCGGGCTGGGGGTCGTAGCCGACCGCCGTGGCGCCGGAGCCGCGGATCGCGTTGACCGTGCCGGTGGTCAACGAGGTGACCGCCTCGGCCGTGCCGTCGCCGTTCACGTCGCCGATCACGGGGTCCACCCCCGGCCCCGCGAACGGCAGGGCGTCGGGCTGGGCGCCGTTCGGGTGGATCGGCCAGCCGGAGAGGAATGGGCCGCCGGCGTGGTCCGAGCCGTCGGCGTGGACCGCGTAGATGCGGCCGGAGCCGCCGATCGCGTTGGCGAGGAGGTTGATCACCGCGCCACGGATCTGGGAGGCGAAGTCGCCCGGGTCGGTGGGGGCGCCGGGCGCGCTCGGGTTCGGGTCGTTCTCGTTCGTCGGGACCACGATCTCGGGCTTGCCGTCGCCGGTGATGTCCCCCGCCGCCGGGGTGTTGATCGACTCGGCACACGGCACGGCCGCGTCGCAGGCGCCGACCCGCAGGTGGACCGGGAAGCCCGACACCGGCGTCCCGTCCCGGTGCCAGGCGTAGAGGTGGTCATCGAGACCCGACTGGATGATCTCGAGCTTGCCGTCGCCGTCGAGGTCGGCGAGCACCGGCGAGCCGGCGAAGCCCCGCTTGACGTGGTTCTGCCTGGTCCGGTCCTGCGGCTGGGAGAAGGACGGGTCGAGCCGCACGGGGAATCCAGCCACCGGAGTGCCGTCGGCGTTCCAGGCGTAGACGTGCTCGCCGGCGGCGTCGACGATCTCCGGCTCGCGGTCGCCGTCGATGTCGCCGATCGCCGGGGTCCGCAGCACCTCGCGTGGCGGATCGAGCTGGCTGTAGACGGGCGCGCCGGGATGGACGTTGGGATAGGTCGCGGTGCGCTCGGGCTGGCCGTTGTTGAAGCTCGCGAGCGGCGACCCGTTGGCGTTCAGGACCCGGAGCCCGCCGCTCGAGTCGGCCTCGACAACGTCGAGCTTGTTGTCGCCGTTCAGGTCGTACATCCGCTGCGACTGGTCGCCGCCGGTGGCCGCGGTGCCGGTGTTGTCCGGCTGGCCGCCGATCGGCCGCGACCAGCCGCTGTGCAGCGAGGTGTCGCGATAGTCGAACAGGACCTTGCGGTCCTCGCCGCGGTTGCCCGCGGTGTCCGTCACCACCACCCGCACGGTGAACGCGGGCTCGTTCGGGTCGACGTCGCCGGGGCCCTTCGCCGGCGCGGTCGGGTCGGGGGTGGAGCCGCCGGTCACGGTTCCGAGGGTGTTGTCGCACGAGGAGGTGGTGTGGCGCGCGTCGAGCGCCGCGCGCACCGTCTGCAGGTTGATCGTCCCGAGGGCGCCGTTCAGCTCGCCCGAGCCGCTGCCGCTCGCGACCGTTTGGAAGTCCGACTCGCAGGGCTCGATGCCCGGCGCCCACTGGAGCTGCCAGTCGTATCGCTTGCCGTTCTGGAGCGGCGCGCGGTCGGCCGAGATGTCAGCCTGGATCGGGACGTGCGACTGCTGGTCGACGTCGAGCGGTGCGAACCAGTCGGGCGAGGTGATCAGCGCCTGCGGCGGGATCTTCCCCTGGTTGATCCGCTCCATCGCCAGGCCGAGGTCGGGGCGCCCGTAGCCGAAGTGCTGATCCCATCCGGTCTGCGAGGGATCCGGCGTCCCGCTGCCGACCGTGTTCTCCGGGACGACATCCTCGGCCGTCATCGTCAGAAGCTGTTTGATCTCGTTCGGTTTCAGCGGTCCGCCGCCGAGCTGGCCGCCATGGGAGCGCTGGAGGCCGTAGCTGGCCAAAAGACCGGCCGCGCCCGAGGCCTGGCCGGTGGCCTCGGAGCCCGTGGTCGCCGGCATCACGATGTGGGCGTGGCCCCCGTACTGCGTCGTGCCCGAGTTCCGGAACCAGGTCCCGACGGGCGCGTTGGTGGGCACCTGGAGGGCGTTCAGGAGCTGCTGGAGGTGGGGCTCCGAGACGTCCTGGCCGAGCCCGTTGACATCGGCGACCGTCCCCTGGACCATCAGCGCCTGGGCGTAGTCGGTGGGGAAGTTGTGGTCGGCGGTGTTGAGGTCGGACGAGACGAGGACGGGGAGGGTGCCCTTCGAGTACGCGTAGCGGAACACCTCGCGGTCGAAGCTCGAATTGAAGAGGCCGCCGACAGCGCCCTCGACGATCTCGGCGCCGTTGTCGGCCGCGTAGGCCACGGCCTCGCCGTAGTTGTTCGTGTCGACGACGAACGTGTCCCAGACCCGCAGCGGCATGATCTGGCAGCCCGGGCAGACGCCGATGCTTCCCTGGGCGTCGTTTCCTTCCTCGGCGGCGTCCGAGGCCCGACCGGAGCCGTGGAAGTTCGCGCTCGAGTAGCTCGACGCGTCATAGGGGTCGTTGTCGTCGTCGAAGAAGTCCCAGCCAGCGATGTCGTCGACATAGCCGTTCGAGTCGGTGTCGCTCGAGTCGCTGAAGGTGGCGATCAGGTCCTCGGGGTCGAGGAGCTGAGGGTCACCGTGGGCGCCCGCGGCGGGGTCGACCCGGGAGTCGCAGACGTAGTCGAGGACGTTGAACGCCCCGTCCCCGTTCGCGTCGTAGGAGTCCGTGAACCCGCTGCACGCCGGGACGGCGGAGGCGTCGGAGACCGGGGCGCCGCGGTCGTGCTGGGGAACCGGAAGCTCTCCCCGGTTGAGGTGGACGCGTCGCCGAAGCGAGTTCCGGCTCCAGTCGATCCCGGTGTCGAGGATCGCGACCTGGACCTCGGGATCACCGGGCGAGTACTTCCACGCCCGGTCCGCCGAGACGCCCGAGACCTGTCCCGCCGGGGTGCGGCCTGCCAGCGTGTTCTGTGCCATGAGCCGCTGCGTGTGCGGGTCGGTGAGGTTGTGGTAGGTGGCGGTGTTCTGGGCGCTTGCGGGCGCGAATCCGAACCGCGCGTACTCCTCGCCGAAGACGTTCGAGCATTCCTGTCCGCCCTCGTTATCGGGCTCGCAGCGATCGAAGCCGGGGTCGTTGGGGGCGTTCGCCCGCACGCTCTCGTTCGGGTCGGAGCCGGGAAACGCCGCGGTGGCCACGCTCGGGATCGCGAGCGCAACCGCTGCGGCCACCACGACCGCCGACCTCCTCCTGGTCCCCATCCACCGCTGAAACTAGCCGCCGAGACGCCGCCGCGCGCCGGTTCCGGGCGTTCGGAATCGAACGAGCGCGTGGCGCGCCCGGCCCCCCGCTAACGTCGGCGGCAGGCTCGCCGGTTGAGGACGTCGCGTCCGAACGGGCGCAGCCCGTGCGGGCCCGCGTAGCCCAGGAAGGGGAGGTGGAAGTTCCGCTCGATCGAGCGGAGCATCGAGTAGTGGTTGTAGGGCACCTTCGAGACGGTCCGCGGCTTGATGCACGGCGAGACCAGGACGGCCCCGACCTTGCCGCCTCCGGGCCCTGGGATCGGCCCGCCCGGGTTGGGCGTGTTCGGACCCGGCTGCTCGTTGCAGCACGCCCGGGCGTCGGTGCCCGACTGCTCGCCCGGCGGCGCCTCGGCCTCGTCGAAGGTGACGATCAAGAGCCCCCGGTGCTTGAACGCCGGTGAGTGGAGGATTCGCGGGACCTTCTTCTTCAGCCATTTGTTCGCGGACTTCAGCCCGCCGGGCCTGCCGTTCACGCACGGATGGTCGTGGCCGTCGTGACAGAGGTTGGGGACGATGAAGGAGTAGTTGGGCGTCGTCCCACGGTGGCGCAGGTCGTGACGCAGGTGCGAGAAGTCGACGTCGTGGTGCTTGCAGGTGGGGAAGTCGGTGATCGCGTGGAAGTAGACGAAGGGGTTGTGGCGAGCCGCGTACTGGTCGCCGGGCTCGGCCGACTGGGTGTCGTCGTGAGCATTGGCCGAGGGGTGGCGGCAGGGGTCCTGCTTGCCGGGCGGCGCGTCGGCGTTCATGTCCTCCATGTAGCCCTTCCACTTGAAGCCAGAGTCTTCGAGCTGGTTCGCGATCGTCTCGACGCCGGGCGGATAGACGCAGCCCTGGCCGATGTACTGGCCGCCCGAGGTCGGCGTTCCGGGCATGAAGTCGGAGTAGACCTGGCAGTCGGCCTGGGTGTCGGGGTTGGGCGCCTGACCGCTGATCATCGCCAGGTAGTTGGGCGCCGACTCGTGGGCAATGCCGTAGTAATTCGGCAGGTAGGCGCCGCGGTTGCGGAGACGGTGGGCGAGGAACGGCACCTGGGTGTGCTTGCCGAAGGTCCGGTTTCGATCCTTGTTCTCGAGCACGATGATGAACACGTGCTTGACGTGGGGCACGGGCTTGGCGGAGGCGGCCCCCGCGCCGAGGGCCAGCATCGCGGCGAGCGCGGCGGCGAGCGCCGTCGGTCGCCGGGTCATCGCGCCAACGCCGTCCCGGCGAGCTGGTCGAGCTCCCTGGCCCGCGGCGTGTCGCCGAAGACGGAGACGTAGCTCGAGCGCTGCGGGGTGTACCCGAGCCGGTCGAGGTAGGCGTTCCACTGGGGGGAGCCGATCTCCGGCCCCTCGCTCGCCTCGGCGGCGCTTCGCACCCGCGCCTCGCGCTTCGGCCCCGACTGCAGCGAGCACGGCGTGGTCACCGGGGGCGCCGGCGACGGTAGGTCGGGGACGTCGAAGCTCGGATGCTCCCACTTGAACGTTCGCCCGATGTTCGAGGCGTAGCGGTGGCGCGTGTTCAGGTACCCGAGCCCGAAGCGGTAGGAGATCAGCTTCAGGATCGACTCGTGGGTGAGCGTTGCGTGGCTCACGTGCCCGCGCCGGACGTACGGGGAGATCGCGACGCCGGGGATGCGGAACCCGGTGATCCCGAACGTCTTCGCGAGCTTGCGGCTTTGCCGGTCGTCGGGGACGAACCGCGGGCCGACGTGGTCGAAGAACCCGCCCCACTCGTCGTAGTTGATGAACATCGCCCCCCTTCGGAACTGCGGCGATCCGAGGAACGCGTGGGTGATCTGCGACATGTACGCCTGGCCGATGCGGATGTCACCGTGCGGGTGCTCGTCGCCGGAGAGCCCGTCGCCGCCGCTGCCGTCGAGAAACGGGGGATCGACGAACGCGATGTTCGGGAGGGTTCCCGCCGCGGCGTCGGTGAGGTAGTCCTCGATCGGGTGGATCCAGCTGAAGGCCCTGGGCCCGTAGAGGGCGGCGAACGGCTGGTCGAACGAGTAGTAGCGGGCGGTGAGGCCGCGGGCGATCGCGCGGTCGAAGATCGTCTCCCACCGGTCGCCGAGCGAGCTGGCGGGGATCACGTTCGTCGTCTGGCCGCCCGACTGCGCTCCCCACATGTAGTGGCGATTGGGGAACGTGGGGCCGAGCAGCGAGGCGAAGTAGCGGTCGTACAGGGTGAACGCCTTGGCCGCGTCCGGGATGAAGGGGAGGTCCTGCTTCACGTAGTAGCCGATCGCGTACTCGTCGTTCACCCGAAGGAAGCCGTCGAGCTTCCCGTGGTTGTATTCCTTGCGACCGCCCTCGAAGCCGTGGTCGGGGTCGTTGAACCCGCAGCCCTGGAAGTCCGGCGCCAGCGGGTGGGTGGGATGGAGATGGCCCTGCGCGTCCGGGTAGCGAAGTCCGGCGTTCCGCCCGTCGGCGTCGGGGCGCCACCCGAGGTAGTGGTCGAACGAGCGGTTCTCCATCATCAGGACGACGAACGTGTCGATGGGGACGTTCCTCGGGCTGGGGAGCGCGGCGCGGGTCTGGACCTTCGCGGCCTGGGAGATCAGGGTCTCGGCCGGGAGGACGGTGGCCAGCCCCGCGAGTCCCGCGAGCCCGGCCGTCCGGGCGAGGAACTCCCGCCGCCGCATGTGCGACTCGGGGTGAGCCTCACGCTCGCGAGCCTCGCCCTCGCGGCGATCCGGCTCGCTCATCCGGCGCGTCCCCCCTTCTGGAACGGTTTCGGGACGATCACCCGCTCGCAATCGAAGACCCCGTCCTCGGCGCGATCGACGATCGCCCGGTCATGCCGCCCGGGGCCGCAATCGATCGCGTCCCGGTGGCCGTCGCGGGCCTCGATCCGATCGCTGCCGCCGCCGCCGTTCAGCTGATCGAAGCCGCGCCCGCCGTTCAGGACGTCGCGCCCGCCGCGACCGTCGATCACGTCTGCGCCGCCCCGGCCTCGAAGCGTGTCGGCGTGGGAGGTGCCGACGAGGTGGTCGGGACCGTTGGTCCCGCGGTGTCGGTCGCCGCCCCCCGACCGGGCGAGCACGGCGACGCCGCCCGCGACCAGCGCGATGGCGAGGATCACACCCAGCGCGACGAGCATCCCCTGGCCTCGCTCCCACATGCGGCCGCCAGCATAGGCGCCGGCCCTCCCCCGTGTGTCACTAGTCCGTTGACGTCGTCGGCCCGGAATTTTCCCCGCGGTCGGAAGACGCGCCCGCGGCCACTCTCGCCGCAAGGTAGATTGGCGCCTCGCAGTGTCCAACGCGACCCTCCACACGAACGCCGGGCCGATCACCGTCGAGCTCTTCGAGGGCGACGCGCCGAAGACAGTCGCCAACTTCCGCAACCTTGCCGCGGACGGCTTCTACGACGGGCTCATCTTCCATCGCGTGATCCGCGACTTCATGGTCCAGGGCGGATGTCCCGAGGGCACCGGCACCGGCGGTCCCGGCTACACGTTCGAGGACGAGATCAACGAGCACAAGATCGTGCGGGGGGCGCTCGCGATGGCCAACGCCGGGCCGGACACGAACGGCTCGCAGTTCTTCATCGTCACCACCGAGGCGGCGCCGTGGCTGGACGGCAAGCACACGGTCTTCGGGCGGGTGAGCGAGGGGATGGACGCCGTCGACGCGCTCGAGTCAGCGCCCACGGGGTCCGGCGATCGGCCGCTCGAGCCGCAGGTGATCGAGCGGATCGAGCTGTCCGGCGAGCCGAGCTAGCCGGACCGCGCCGCCGAGGACACCGGGCGATCGACCCGCAGGGCGCGCTGGACATCGACCAGGTGCAGGTCGGCGCTTCGCTTGCAGACCGGAAGCGACGCCGGGCCCCCGGTCCGTTCCCTGGCCCGGCCGGGCGGGAGGCAGTCGTCGAACGCCCACAGCGTCTGGAACCCGCTGAGGAACACGCGGCTTCCGTCGGAGACCATCGGGTCGTAGCCGGCCGACCCCCAGGTCCACACCGGCTCGCCGCTCCGCGCGTCGAGTCCCACGGTCTTCTTCGTGTCGAAGCTCGACGTGTAGACGGTGGTCCCGACCACGGTCGGGGAGCCGGGAACCTGGCCGCCCACGTCGTAGCTCCAGCGGCGGCGGCCGTTGGTCGCGTCGAGGGCGTAGAGCCGGTGGTTGTAGCTGCCGACGAAGAGCATCGGCCCGGCGCCGGGCAGATCGGCGAGCGCCGGCGAGCTGTAGATGCTGTTGCCTGCGGTGAACCTCCACGCGGGCCTGCCGTTCAGGGACAGGGCGAAGACGGCGCCGTCGGAGCGCGCCTCGTACACGTGGCCGAACGCGATCGCCGCGGAGGAGTAGAAGCCGGCATTCCCGCCGGTATTCCGCCTCCAGCGAACGCGGCCGTCGGCGGCGGACAGCGCGTGGATGCGCCCGCGGTAATCGCCGACGTAGAGGACGCCGTGGTGATAGCTCGGGCTCGCCTTGATCGGCGCGCCCAGGTTGCGCTTCCAGGCGACCTTGCCCGTGTTCGCGTCGAGCGCCCAGAGGGTCCCGCCGTCGGAGCCGAAGTACACCTGCTTGCCCACCGCGAGGGGCGAGGACTCGAGCTGACTCGGGGCGTGAAAGCTCCAGCGGTCCTTTCCGCTCTTCGCGTCGAGCGCCACGAAATCTCCACCGAGCTGGGCGACGTACACGAGCCCGCCCGCGGACGCCGGCCCGGTGACGTCGCGGCCGAGATCGCGCCTCCAGCGGAGCTTTCCGTCGCTGGTGTCTAGCGCGTAGACACCACCGGCCTTGTTGGCGAGGAAGAGGCCGTCGTTGGTCAGCGCGGGCGGGAACTCGATCAGCTGGTGGGCGAAGAACACCCACGCGAACCTGAACGGTGGATCGGGCGCGTCGGCGATGTAGTGAGTCCGCTCGGGCACCCGCCCGAAGAACGGCCACTGGGCCGTGGGCGCCACGGCCGCGGGCGTCCCGCTGCCACCGCTGGTCGTCTCGGACCCCCCGCCGCCGCAGCCGGGAAGGGCGACCGCGCACATCGCGAGGACCGCGGCTATCGACCTTCCCGAACGCATCTCCGCGCTCACGTAGCGGAGTCAGCGCGCCGGTCCTTGACCGGCGCCTGGGAGTCCGGGCCGGCCGCACGGTGCTCTCGGGGCGGCGCTTCTCCCGTGGCGTCGTCCTTCGACCTGTCGAGCGGCAGGCTCGCCTCGCAGAAATCGGCGCCGAACGGAGTCAGATGAATGCTGCGGCGCACGGTCCGGGCCGTGCGGCCGGCCCCCTTCATGGCCTCGATCGCCTCGGGCTGGGCCTCCAGCACCTGGTAGCCGTTCGTGTCCCGGAGCGTCTCGCGCGAGAACCAGATCAGGCCGAGCCGGTTGAGGTTGTTCAGGTAGGCGTGGACCCGGTCGGAATGCCGGCAGCCCGCCTCGGCGCCGATCATGTTGAGCCCGGGAGCGACCAGCTCGGAGACGAGTGGCATGCCGCGGCGGATGTCGATCGCCGGCTGTGGGCCGCCGGTCGCGAGCAGCCGCAGGATCCGGGCCTCATCCGGTGAAAGGTTGTCGAGGATCCGCGCATAGGCCGGGTGGAGGCCCTCGCCCTCGTCGACGTCGGCGGAGCGGCGCAGAAGCTCGGCCCCGCGCTCTCGAAGCGCGGCAGCGCTCGCCTCCGTTCCGTCACCCCGTGGAGGCGCCTCGCGGACGGCGTCGGGGCCCGCAGGGGGCGTCGCCTCGCGCCCGAGCGCCGTCCGCGCCACCCTCGAGCCGAGCCGCAGCGAAGTGCCCACTGCCCACTCGGCGCTGTGCCGCCACGCCGACGCCGTCAGCCGAGCCGCGGCGGGCACTACCTGGAACGGGCTGGAGGAGCGTCGATCCTGGGGCATGGCGGCTGGTCAGACCCCGAAGATCGCCAGGTGGACCAGGCCCGCGCAGAACCCCAGCACCGCACCGTGCAGGTAGAGCAGCCATTCGTCCTCGCGGATCGCGGAGCGGAGGAGCTCGACGAAGTCTGGATGGGACATCTCGCGCATGCGCGCGCTGAGCAGCGCCTGCACCTGATCGCTCTGGCTTCGGTTGAACTCGGGGTCCGTCAGGGGAGTCATCGTGTAATCGACCGCCTCGGCTGCAACGGAGTCGCGAATGGTGTCGTACTCGCGCGGCCCCACCGCCATCCGCACAGCCTCCTTGGTGACGCCTCCTCCCGCCGCGCGATCGACGGCGGGGCGCAGCGATGTCTCGAGCATCCACCGCGTGCGGTCCGCGCGGGGCCCGTGCAGGAGCTGTTCTCCGATGTTGCCGATCGTGACGATGTCGTCGGCGATGATCTCCGCGTAGATGTCCGCGACCTCGCGCTGACGCCGCAGGAAGAGGCCGTGCAGGAGCACCGGACCCAGCCGGCGTGGCTCCACCGGCTGGAAGATCATGTAGATCGCGAGCAGGTTCGTGACCCACCCGACCACGACCCCGCACACCGGGAGAACCCACCAGTATGGGAAGACGAAGGTGAGGGCCACGACCGGGATGCCCAGCACGAGGCCGAACACGAATCCCAGGTTGACGATCAGCTTCAGCTCGCGCTCGCCGACCTCCCCGAAGACGCGGTTGGCGAGCTCGGGCCGGGCCTCCATCTGGCGAATCACCATCAGTTTCACGTCGAGGAGCTGATCGATGTTGTCGCCGATCTCCTCGGTCACCTCGCGAACGATCTCCGGGAGCTGCTCCTGGACGCGGGAGTGGACCGCCTCGCGCAGCCGCGGTGGGAGGTCTCGCCACAGCGCCCCGTGCTCCCGCTCCATGATTCGATCCACGACCTCGCGAATGTCCTGCTGCGAGGTGGCGAGGATGTGCTCGGCGATCCTCTCCGGCTCGAGCTGGCGGTAGAACTCGGCCGGACTGCCGAGTTTGGCGATCCCCTTGTCGACGGCGATCGACCCCATCTTCGCGGCGCGCGAGGGGATGATCCCCTGCCAGCCGACCGCCCCATGCATGAAGCCCGGGATCTGCTGGATCTTTCTCGGCAGAAGCGTGACTAGGGGCGCGAGCCCCGGAAGGCGAAACCCCGCGAACCGAACCGGGTAGAAGAGCATCCAGACCCCAGTCCAGTTGATCACGTAGCCGATCGCGCCCGTGAACAGCGGGATCGTGATCGCCTTGACCAGGTCCGAGCCGTGAACCAGCGGAAAAATCGTCCCCAAAGCCATGCCTGACATCGCCCCTCAACGTACCCGCCGGCGGCTCACCGGAGCGCCGGTCGCGAGCCCGGGCGGCAACGTCTACGACAAGTACGGGACGCGGAACCCGGTCGAGCGCCGGCTCGTCAGCCGCTTCATCGCGGAGCTCGAGCGCCTGGTCGACAGAAGCGGGGCGGCGGAGGCGCACGAGGTGGGCTGTGGCGAGGGCGAGCTGTCGATTCGCCTCGCGCGCCGCGGCCTCCGCGTTCGCGGGACCGACGCGTCCGAGGAGGTCATCGCCGAGGCCCGCAGGCGCGCCCGGTCCGCCGCGGTCGAGGTGGACTTTCGTCCTGCCGCCCTCGAGACGCTCGACCCGGCCACCGACGCCGCCGAGCTGATCGTCTGCTGCGAGGTGCTGGAGCACCTTGCCGACCCCGAGGGGGGGCTCGAGACGGTCGCGGCCCTGGCGAGGCCCTGGGCGATCCTCAGTGTGCCGCGCGAGCCGCTGTGGAGGTGGCTCAACCTGGCCCGCCTCCACTACGTCTTCGATCTCGGCAACACGCCCGGCCACCTCAACCACTGGTCCCGGACCGCGTTCGTCGGCTTCCTCGGCCGCCGGCTCGAGGTGGTCGAGGTGCGGAGCTCGCTGCCCTGGACGCTGGCCCTGTGTCGAAGCCCCTCTACAATCACCGCTTCGTGAGGCGCGTACGCCGGATGGCGGAGCCGCTGCGCGCTCGGCCCGGCATCGCCGCAATCGTCGCCCTCGGGATCGCATGGGGCGTCGTCATGCACTCGATGGGCTGGGCGCAGCTGGCCCACTACGCCCAGGTTCGGGCCTTCGCCGCCGGCCGCGCGGACATCGACCCCTGGCAGTGGCAGACGAGGGACAAGGCCTTCGTCGACGGCCACTTCTATTCCGTCAAGGCGCCCGGGCTTCCGGCCCTCACCCTCCCGGTCTATCTCGGGCTCCATGCCGCGGGGGCCGAGGACGTGGCCCGCGACGCGGCCCAAACCGCCAGCCGCGCCGATCATCCACGCTGGGCGCCGCCGCCCCAACCGGACCTGAACCAGTACGGGTTCAGCGCCCGGCGCGCGGCCCGGGTCGAGGCCAACGCCGAGAACGAGGCGCCCATGATCTGGGCCCTTACCCTGGTCGGCGCCGTGCTTCCGGCGATCGGCCTCCTGTTCCTGGTGCGTTGGGTCGGGGAGCGCCTCGAGCCCGGCTACGGCACCGCGGCGGCGATCACCCTGGGATTGGGAACGATCGTGATGACCTTCGCCGCCGAGTACTTCTCCCACATCGCCTCGGCGACGCTCGGGTTCGCTGCGTTCGCGCTCCTCTTCCGGGAGCGGCTCGGCCCCGCGCGCCCAGCCCATCGCCCTTCGGGCTCGGACGCGGGCGCGACTCGACCGGCGACGAGCCTCGCACTCGTCGCGGCCGCGGGGCTCTGCGTCGGGCTCGCGGTCACCCTCGAGTACCCCCTCGGGCTGCTCGGCGCGATCCTGTTCGTCTACGCGATCTCGCGGCCCGGACGGCGGCTCCCCCGCGCCGTGGCCTACGGAGGCGCCGCCATCTGCGGCGCGGCGCCCGCCCTCGCGTTCAACCTCTGGGCGCTCGGCTCGCCGTTCAGCTTCGCGTACTCGAACGCCGTTGCCGTTCAGGGCCTGACGGGCCACGCCGTCCTCGGCCTGAACGACTCGGGCTTCTTCGGCATCAACCTCCCCCATCCCGGTGCCGCGGTCGACCTCCTGATCGCCAGTCGCGGCCTCTTGACGCTGACTCCAGTGCTGGCGATGGCCGTGGCGGGCGCGGTGATGATGCGTCGGCGAGCGCACGCCGCCGAGGGCAACGTCGTGCTCGCAGTCGCGATCGTCTTCTTCCTCTACAACGCCGGCTACTGGCTGCCGTTCGGCGGCGGCTCGCCGGGACCTCGCTTCCTGATCCCGGCACTGCCCTTCGTCGCCCTCGGGCTGGCGACCGCCTACCGGCGGCTTCCGGCGCTCACCCTCGCGCTCGCCATCCCCTCGGTCGTCTTCATGCTCGCCGGCGCTCTGACCTTCCCGCTGATCGGCGACAACGGCACCGGGACCTGGGCCGACCAGCTCGCATCCGGCACCCTGGAGCAGACGCTTTTGACGGTGATCGGGGTCCGGAACGGATGGCTCGCCGCCCTCCCGCTCCTCGCCGCGGTCGCCGCCGCCGTCGCCCTGGCGGCCCGCGCGACGCCCCCGGTTCGGCTCGGCAGCCTGAGGCCGGCGCTCGCCGCCCTTGCCGGGTGGACGGCGATGGCGATCCTCGGACCGACGATCGCGGGCGATCCGGTGACCCCGCTCCGCGGCGGCATCTCGGTGCTCGCCCTCGTCGGGCTCGCGCTCGGCGCCTCGCTGGCCACCCTGCTTGCGCTTCGCTACCGCGAACGCCGCGCCGAGCTCGGACCCGATCGCCTGGTGGTCGCCGAGCCGAGGCTGGGGCGGATCTCGTAGACGACGAGGTCGCCGCGGCGGCTGCGCCGAACTCCGAGGCCCGCGACCGAACGGCGGGCGGCGTCCCGCCACGGGGTGCCCGCGACCCGGTTGGTGTGCAGGATCACGCTCCGGACGCCCACCCGCGAGAGCAACCGGATGCTGCGACGGTCGGGAAATCCTGTCGTCCGCGCGATCAGGTGCCCCGTGAACGCCGGGTTCAAGCTCGAGCGGCCGTTGACCAGCTTCGGAAAGCCGTCGGTCGACCACAGGATGTAGCGGCGATTGTCCGTCGCGCGCTCTGCGGGCAGATGGAGCTGCGGCGGCGGGACCGAGGCGACCGAGGCCGGGACGGGCGGCACCTTCGGCTGCGTCTGGTCGTCGAGCGGGTCGAACGGCAGCCCCCTCCCCTCGATCGCGATCGCGAGCACGAGCGCCACGGCCAGCGCGGTGGCGGCGCGCCGGCGCTGGGGCCGCACCGCGACCGCCGTCGCCGCGCGCTGCGCTCCGGCGCCGGCGAGGAGCGCCAACCCGAGGGACGAGAAGGCGACGAGCCTGTCCGGAACCCGGATCGCCTGCCACCCGGGCAGGAGGTCGTACAGCACCCGGTACGGCCACAAGATTCCGCCCCCGGCGCGAAACCCGAGAGCCAGGACCGAGATCACGACCACACCCACCGCCAGCGCCCGGCGCAGCGACCGAGGGTAGGCGGGCGAGCCGAGCCCGGCGATCGCGAGCGCGATGATGACGAGGCCCGGGAAGAGCGTCTTCTCGGGCACGTTCGAGAGCCCGTCGCGAAGCGCCCCGGTCGCGCCGCCCCAGACCTCGTTCTCGTCGGGCGCCACCAAGAAGATCCACGGCGGGCCCGAGAACGCCTCGACCTCGCTCGGCGTTCGCTTGGCGCCCGGGTGGGCGTCGGCGACGTGGACGTAGGGCCGGCTGAGGGCGAACGCGGCGGCCCCGAACAGGAGTGCCCCGATCGCCGTGGCGAGCACCAACCGCCGCTCGAGCGCCGGCCGACCCCGCCGCAGCCAGACGACCGCGGCGATCGCCCCCAACGCCCCCAGGAGGTAGGCGAACGGGAGGCCCAGGGTGAATCCGATCGATAGCTGCCAGGCGGCGACGAGCCAGCCGGCGATCACCCAGGCGCCGCGCCGCAGGCGATAGCCGCGGACCGCGAGCGCAAGGGCCAGCGGGATCCCGCCGCTCGAGATCACCTGCAGGTGGCCGTCCTGCTCGAGCCTGAACGGAGCGAACGCGAACGCCGCCCCGACGACCGCGGCGCCCGCGGGGGGGAGGCCGAGCTCGCGACCCAGGAGGTAGGCGCCCGCGAACGCGAGGGCGTACGCGAACAGGAACAGGATGTCGTAGCGGACGACGGCATCGTGCGGGCCCGAGCCGATCAACCCGGCGGGCGCGTAACCGGCGAGCGCGTCGGAGAACGCGAGCGTGTCGCCGAACGGCCAGAACTGGTTCGAGTCGAAGAAGTGAAGCGGCTGGTGGGCCAGGGCGTGGCCGTCCCACCCCGCCTGCCACGCCTCGGCGAGCGGGTCGCCGAGGTCCTTGGGGATGTCTCGCCCGAGGTGGAGGACGAGCGGCCAGTGCATGACCACCGACACCAGGCACGCCCCGACGACGAGCGCCGCGAGCTCGCGCGCGGTCACGCCCCGGTCGCTCGGCATCGGGGGATGCTTGCAGCCCGGCGCCCTGCGGGGCGGTGAGCCAGCGCAGCGCTGCACGCCCGCCGGAGGGCTACCCTTGATCCGTCGTGGGGTTCGTCGGTCGGATCATCCTTTCGCTTTGGATCGCGGTGGTGGGGGCGATCGTCATGTACGTCTTCTTCGTGACCGTGGCGAGCGTCTCACCCAGGGAGGTGGCTCGGGTGACCGCGGTCGTCGCCGTCCTCACGTTCGTGTTCACGCTCCGCAGCATGCGGATCGCGAACGAGCTGGCCGACCGGGGCGGCGACCCCGCCCTGCGCCGCGCCCGCAACCGGGCCCGCGAGCGGCGCGGCTTCTAAACAGGCGGTTCCGGGGCTGACCTACGCGACGCCGGCCGGCTCGCGGGAGCGGCCAGGCTCGGTGCGCCCGTCGGCGGTGACGGCGTCCGCGATCAACCGACGAACCACGGCGGGATCGACGGGCGCCTCGCCGGACCCGTTCCCGTTTCGCGGCTTGCCGTTCGACTCGGAGCCGGCGCGAAGCAGCGCGTCGACGAGCGAGAACCCGGCGCTCGTCTGATACCTCGAGAAGAGGACCCGGGCGGCGAGCTCGCCGGCTCCCCGGTCCAGCCGCAGGGCCGATCCGAGGCCGCAGAGGACGAGTATCCGGGCCCGCATGGCGAGGCGCGTCAGGCCCCGGCTCAGCCGGTTCCCCGTCAGGTCAGCCCCGGCCCAGGTGAGACAGATGTCGCGTCTCAGGTTGGTGATGCGCCTGCCCGAGCGAGACCCGACCACGCGGAAGGCATACGGACGCAGCCGCTGGCGCTCGGAGTGGCTCGACCTATCGTTCCAGCCCCGCAGGAAGGCGGCAATCACCTCGCAAACACAGCGCGGCCGGTCCGAGAAGCGCTCGCCCGCGATCACCGAGGCGAGCTCCACCACACAGACTCCGTCGCCGGGCGAGGCATGTGAGCCGGGCTCGAGGCGAAGCGCCCTATGCGCGGTCGCACTCCTCCCGATGTCGCGACGCTCGTCCATCCCGAATCCTCCGACCCTTGGATGGTAGTGCCCTGCCGTGGCGGCAGTGACGGGTGCGCGCTACCAGCGGCGCGAGCCGCCGGGATGCCTGACTCGAAAGCCCTTGCTCGAGCGCATCGCCTCGCTCCACCCGGGGCCGCTTCGATCTCCGTCGTCGACCATCGAGGTGTCCCATCGGAGGCCGGCGATGACCATGTACGCGTGCTCGTGGTTGGCGTAGATCGTCACCCACTTGCTGTGGCCGCCCTTGCCCCAGTGCATGAAACCGGTCGCGTCGAGCGGGTAGTCGAGCAGGGAGGCGCGATGAAGCACGTAGCTGACCGAGCCCGAGCAGTCGTAGCCATGAGAGCGCCAGTGGGCATGCCCCCCGCCCCACACGTACGGCTTGTGGCGGATGTGGTTCGCCGCGGCGATCATCTCCTTCACCGGTCGCGGGGCCCCGGCCGGGGCGATCGCCCTGGAGCCCGCGAGACGCGCATGCGGAGCCGCGTTCGTGCCCCCGGGAGCGAGCAGGGCGATCGCCGCCAGTGCGCCCGCGACGAGCGCGAATCGCCGCCCGGTCTCCCTGCTCCTGGTAGCGGCCATCGGGATATCGACTCGGACGCCGGGGCCCGAGGCTTGAGCCCTCGGCGGCGGATCGATCAACCGTCCGCAGCGGGGCGGGCGATCCTCAGATGGGGGCTTGGAGCGTCGCCTCGCGGCGATCGCCCGCCCGCTGGCGCTCGCTCAGGACCGTGCGCGCGCCGAGGCGGGGGCTGAAGGTGATGCTGCGGCGCCTCGTCAGCTCCAGCGTGCCGTCGGCGGGCACGATCCGGTGGGTGGCCAGCACCGCCTCGAGCACGATCTTCATCTCGAGCATGGCGAAGCTCGCGCCGATGCAGCGCCGGCGACCGCCGCCGAACGGGATCCAGGTGTAGGTGCCCGGCTGCTCATCGAGGAACCGCTCCGGCCGGAACGCGTATGGCTCCTCGTAGACGTCGGGGTCGTGGTGGACGAGGTAGGCGTTCGCGATCAGGCAGACCCCCGGCGGATAGATCCACCCGCCGACCTCGAAGGGCTGCTTCACGAGCCGCGGCTCGGCATTCGGGAGCACCGGCCGGCGCCGGAGCGTCTCTTGGATCGTGGCCATGAGGTAGGCGTCGCCGTCCCCGGAACCCACCTCCGCGAGCAACCGATCGAGCACGGCCGGCTCGCGGGCGAGGCGCTCGAACGCCCACGCGAGCTCCGACGCCGTCGTCTCGTGCCCGGCGACGAGCAACGTCATCAGCTCGTCGCGGATCTCCTCGTCGCTCATCGGGGTCCCGTCCTCGTGCCGGGCAGAGAGGAGCATCGCCAGGATGTCGTCGCGATTGGATCCCTCCGCGCGGCGCTCGTCGATCAGCTCGAAAACGAGCTCGTCGGCGCGGGCGCGGAGCCGGACGAACCGGGCCCAGGGGCCGCGCCCGGCGTAGTTGCGCTGAAGCGGCGGCAGCATCGAGTACGGCTTCGAGCCGAAGTCGAGGATCTCGGTGAGGAGGTCGCGAAGCTCGTCGAGCCGCGCGCCGGGATCGAGCCCGAAGACGGTTCGCAGGATGACCTCGAGGGTGAGCGCCTGAAGCCGCGGGTGCAGCGCGACCGGCTCCCCTCGCGGCCAGCTCGCGACCTCGCGCTCGGCGGTCTCCTGCATCAGGCCGGAGAGCCGCTGCATCTTCTCGCCGTGAAAGGCCGGCAGCATCAGCTTGCGCTGCTCGAGGTGGAGCCCCTCGTCCAGGAGGATGATCGAGTTGCGGCCGACCACCGGCTCGAGGATCCGCGCTCCCTCGCCGGGATGGAGGACGTCCACGGGCGCCGCGAAGACCTCCTTGAGCTGCTCGGGCTCGGAGAGGATCACGAACGGCGGAGCGGCGAGGAGCCGGATCGTGAAGCGCTTGCCGTAGCGGGCGCGAGAGCGCTCGAGGAACGCGACCGGCCGCGCCCACCAGGCGATCGTCTGGATTGCGGGGGGCTGCCGGGGCCCGGGTGGAAGCTGCGTGCGCAAGCGCGTCTCCTCGTGCTGAAGTTACCCGTCTCGCGGCCCGCGGCTATGTGAGAAGCCGCACACCCAGCGCCGAGGCGCGGCGGCTAGGCTCCGGCCGTGCCCGCCTCGACGATCCCGGTCGACGACGAGACCCGGCGGGTGCGGGCGATCCAGGACCGGACCGCGCCGCGCTATGACCGGCAGATCGCGTGGTTCGAGAAGGCGCTCCTCGCCGGCGGGCGCGAATGGGCGTGCGCCAGGGCGGCGGGCGACATGCTCGAGATCGCCGTCGGCACCGGCCGCAACTTCCGGCATTACCCGCCCGGGGCGCGCCTGACCGGAATCGAGCTGAGCGAGGAGATGCTCGCTATCGCACGCCGACGCGCCGCGAGCCTGGGGCTCGAGATCGACCTCCGCCGCGGCGACGCCCAGGCACTCGAGTTCGATGACGAGAGCTTCGACACCGTCGTGATCACGCTCGCGCTCTGCACGATCCCCGACGATCGGGCCGCGGTCCGCGAGTCGTGCCGGGTGCTGCGCCCCGGAGGGCGCCTGGTGCTCGTGGAGCATGTGCGCAGCCCGCTGGCCCCCGTGAGGGCCGTGCAGCGCCTGCTCGATCGGCCCAGCGTTCGGTTCGCCGGCGACCATCTGGTTCGCGACCCGCTCGACTACCTCGCAGCCGAGGGCTTCGAGGTCGAGAGCAGCGAGCGCCTCAAGTGGGGGATCGTCGAGCGGGTCCTCGCCCGCAAGCCCTGAAGCGCGACGGCCTGGCCTTCCGCTGGGCGCCACAGCAGTAAGTCCCGCGGGATTGGATTCAGCGGCTGGGGTACTCCCACCCGAACGCCATCCGGACCAGGTGGACCAGCCGCCCGAGCGCCGACCCCAGCCGCCCGACGAGGCCGCGCAGGCCGGTGCTGGGAGCGAAGACGAAGATCGCCGCCAGGGTCGAGCGGTCGTGCGCGTCCACCACCGCGAGCGCCACGTCGTAGTGCTTTTGGGCGTCGAGCTCGATCGTCGTCTGGAGGCTGCCGAGGGCCACGCGCTCGAGCGTGTACCGGTAGGCGTGCGGCGCGACGTCCGCCTCGTCCTCCGAGTTCACCGTCGCGACGAGGAGTTTCGGCGTCTCGGCCATCGGCGAGAAGTCGAACTCCAAAAGCAGCCTGTCGCGCCGCCGCCGCGCCCACAGCCGCGGAGCGTCGGGTCCCGGCTCGTCGGGGTGGACCCGCGCCGAGCGAAGGAGCGCGTCGGGATCGGTCCACTGGGAATGGGCGCACGGGGCGGCCGGGCCGCCGTAGCCGGTCCGGACGCCACCCCAGTGACCCGGCCATTCGAGCCACGCCGGCGGCTCGCCGTCAACGATCTCCAGATGCGTGTCCTCGTTCGGGCTCCGCTTGCCGTCGGTGATGTCGTAGAAGTCGGTGGGGTGGTAGCCCGGCCCGAAGAACGACGCGTGCGAGCCGCGGCCGACATAGACGAGGGGGCGATCGGAGTCGCCCGCCTGCGGCGCGGCGCCCGCCTCCTCCTTCTCCCCGGACAGCCGCCTGACCTTGGACCAGTCGCGGACTTCGCAGAAGTTGTGCTGCGCGTAGGCCGCGATCTCCGGCCCGGACCCGTCCTCCGTCAGCCGTAGCTGGATCATCTCCCAGTCGCCCTCGTGGACGTCGATTCCGAGCGCGAGCTGGTAGTCGTTCAGGAAGTAGAAGAACCAGTACTGGAGCCACAGCCGCTCCTTGGCCCGGACGGTCCGCCCGTACATGACGTTCCGGTACTCGGGGTGCGCACGGCGGAGCTCGAGGTACTGGCGGCCGTAGTCGCCGCGGGTCGACTCGATCAGGTCCCCCGCGAGCACCCCTGCCCCGTTGCCGTACTTCTCCTTCGCGAGGAAGTCGAGCGACAGCCCGTTGGCGGGCGTGGCGACGACCTCGCCGCCGGCCCGCCGGAGGCGGTTCGGTGGGTTGGCGGTCCACTCCGCGGCGGAGTCGGCGAAGTACGTCTCGAGCGAGTCGTAGCGCAGGCAGGGCTGGAATCGCCGCAGCAGGTCCTCGTTGCGGGGCTCGGGGGTCAATGCCCCGCCCCGCCGCGCCAGTAGCCGGAGAGGAGCCGAAGGGCGTTCTGAGAGCAGATGAGCTCGGCGTCCTCTCCGTAGCGATCCCGAAGCGCCGCCTCGAGCGCCGCCATGTCGCGCATGTCCTGGAGCCCCGGGAGGGTGGGCTTGATGAATCCGTCGAGGTCGGACCCGATCCCGGTGTGTCGATGCGATCCGGTCACGTCGTGGATCGCGTCGACGTGACGGCAGAGGATCTCCATCGACTCGCCGAGGCGGGCGCCCTTGGACTTGATGCGGCGGACCGTCGGGGTGGGGATGCCGTCGTCGACCTGGTGCTGGGCGAAGATCAGCCCGACGACGCCGCCGCGCTGGGCGATCCGCTCGATCGTCTCGGGCGAGAGCATGTACTCCTGCGAGCCGAAGCGATACCCCGCGTGCGTGGCCAGCACCGGCACCGACTGATCGGGATCGAGCCGATCGAGCAGGGCGAAGGTGTCCCGGAGGGAGCGCTCGCTCATGTGTGAGACGTCGATCAGCATGCGCTCCGCGACCATCGCCTCGACCGCCGCCCGGCCGAGATCGGAGAGGCCCTCCTCGGGCTGCGGCAGCCAGTGGCGGTACTCCTCGTCGCTCATGAACGGAAGCGCGGGTGCGTCGGTGGCCACGCCGCGCCAGATCAGATGGGCGAGGGTCACGTACGCGACCCCGGCCGCCGCGAGCCGCTTGACGCCCTCCGTCACCTTCTCCGGGCTCGACCCGAGCGAGAACCCTCCCTCCACGGCCGGAACGAGCGCGAGCCTGCCCGACCGGCTCGCCTCCTCGAGCCCTCGGGGTTCGCGGACCACCGCCGCCTCCCGCTCGTGGGCCGCAGCGACGTGGTCCCGGACGACCTTGAGCTGGTCCTCGACCGACTCGATGTAGCCGGGACGCGGGCGCGTTCCTTCGATGACATCGGCCTCGTCGAAGAACGAGTAGAGCACCGACAGCGCGACGGTCACCCCTCCTTCCCGCATGTACTCGACGCGCACCCGCGGGCCCGAGAAGGGCGAGCGGTAGTTGGCGAACAGGCTCGCCAGGCCGACCAGGAGGGCGCGAACGATGTCGCGCAGCCGCCGTCGCTCCCGGCGCGCCGTGATGAGGCGCCACACGTTCCCTCCCGCTCGGGGGACGAGGTGCATCGGGTAGTGCGCATGCAGGTCGACGATCACCAGCGGTGCGAATCTACCTCCGCGCCCGGGGTCGATTCAAGGTGGGCGGGGTCGCCCCTCGCCAGCCTCCATCGGCGGTTCGGGCCGGCGCTAGGAGGCGAGGTCGTCGACGGCGTCCGCGAACCGCGAGACTGCTGGGCCGGAGAGCCGCCCGGGGGGCAGCTCGACCGCGAACGCCGTGGCGTGAGGAAGGCGATGGTTCTCCCACCCCACCGCGCTGCCCGGATATCGGGTCAGGCGGCGCAGCGGGAGACCGCTGAGCTTCGAGAATCGGCGCTCCACCCGCAGGCTCCCACCGGACTCGTCGACGAGCCCGAGCGGCTGGTGGAACCAGATCGCGATCGAGGGGCGCCTGCGGAGGATCAGCGCCCGCGCCGCGCGGGCCTCGGGCTCGGACAGGGGCCTGGGGCCCGAGTACTGGAGATAACCCGGGGAGCCGAGCGGTCTCCAGCGCCAGGGGAAGTTGCGGTTCAGGTCGACTCGGTCGGCGTTTTGGCGGGTGCCGGCGGCGACCCCGTCCGGGTTCAGGTCCTTGACCACGATCAGCAAGCGTTCCCGCCCGGGCGGACCCGAGGCCAATCGCCGGGCGATCGGGATCCCCGCCGGCTCGTTTCCGTGGATCACCCCGACGACCAGCAGGCTTCGCTCGTTGTCGAGGTCGCCCAGCTCGACGGCCCGGAGCGGCCTTCCCTGAACCGAGCGTCCCAGGTCCACTCGGCGGCGTCCCACCGGGTCGCGAAGGCCCCTGGAGCCCGCCCGGGGCGGTGCGTGGCGCCGCGACGCAGGCGGATGGGAGGACGTCGCTCCGAGCACGAGCGACGTCACCGCGAGCACGCCCGCGGCGGCAGCGAGGAGCCACCGGCCGCGGAGGGCGGGACGTCGCTGCCCGCGTCCGGACTCCATCCGGCTCACCCGCCTCGAGCCCGGGGCGGGGCGCGCAGCGCCCGTTCCATCGCCGGCCGCCGGGCGACGACCGAGGCCGGTAGGAAGTCCATGCCGTCAGGGATGTCGAGGTACCCGGGGCCGGCGCCGGGAGAGTTCGTGTGGCCGTACTGCCAGACGATCCGCCGCCGGGATCGGTCGATCAGGACGACACGGTCGTTGTAGTCGTCGTTGACCGCGATCAGACCATTCGGCAGCGCCAGCGCGAGCGATGGGTGATCGAGCTCGCCGGGACCCGAGGTCGGGCCGTAGCGCCACACCACTCGGCCCTGCTTCGACATGATCACCACCTGGCCGGGCGATGAGTAGTCGGCGAGGAGGATCCGGCCGCCGTGCAGGGGCTGGGCGTCGGACGGGTAGCCCACCGGCGCGTGAACGCTCCACCGGAGCCTGCCGTGCCCGTCGAAGCGGTCGACCCAGGACCCGTGGATCTCGGTCACCAGGGTGCCACCGTCCGGAAGCGGCGTGTCCCCGTTAGGCCCGCCGAGCAGGCTGGGCGGATCGTGTCCGCACGCGGCCGTGGTGCCGATCTGGCGGATCACCTTGCCGCTCGGCGAGAGGAACAGCACCCGGCAGTTCTGGATGTCGGCGACGGTTCGGGTGCCGTCCGACAGCAGGTAGGCGTCATCCGGGGTGTTGAGGTATCCCGGCGTGCTCCCGGCCACCCCGACGTGGCCGTAGTGCCAGAGCAGCCTCCCCGTGGGGAAGGCGATCTGCTGGATCGTCTGCTGGTACTCCTCGTTGGTGATGATGCTCCGCCACCCGGGGGCGAAGAAGGCGTCGTCGTCCGATTGGAACGGCATCGCCGGGCGGTGTCCGGGCGGCGGATAGCTCCACAGGATCCGCTTCCGCCCGTCGACGAGGATCATCCGGTTGTTCCCGCGGTCGGCGATCAGCAGGTATCCCGGGATCGGTCCGGGCGGCCCGCCGGTCGGCAACGACGTCGCTGGATCGGCCCCGTCCGCGCTCTGCGTCGAGGCCGCCGGTGCGGAGTTCATTCGGGACGACCCTGAGGGGTCCGACGAGAGGATCGCCCAAGCCGCGGCAGCAAGGCCGGCGAGCATCGCCGCCGTGGCGGCGATCAGTGTCGGCGTTCGGCGCCCGGGCGTGAGCTTGCCGCCAAACCGCACACCTGCATCGTGCGCCCATGCACCTGAAGAAAGCCTGAATGCGCGGGCTTTCAGCGCGCCCATTCACGCGGAAGGGCATTTCCCCGTTCAGGAGTAATTCAGGCCGAGCGTCGCAGGATCGCTGCATGGCTATTTCAGACCTGACGCGAACCAGCCTCCTGCTCGCCGCGCTCGCCCTGGCGATCACCGGCTGCGGCTCTGGCTCATCGAGCTCCGGCAGCGCCCAGGGCGGCGCGAATGCCGCCTCCGCCGAGGCGCAGTCGGCCGCTCAGGGCGACATCCCGGACAACCAGAAGTTCCTGCGGTTCCAGAATTCCCAGGCCGGCTACTCGATCCAGTATCCGGAGGGCTGGGCGCAGAAGGGCTCGACAACCGACGTCACGTTCTCGGACAAGGACAACAGCGTCGAGATCGCCGTATCGAAGGGCCCGACTCCGACCGTCTCCTCCGTGTCCGCGGAGCTGAGGAAGGAGGCGGCGCGGGACACGACCCTGAAGCCGGGTACGCCGCAGCAGATCACCGAGGGTCCGAACCAAACCGTCCACGTCGTCTACCACGTTGAGGGACCACCCGACCCGGTGACCGGAAAGAGATTCACGCTGATGGTCGACCGCTACGTGCTGGGCAACAAGGGTCGCATCGCGACGGTCAACGAAGCGACCCCGGTTGGAGTCGACAACGTCGATGCCTACCGGATGATCATCCAGAGCTACCGGTGGAGCTGACTGCGGCGATCGCCGGCCTCGAGCACGATTCCGCGCCGGCGGCGCTGCGCAGCCTCTACGTTGAGCCGGAGCGCCCGGAGGAGATCGCCTGGGGAGCGCTCGAGTTCCACGACGTTTTCAAGATCTATCGGTCCGGCCCGGCCGAGACCGTGGCGCTTCGCGGCCTCGATCTGCGAATCGAGCGGGGCGAGATGGTGGCCGTCGTCGGACCGTCCGGGAGCGGAAAGAGCACGCTGCTCGCGCTGGCCGCGGCGATCGACACCCCATCGGCGGGTGAGGTCAGGGCACTGGGGCGATCGCTCACCCGGCTGACCGAATCCGAGCTCGCCGCGTATCGCAGCGCCGAGGTGGCAATCGTCTTTCAGGCGGACAACCTGTGGCCGTCCCTCTCGGCTCGCGAGAACGTCGCCACGGCGCTGCGGATCGCCGGGGCCGGCAGCGCCGAGCGACGGGCGTCGGAGGCGCTCGCCATGTTCGGGCTCGCCGCGCGCGAGCATCTTCGTCCCGCCGCCCTCTCGGGCGGGGAGCAGCAGCGGGTGGCGATCGCCGCGGCGGCCGCCCGCCGCGCGGGCCTCGTCCTGGCCGACGAGCCCACCGGCGAGCTCGACGAGCGAAACGAAGCGATCGTGCTCGAGTCGCTCAGCGAGCTCCGTGACCGGCACGACAGCAGCGTCGTCGTGGTCACGCACTCCGATCGGGTCGCCGGCGCCTGCGATCGCGTGGTGCCGATCAGGGACGGGAGGGTCGCAGGGTGAGCACGGTGCTGGCCGGCAGCACCGCCCTCGCCGCGTGCCGGTCGGTGAGCGTCACTTACGGACGCGGCGAGGCGAGGGTGGATGCGCTTCGCGACGTCGACCTCGAGATCGCGGCCGACGGCTTCCTCGCGCTCCTCGGTCGGTCGGGATCGGGGAAGACGACGCTCCTGCACATTCTCGGCGGATTGCTCGTCCCGACCGCGGGGACGGTGAGCTGGAGGGGGGAGCCGCTGTCGACCCTCGACGCGGCGGCGCGCGGCGAGGCGCGGGCGCGAGGAATCGCCTACGTCTTCCAGGGATCGAACCTGATTCCCCACCTGACCGCGTGGGAGAACGTGGCCTACGCGGCGCGGGTGGCCTCCCGGATCAGGGGCGAGGGGCCTCGGCCCAACGCCCTCTTGACATTGGTCGGCCTTCGCGACAAGGGCGGCTCGCTTCCAGCCGAGCTCTCAGGCGGTGAGTCACAGCGCGTGGCGGTCGCCAGGGCCCTCGCCCAGCAGCCTGAGCTGCTGCTGTGCGACGAGCCCACCGGTCATCTCGACACCGACACCGGGGGCCGCGTCCTGGACATGATCGAGGCCCTGCGCGAGGAGCTCGGGTTCGCGCTCGTGATCGCGACGCACGACGCCGACGTCGCAGCGCGCGCCGAACGCGCCCCCGAGCTGGCGGGCGGCAGGATTCGGGAAGAGACGGGCCCGCGGTGACGCGGATCGCGCTTCACGCTCGCCTCGCCCTTGCGGGGCTCGCTCGCAGCCCCGCCCGAACCGCGTTGCGGATCGCCGTGGTCACCGCTGCCGTAGCGCTCCTGGCCGGGATGCTCCTGTTCATCGGACACTCGCTGCGGACCGCCTCGGCGAGCGCGGTGCGCCAGGTGCCTCTGGACTGGCAGGGCCCGGTGTCCTCGTACAAACAGGCCCGCGCAGTCGCGACCGGCGTATCGCGCCAGGCGGGCATCGCGGAGGCGGCGGCGACCGCGACCGCTCCGTTCGCCGCCTCGACGCATGCCGGGCCCGCGGGTCGCACGTCGACGAGCCAGGGGTCGGTGCTCGCGGTGCCGCCCGGCTATGGGCGCGGGATCCACACCTTCCGACTCCTGCACGGCTCGCTCAAGCCGGGAGACGTCGTCCTCGACCAGCAGATGGCCGCGACGCTTCAGGCGCGCGTCGGCGACCGGGTCACGCTGGAGCCCCGACCGGGATCGCCCCCGAAGCGCTACACGGTCTCGGGGGTGGGGCTGATCACCGTGCCCGACCAGGTGTTTCAGCCGCTCAATCCGCTGCTCGGGCCCGCCCCGGCGCAGCCACCCGAGAACGCGGTCCTGATGCCGATCTCGACCTTCGCCCGAACGCTCGCCCCGGAGCTGGCGCCGATCACGGCCGCCAACGCCGCCTCCAATGCGCAGCCCGGCGCCCAGAAGGGGGTGCAATGGGAAGTTCAGGCCCAGCTCGACGCCGGCCCGCTCGTCGCCGGCAGCCCCTCGGCGGCCCTGAAGCTCGCCGACCAGACCCGAAACCGGGTCGAGAGCTCCCTGCCTGGCCGGGTCCAGTTCGTCGACAACCTCTCCGACTCCCTCACAACCGCGTCCGAGGACTCGCTCTACGCGCAGGCCCTCTACATCATGCTCGCCGTCCCGGGCGCGCTGGTCGCGCTCGGGGTCGCCTATCTGGCCGCCCTCGGGACGAGCGAGCGCGACCGGCGCGACCTCGCCCTGCTGCGGGCGAGGGGCGCGAGGCGCCGTGACCTCGTGGCGCTGGCCGCAGCAGAGAGCGTCGGGCTCGGAGTCGCCGCCGGCCTGCTCGGGGCGGCCCTCGGCTTCGTCGCCGTCCAGCTTCTGGTGAACGGCGGCGCGCACTTGACCACCGGACGAGCCCTGGTCACGGTGGCGGTCAGCGTCCTACTCGGTGTCCTCGGTTCCGGCGCCGCCCGGATCGCCGCCACCGAATCGGTGCTTCGCAGGACCGTCGCCGAGGGGAGGCGAAGTGCAGTCCGCGACCGTCCGGCGGCCTGGCGACGCTACTACCTCGACCTGCTCGCGCTGGCGCTCAGCGGGCTCATCTACTGGCTCACGATCCGCACAGGCTTCTCGGCGGTGGTCAACCCGGACGCCAATCCGACCCTGTCGCTGTCGATCTACATGTTCTTCGGACCGGCGCTGCTGTGGATCGGGGCGACGCTCCTGCTCGTGCGGGTGCGAGGTCGCGCCGTCGCCTGGCTCGCGGGTCGCGCGGCCGCGCGCAATCCCGGCTCGCTCGGTTCGTTCCTGCTCGCGAGCGCCGGTCGTCGCGGTCCCGCGATCAACCGGGGCCTGCTCGTCGTTGGGCTGCTTCTAGCCTTCGGCGTCAGCCTCGCGATCTTCGCCGCGACCTACGATCAGCAGGCCAGGGCGGACGCCCAGCTCACCCTCGGTGCAGACGTCACGGTGGCGGCGCCGCCCGGCGCCATCGCCAAGCACGATTTGGCCGGCAAGGTCGCGGCCGTGCGCGGCGTCGCCGCGACGACGCCCCTCGACCATTCCTACGCCTATGTCGGGCCCGATCTCCAGGACACCTACGGGATCGACCCGGCGACCTTCCCCCATGCGACCTCGCTCCGCGACTCCTACTTCCTCGGCGGCACAGCGAGCCAGATGATGAGCCGGCTCCAGCAGACCCGGGACGGGATCATGGTCTCGCTCGAGACGATCAACGACTACTCGCTGAAGCCCGGCGACCTCCTGAGGCTTCGCGTCCTCGACCAGCGCACCGGGCACTTCCGGGTCGTGCCCTTCCACGTCGTCGGCACCGTCCAGGAGTTCCCCTCGGCACCGCGCGACTCGTTCATGGTCACCAATCTCAGTTACCTCGAGTCGGCCACCCATGCCCCGGGCCCGAACGAGGTGTTCGCGAGGTCGACCGGGGACCCCGGCGCAGTGGCGACTGGAGTAGCGGCCGCGACCCGGGGATTCGGAACGCGGGTCGAGAACCTCGACGACCAGACCGCGAAGACCGTGACCTCGATCACCACGGTCGACCTGTCGGGGATCAGCCACATCGAGGAGGCCTTCGCGGTCGCGCTCGCCGCCGCAGCGATCGCAATGTTCGTGCTCACCGCGGTCGCCGAGCGAAAGCACGAGCTGGCGACGATGGCCGCGGTCGGCGCGCCGCTCCGTGAGGTCGCCGCGTTCGTCTGGAGCGAGGCCGGACTCGTGCTCGGCGCCGGCGTTCTGCTCGCCGCCGGGCTCGGCTGGCTGCTGGCGACGATGCTCGTCGCGATGTTGACCCACGTCTTCGACCCCCCACCGGATCATCTGGCGATCCCTTGGCGGTATCTAGCGGCGCTGGGTGGGGCCAGCCTCGCCGCCATGCTCGGCTCCTGCGCGCTCGCCGCGCGCCGGCTGCGCGCCCTGCCGCTCGGCGCGATCCTGCGAGAGCGCTAGATGCGCAGTTGCCCGATGGTCGTTTTCATCGCCCGCTCATCTGGTGGCGTCAGCGTTCCGAGGTGTTGGCCGCGTGGGCTCTTCTCCGTGGTTCGCGAATTGCCGCTATCGCTCTCGCGGCCACCCTCGTCGCGGGGGTGGGGATCTGGGCGCAGGAGTGGAGCGAGGGCAAGCCCGTCGGCGTCGTCCACGGCGGGGCGCGGGCCGCAGCCTGCCCTCTCCCCTACGACGTGATTCGGTCTCCGGCGCCCTCGGCCACCGCGCTTCAGCGCGCCAAGCGAGGCAATTTCGAGATCCACGAGACCACCGCGCATCTCGTGCCCCCGGTCAATTGGGAGTCGAACCCCCAGAACGCCCAGGCGTATCGCCACCAGCTCGAGAAGCTCCAGTGGATCCAACCGCTGCTCTACGCCTATCAGCACGGCGATCGCGCCGCGCTCCGACAGGCGCTCGGGCTCGCGCTCGACTGGGTCCGCGACAACCAACCGGGCGGTCCCACCACTCCCCCGGATGCCTGGCACGACGCGCGGACCGGAGACCGGGCCCCCTACATCGCCTATGTGATGAACGCCGCCCGCTGCGAGCACATGCTCACCCCCGCCCGGGGCCGGCTCCTCGCCAACTCGATCCGCGAACACGCCCGGGTGCTCCTTGCCGACAGCAGGACCAAGCGCACCAACCACGGCCTCTTCGTCGACCTCGGCCTGACCTTGCTCGCTCGCGAGGTCCCGTTCATGCATCAGGCTCCACGCTGGCGGCGGGTGGGGCAACGGGAGTTCGCGCGCACCCTGCGCGGTCGGATCTATCCACGGGAGGGTTTCTGGTTGGAGCAGTCGGCGGGCTATCAGCTCCTGGTGATCAAGAATTTGGCGAGGTTCCTCGCGGTCCCGGGAAACGCCGATTCCGGGCTGCAGCGGATCCTTCGTCGGATGCAGCGGACCTCCGCCTGGCTTCAGATGCCAGACGGGCGCATCCCGCAGTTCGGCGACTCCGACCTGAAGCGCCTCCCGGCGAGCGCTCGCGGCGCGGCCTCGGCCGCTCGGGGCATGTTGGTACTGCGCAAGTCCGGCTACGCGTTCGTCAAGGAGCCAGGCGCGTATCTCTCGGTGGAGGCCTCGTTTCACAACACCTCCCACAAGCACGCCGACGAGCTGAGCTTCGACCTCTATGACCGCGGCCACCGGATCGTCTCCGACACGGGCCTTTATGCAAAGGATCCGGGCCCCGCGTTCAACTTCGCCCACTCGGCTCGGGCCCACAGCGTGGTCACCGTGGACGGGAGGAGCTTTCCGCTGCAGGCGAGGCTCGCCTACGGCAGCGGAATCGTCGCTGCCGGCAGCGGCCACGGCTGGTTCGCGATCTACGGACGCAATCCGCTACTGCGTACCCAGGGGGTCTCACATCACCGGCTGTTCCTGTATCGGCCCCACCGCGCGTTGATCGTCGTCGACCTGGTTCGCTCGGCGAGCATGCACACCTACGACCGCTTCTTCCAGCTCGGCCCGGACATCGGCATCCGGGGGTCGGCCGCCGGTCTCCGCCTCTCCGCCCGCGGCTTCAGCGGCAGCCTCGACGCCACCTCGTCGAGCGGGCCGGTGCGCCTGATGACCGAGAAGGGACGGATGCATCCCCTCGCGGGGCTCACCTCGCCGCGCTTTCGCGTCTGGGTCCCCCGCTGGACGGCGCGCTACCGGACGGCCGGCGCGAACTCGAATCAAGTCGCCGCCTTCGACCTCTCCTCGGCGCGCCCCCTACGGGTTCGGCTTGGTCGCGCGAGCAACCGGCGCATCGATCTGTGCGTCGGCGGTCTCCGGGCTCCCCCGATCCGGCTCTCGATCGATCGTCGAGGCGGTGCGCTCAGCGTCCACGCCGCCCGCTGCCCGTAGCGATACTTCGAAGGTGATGCCGATGCCTCGAGTGCTGGTCGTCGAGGACGACGCCGACCTTCGCCGCCTGCTCCGCGCCGGGCTGCAGGAGGAGGGGTTCGAGGTCGTCCCGGCCGCCCGCGGGGCCGAGGCGGTGGCGATCGCCTCCGAGGATCCTCCGGACCTGCTCGTCGTCGACATCGGGTTGCCCGACGCCGACGGCAGGGACGTCTGCCAGGCTCTTCGGGCGCGGGGCCTCGAAGCGCCGGTTCTCTTCCTCACGGCGCGCGATGCGGTCAACGACCGGCTGGCCGGCTTCAGCGCCGGCGGCGACGACTACCTGACCAAGCCGTTCGCCCTCGCCGAGCTCGTCGCTCGGCTTCGCGCCCTGTTCAAGCGCGGCGGGATCGAGTCCTCGACCACGGTCGGCGACCTTCGGCTCGACCCGGTGACCCACGCCGCCGCGTGTGAGCGGGAGAGCACCCCGCTGACCCCGACCGAGTTTCGGCTCCTGGCGACGCTTGCCGCCCGGGCCGGGGAGACGGTCAGGCGTCGCGAGCTGGTCCGCGTCGCCTGGCCGGACGGCGCGATCGTTCACGACAACACCCTCGATGTCTACGTCGCCCGCTTGCGGCGAAAGCTCGGATCGCTACCGACGGAAATCGGGATCCACACCGTTCACGGCGTCGGGTACCAGCTTCGATGAGCCGGCTGGGCCTTCGAGGGAGGCTCACGATCGTCGTCTCGATCGGGGCCGCGCTGGCGCTCGCGGCACTCGCCGTGGGGTTCAACCTCGCGCTCGACTCGAGCCTCCACCACGACGCCGACCAGGTGCTCTTGAGCCGAGCCTCGGCCGCCCTCGACACGCTGACGGTGAGGCACGGTCAGGTCCACTCGGCAGAGGCTCCCGACCAGGGAGCGGTCGATGCCCAGGTCTGGATCTACTCGGGACGACGGGTGGTCGAGCAGCCGCGCGGTCCCGCACCCGTCCAGAGGGTCGCGCGTTCGCTTGCCGGGGGGCCGGCCCGCTTCGCCGACGAGTCCGCCGCCGACACGAGGTTGTACGCGGTGCCCGTGGTGCGGTCCGGCCGCCGCGTGGGCACCGTCGTCGCCGGGCTCTCGCTGGAGCCGTATGAGCGAACGGCCTCCCGAGCGCTTGTCGCCTCGGCGATCTTCGCGGCGGCCGCCCTCCTCCTGATCGTCGCCGGCTCGGTCTGGGCCGTGCGCCGTGCCCTGCGTCCCGTGGCGCAGATGACGATCGAGGCGGCGACGTGGAGCCAACGGGACCTTGACCACCGCTTCAACGCCGGCGAGCCGCATGACGAGTTGACCCGGCTCGCCGCGACCTTCGATCGGATGCTCGATCGCCTGGCGGCGAGCCTGCGGCGCGAGCAACGGTTCTCGGCCGAGCTCTCCCACGAGCTTCGCACCCCGTTGTCGGCGATCAGCGCCGAGGCCGAATTGGCACTGGCCCGGGAGCGGCGAAGCGACGAGTATCGGAGGGCGCTCGAGGCGATCCGCGCCAGGGCGAGTCAGCTCGAGGGGACTCTCGAGACCTTGCTGACGGCGGCTCGCGCCGAGTCGAGCCCGAGCCGCGGAACCGCTGACGCGACCGACGTGGCTGAACGAGCGCGGCGCTCGTGCGCCCACGCGGCCCGCCAACGCGGGATCGAGATCACCGTGACGCCGCCCCGGAAGCCGTTGTGGGTCGGCGTCGACGCGGATGCGGCCGAGCGAGTGCTCGTGCCGCTGCTCGAGAACGCCTGCCGTTACGGCCGTCGCTCGGTGCGGTTGACCGTCAATCGGGGGTCGAATGCAATCGAGTTCCTGGTCGCGGACGACGGCCCGGGGGTGAGCCAGGCCGAGCGCGACCGGATCTTCGAGCCCGGCGTGCGGGGCACGGCCGGCGGGGATGGCGCGGCGGGCGCTGGCCTCGGGCTCGCGCTCGCCCGCAGGCTGGCACGCGCTCTGGAAGGCGACGTGGAGCTCGTGGAGAGCGCGGACGGAGCTGTGTTCATGGCCCAAATGCCGTTCGTCTGAGTCCGTCACGGACGGCTCGGCGCTCGTCGAATGATCGAGCGCCCTCTTTGAGCATCGGGTGAGGGTTCTGTTTGCGAACGTCCCCGCCGTCGTGTAGATTGCCGCCACCCAGATAGCCGGTAATCGCCGAATCCCGAGCTCTTCCGGCGCTCGGGAGCGGGGGAACCACCGAGTTAGGGGCGAACTCACTCAGGTGAGGGCGCTGCTCCTTTAGCGCCAGCCCGACAGCTAACCCCGTAGGCCGACGAAGGAGGCTGGTTTGTTCGGCATGCGCAAGAAGGCAGGGCTCGCCGCCGCAGGCGGCGTGGTTGCGATCGCGATCGCGGCCTGGGCGCCCGGCTCCGCCTCCGGAACCTGCGGCACCGCCTCGAACGACGGCGGGGTCGCGGCGAGCAGCGCGGGGACCTGCTCGGGGCACTACGTCAACCCGATCCACCGCAGGCGCTGGTATGCCGGTCGGATCGACATGGGCGTCGACTACATGCCCCATCGGCGGACGCCCGTCGTCGCGATCGGCGACGCCAAGATCCTCGGCTCCGACAGCCATTCGGGGTGGCCGGGCGGGCATTTCATCTGGTACAAGCTCCTGAACGGCGACCACGCCGGCAACATCATCTATGTCGCCGAGACCCTGCGGAGGCTGAAGCCGGCCGGGACCAAGGTGAGCGCCGGCCAGCGGATCGCGACCGCTCTCCCCAGCGGGACCGGGATCGAGACGGGGTGGGCGACTCGCAGTGGCTCGACCCGCGCGGCGCCCTGCTATCGCGAGGGCATGGTCACCCACTCCGGCAAGGAGATGGCGCGGTTCCTGAAGGGGCTCGGCTCGCCGGTCGCGAGCAAGCTCCGCTCGGGCCCCGACGGGCCGAGCGGCAGGCTCTGCTAGAACGCCTCAACTGAGGGGCCGAGGCCGGCTCGCCGGACGCGCCACGGCGCGGAGCGGGGTTGTCGAAGGCCGCCTCCCGATCACGAGCGCCCGCGGAGCAGCCTGCGGGTCACGCCCTCAATCGTCCGGATCCCGTATCCCATCGACGGGTCACCGTCTGTCATCACCGCGATCGCGACCCGTTTCGTGCCCCGCTCGAGTCGGGCGACCTGATGCACGAGCTGGCCGCGCCCGGTCGGCCGCCAGCCGCCCTTGAAGTAGACCTTCCAACCGCGAAGCCTGGCGACGGCCGGAATCCCCCAACTCTCGTAGCCGACGATATGAGAGAGAAGGGCGTTCGCGTAGCCGCGAGATCGGCGGGGGAGCAGCCCGTTCATCTCGAAGAAGAAGCGGGCCTGGTCGGCCGCGCTGATCATCGCGTTCGCCCAGATCCCCCGGATCGAGAAGTCGGTCATCCCCGCGGCGTGTGCGAGCCGGCGCAGACGATGGTCGCCGACGATCGACCAGACTCGGGTCGCTGCGCCGTTGTCGGAGACGTGGATCATCGGGTGAAGCAGCGAGCGATCGTGGGCGTCGAGGCGGTGATGCCGGGCGTCGAGCATCCGGAGGTAGGCGACCAGGAGCATCGCCTTGACCACGCTCGCGCTGATGAACCGCCGGTGCAGGTGAGCGCCGTAGATCCGCCCCTCGCTGCCAACCACCGCGAACGACGTCACTCCTGCTCGGCGCGCGAGGTAGTGCGCCCCAGCGGCGATCCTGGGCCGAGCCGGATAGCCGAACGGGGCCGTGCCCCGGCCCTGGTATTCGGCGTCCCGAGCGCCCCGGAAGCGGCGGCGACCGCAGCGCGGGTGCTCGCTCGGCGCTCCCATCGCCGCCTGCGAGTGGGCCCGGAAGCACGCCGCGAAGCGAAACCGGCCGGCCGGCACCGGGAGCGTCGTCCGCAGGCGGGTGATCCCCGGGCCGACCTCGCGAGTCTTGCTCAACCTGACTCGCCGGAGCCCTCCCCTCGACCCCGACGACAGGTACCAGGAGACGCGTCTGCCGCCCCAGTGAAGGTTTGCGGGATGGCGCGAGACCACCGTTATCCGCGCTCGGCCGAGCGGCGGATAGCGGACCTTCGTCGTGAGACGCTCCTCCACGGTGAGGCCGACGGTCTGGCTCTCGGCCTGCGATGGGCCCGAGAGGACGACGCGATACCGGGTGTTCCGCCCCGGCGAGACGGGGAACGAGTAGGAGCCGTCAGCCGCGGTCGCCGTCGACGCCGCGGTCGCGAAGGAGCCATACGGGTAGGAGTCAGCCTGGAGCTCGACCGGTTGGCCCGAGTTCCCCGCCGGATCGCCGCTGAGCGCTCCAGCGATCCTCGTCGAGCCGCCGAAGCGGATCTGTCCCCGGCCGGCGCGGGCGGTGAGCGTGGCCTCGCGGGCCGCCGCGCTCGGCGCCGTCGCGAGTGGCATGGCGGCGACCGCGATCACCACAAGTAGCCACCGGGAGCCGGTCGGAGCCCGGGTTCTCGCCGCTCGCCTCACCGTCGGCCCACCGTATATCGACGGCAGACGGCCGGCAACCACCCGGGCCGGACGGCGGGACACGTCCCAGGCGGAGCAGGACTTCGTCGCTGGTCGAGTTGCATTGTCATTGTCCTCGCAACTCGACCAGCGACGCGTGGGGCACCTATCACTGCCGCCGGGCGCGGGCTTACCTTGGCGTGGTGGGCAACCGCAGGCGGGCTCGAGCGCGGTCGGTCGGCCGCAGGCGCAAACCGGGCTACTACGTGGTGGCGGGACTCGACCTCCACGAGGAGATGGAGCGCCTTCGTTGCCTGCCCGTCTTCTCAACGGGCGGTTTGGCCAAGGCCGCCCCTGAGCTCCACGTTCGCCGCAGCCGCCGCGAGCCCACCCGCCTCGGCTTCGCGAACCCGTCCGAGTGGCGGCTATCGGTCACGGCGTATCCGGGGATCCGGCTCGGGGACGTCCAGGAGACGCTGCTCCACGAGCTGGTCCATCTCCACGTCGGGACCGAGCGCGGCCACCGACGCTGGCATGGGCGGAGGTTCAAGCAGACCCTCCGACGGGCGATGGCCGAGGCCTACGGCCTCACCCGGATCAATCCGCCCAACGCCCTCCACGGCACCTACGCCGGCGCCCTGGAACGGCGCCGGCTGAAGAGCCGCGCGGAAACCCGTGACGAGCGCCAGCTCGAGCTGCCGCTCGCCGTCTAGGCTTCTTCCCTCGGCGGCCATGCCTCGCCCTCGATCAGCTCGACGGAGTTGCCGGTTCGGTCTCGAACGTAGAGCGAGCGGCACCCTGATCCCAGGTGATCTCCGGGACCCCACTCTGGCCTTGTTGGGTTTTCGTTCAGGCTCGGCGGGTAAGGTCGGGGGTGTGGAAGCTGGCCAGGATGTCGCCAAGAGGAGGCGAGCGTCCTCACCGGACCTGACCCAGGCGGTCGAGCACGAGACCGCCGACCGCATCGTCACCGGACTCGTCACGGCGCTGCCCATCCTTTTCCTCGTCGTTGCGGCGTGGCAGGTCTGGGACCAGGCGCTTCATTGGCGCGACCTGTGGATCCTCGCGGGCGCCTACGTCACCACCGGGCTCGGGGTGACGGTGGGCTTTCACCGTCTGCTCACCCATCGGAGCTTCCAGACCACTGCGGCGGTCAAAGCGCTCTTCGCGGTGCTGGGATCAGCGGCGATCGAGGGGCCGGTGATCTCGTGGGTCGCCGATCACCGTAAGCACCACACCTTCTCCGACGAGGTCGGCGATCCCCACAGCCCCCATATCGGTCACGGCGGCGGACTGGCGGGGTCCCTGCGGGGCCTCCTTCACGCCCACGTCGGCTGGCTCTTCATCCACACGGAGCGCGGCTCGCGAGTTCGCTTCGCGCCCGACCTGCTCAAGGACCCGGTGGTCCGGTTCATCGATCGGACCTTCGCGCTCTGGGCCGTGATCGGGCTGGCGATCCCGTTCGCGATCGGCTACGCGCTCGGCGGAACCCTCGTCGCCGGGCTCACCGGCCTTCTATGGGGTGGTGCCGTCCGCATGTTCCTGGTTCATCACGTGACCTACAGCATCAACTCGATCTGTCACGTGTTCGGGCGGCGGCGGTTCGCGACCGAGGACGAGTCCCGCAACGTCTTCTGGCTCGCGCTGCCGACGATGGGCGAGGCCTGGCACAACAACCACCACGCGTTTCCAACCTCCGCGACCCACGGCCTGCAGTCGTGGGAGATCGATCCATCGGCCCTCGTGATCGCGGCTCTCGAGCGGCTTGGGCTCGCCTGGGACGTGGTCAGGGTCAGCCCCGAGCGCCAGGAACGAAAGGCGCTCCGCGCCTAGTGCACCCTGGCCCAGGCGGCCCAGAGGAAGAAGCAGACGGCGCCCGCGACGAAGACCGACGCCTGACTGTTCGAGTCGTGCGCGAGCCCGTTGGCCGCCAGCAGGATGCACACGAATCCTGCCCAGGCGCCCACCTGCCAGCTCATACTGCGGTGCACGGATCAAACGATACGCCGATCCGCGACGGAGGCAACCGCCTCCGACACCGCTGCTCGGTGTCCGGCCGGTAGACCTTCTCCGGCGGTCCTACCCAGCGGGACGCCCGGCGCCGGCGATCGCCCTCGCCGCGACCCGACCGGTGAACACGCAGGCGCCGAGGAAGGTGCCCTCGAGCGAGCGTTTGCCGTGCAGGCCGCCGCCCCCGAACCCAGCCGTCTCGCCGACCGCGTAGAGGCCCTCGATCGGCTCGCCGTCCGCGTTCAGCACCCGCGACTCGAGGTCGGTTTGGACCCCACCGAGGCTCTTTCGCGCCATGATCTGAAGTCGGATCGCGATCAGCGGCATCGCCTTCGGATCGACTATTCGCGCGAAGCGGGAGGTCCGCAGCCGGTCACCCCGCCAGTTCCGAAGCTGCGCGATGCGGCGGATCTGGTCGTCGTTCCAAAGCCCCTTGCCGCGCTCCAGGGTGGCGTCGTACCGCTGGATCTCGGCGGCCATGAGCTCCGGGTCGAGGACGTCGTCGCCGGCCGCCTCCCGCATCGCCCGCGCGAGCTCGGGCACCGAGCCGGCGCTGACGAAATCCGGGCACTTCTCGAGGAAGTAGCTCACCAGGGTCGGCTTGCCGAGCACCACGCTCACCAGGAACCGCACCGGCCGCTTCTCGCGGATCTGAGGGTTGTGCTCCGAGCCCGAGACGTCGAGCTCGCGCCTGGCGATCCTCCAGTTGCAGACGAGCCAGGAGTACTTCTCCTCGCGCTCGCACATCCGCTCGAGGGCGAAGCGCGCGTCGAAGGTCGGCATCACCGGAACCGGCCCGTAGCGGCGCCCCGTGGGGTCGAGCGCGAGGCCGGAGCGGGGAGGGATCAGCTTGACGCCGTGGAGCGGGCGGCGCGGGCGGGGGTGGTGGACGGCGTCGGCGTAGTTCCACATCCGCGAGATGTGGGTGACCGTGCCCCCGAGCCGCTCGACCTCCTCGTGCATCGCCCCGTCCGCGTAGTAGTGGGACCCCATGAGGATGTCCTTGGGCGCGCTGCCGAGATCCGCCGGCCACTCGCGGCGCACGATGTCCAGGTTGCCCCCCACCCCGCCCGCGGCGACCACCACGGCGTCGGCGGCGATCTCGTAACCGTCCCCGGTGTCCTCGCGGCTCACCCGGCATCCGCGCACCGCGGCGCCCTCGGCGACCAGGGCGGTGACGCGCGAGCGAAATCGCACCTGGAGATCCGCGCCACGCGGGTGGCGCACGATCGAGCGCCAGACGGCGTCGACCAGCCCCTTGCCGGTGCCCCAGGTGAGGTGGAAGCGGGGAACCGAGTTCCCGTCGCCGTACACGCCGCGCTCCGCCCAGTTGACGACGGGGAAGAATCGCACGCCGCATTCGCGCAGCCACTGCCCCACCTCGTCGCGCGAGCCGGCCACGTAGCGCTCGGCCCACCGCCTCGGCCACACGTCGTCCTCGTCGAACTCGGCCACCCGAAGCCAGTCGGCCATCGCCAGCTCGACGTCGTCGCGGATTCCAGCGCGGCGCTGCTCGGGGCTGTCGACCATGAACATCCCGCCGAAGGCCTCTCGCGCGAGCCCGCCGAGCTCCTCCGGGTGGCAGCGGTCGAGGAGCAGTACCCGGCGCCCGTGGTTCAGCAGCTCGAGGGTGGTCACGAGCCCGGCGATGCCGGCGCCGACGACCGCGACGTCGACTCGTTCGCGCTCCCCGCCCGAAGCCGGTTCGGTTGCGCCCGCGCCTCGCACGCGCCGCAGCCTAGTACGGCGCCGCGCCTCTACTACAGTCGCTCCGGTGAGCATCTTCGAGCGGATCGCCGAGGCGCGGATCACGGAGGCGATGGACCGGGGTGAGTTCGACGACCTGGCGGGCGCCGGCAGGCCGCTCGAGTTCGAGGACCTCTCCCGCGTCCCGGCGGACATGCGCCTCGCCTACAAGGTGCTTCGAAACGCCGAGGTCCTGCCGCCCGAGGTCGAGCTTCGCCGCGAGATCTACTCGCTGGGCCGCCTGATCGACTCGACCGTCGACGAGGACGAGCGCGCCGAGCTGCGACGCCGTCGCCGTCTGCACGAGCTTCGCTACTCGATCCTGATCGAGCGCCGTGCGGGCAGGCTCGGGCCCAGGTCGCCGGGAGGCCTGCGAACCGCCCGAGGCCGCGTTCGCCTCAGCGGTGCTGCTCGATGAGCGAGCGACCCATCGACGCGGCTCGCCGACCGGCCTCGACATCGCCTTCGGCGGCGGCCACGATCGAGCCCTTCATCAGGATGTGCCACGAGTGGGCGAACGAGGCCGGATCGCGCAGGCCGGCCTCCTCCGCGAGCTGACACACGATCGAGCGGATGTTCTCGAGATGGCGCACGCTGGCGCCGCCGGCCGGGTGTTCGGGGCCGAGCTCGAGCATCACGTTGATGAACGAGCACGCCTCGAAGTCGTCGCGCCGGAACCACTCGTCGAAGACGTCGAAGATCGCGAGCAGCCGCTCCTCGGGCGTCCCGCCGCGTTCCCTCGCCCCCGCCTCGACGAAATCCCGGGTCCAGAGCTGCTCGCGGCGCTGGAGGAAGGCGAGGACGAGATCGTCCTTGGAAGGGAAGTGCCGGTAGAGCGTCGCCTTCGCGACCCCGGCCGTCTCGATCACCTCGTCCACCCCCACGTCGCGGATCCCGCGGCGTGAGAAGAGCTCATAGGCGCTTTCAAGGATCCGCTCGCGGGCCGCCGATTCCACCCCGGGGGTTCGGACGTCGAGCATGCACAGCCACGGTACCATGGGACAGACAGGTCTTTCTATTGAGAGGGCCTTCTTCGATCGAGGATGCGTCCGGACGAGGAGGCTAGGCGTGGGCGAGTCGGCGTCCCACGACTCCGCTCCGGCGCATCGCGACGGAGCGGCGAGGTGAAATCGATACGTCCCGAATGAACGAATCCCAGCCGAATTCGAGATTCCTGAACGGCGCCGGCCCGGCGGACGAGGCGCGGCTTCTGCGCCGCTACTCGGCGACTCGCGATCCCGCTCTCAGGGAGGAGCTCGTTCACCGGTTCCTGCCCCTGGCGCGATCGCTGGCACTTCGCTACCGGGGAGCCTCGGAGCAACTCGAGGACCTGATCCAAGTCGCGAGCCTGGGCCTCGTCAAGGCCCTGGACGGTTTCGACCCCGAGCGCGGTACGTCGTTCGTCGCGTACGCCGCGCCCACGATCCTGGGGGAGCTCCGCCGACACTTTCGCGACCGCGTCTGGGAGCTCCGGCTCCCCCGAGCTCTTCAGGAGCGGACGATGGCGGTCCAGGAGGCCGCGACGAAGCTGAGCGACGAGCTGGGCCGAAGCCCGACGACAGCGCAGATCGCCCAGCGACTCCAGATCTCCGAGGACGACGTCTCGGAGGCCCTCCAAGCGGACCATGCCCGCCGCACCCTGTCGCTCGACATCCCCCGCCTTCGCGACGACGGCGAATCGACCCCGATGGTCGAGATGGTGGGCGACGCCGAGCCGGGGTACGAGGCCGTCGAAACCCAGCTCGCCGCCGACAACGCCCTTCTCGATGACCGCGAGCGCCTTGTCCTTCAGCTGCGCTTCGAGGAGAACCTGACTCAGTACGAGATCGGGGACCGAATCGGCGTCTCCCAGATGCAGGTCTCGAGGATCATGCGCCGGGGGCTCAACAAGCTGCTCGAGGCCGTGCGGGGGGACGCGCCCGTCGACGTCTAGTCCGAGGGCGGGGGCGAGCCGTAGCTCAGCTGCTCATCCCACTCGGGTGGGCGACCCTCGGGCGTCAAGTCGAACAGGTTCCAGACCGGCTCTAGGGTGCCGACGTGGCGGGGGTCCTGACCAGGATCCCAGGGGGCGTAGAAGAGCTCCGAGCTCCAGAAGTGGCGGATCACGTCGCGGTCGCGGTGAAATACCGTGAGCATCGGGCGCTGCGCCCCCTCCGGGGTCTCGGCGTGGTAGTCGCGGTTGTAGGTGTTAGCCGCGGAGGACAGAAATCGCAGCCGCCGCCAGCCGCGCTCCTCCACGAAGGTGAGGATGCGCGGCAGCGGAGCCTTCGCGACGACGGCGAGGTTGACGTGTTGGCTCGCGTGCTCGGCTGCGCCGTCGAGCTGATCGATGAGTGCGACGCATGACGGGCAGGGCCCTTCCCGCAGTGGCAAGCGCGACGTCTCTCCGGAGTCGGGCCCGGGCCGCTCGTCACCGGGGTCGCGCGGGAACATGAAGCTGTAGATCGCCAGTGAGTCCTTGCCCGGCGCGAAGAGCTCCGAGAGGCTCACATCGGCAGCGGCCCCCTGCGTTCCGGCGCCCTGGAACACGTAGTCCTCCAGCACGGCTCCGCCGGGCGGGAGCTCGCGCCTGGCGGCGGCGATGGCCTCCATCGCGCGACGCAGCTCGATCTCCCGGTCCAGCAGCCGGTCGCGCGCCGCCCGGTAATCCGGTGACTCGTTTGGAAACGCGATGCCCATGTGTCCCTTCCTCGATGCTGCTGGCGGCCCGGTGAGAACCCCAATGCGGCCGGCGAGTTAGGAGACCGACTCGCGTGGCGAAACTAATCGCGGCGCGACCTTCGCGATCTCGGCGGCTCAGCCCACCTGCCCGGCCTGCTCGACGCTCAAAAGCGCCACCTCGTAGCGCTCCACCGACGCCGTCTCGCCCGGGCGCGCCACCTCCTCGCGAACACGCGTCGCCTCGTCCTCGCTGGCGCGCATCGCCTCCTCGCTTCGCCAAAGGGAGATGACGATGACCGTTCCGCGCTCGCGGTCGACGAGGAAGACCGCGCCGGTCATGTCCTCGGTCTGTCCGAACTCGGTCGGCAAGACCCCCTTCTTCGTTTCCAATGTCTCCTCGATGTCCTCGGGCGCCGCGCCCTCGTAGCGGGTCATGCGAGCGTGCATGGTCGTCCTCCTAGTGGCCTGGATCGCTCGTTCGAGCCTCACCCTATCCCCGCCTTCTCGGAGGTGACCGGCGGACCCGAGCAGCGGGCTACGAGCCGTTGCCACGTTTACCGCCGGCGGCGGCCAGCACGGGACCAAGGCATACTCGGGTCATGCACGTGCCACTGATCGAGTTCCCGGCTGACAACCCCGATCGCGCCCGCCGTTTCTGGCGCGGCGTCCTGGGTGCGGAGCTCGCTCCGAGACCCACAGGCGCCGGCTCCGGGTGGGAGATCGAGAAGGACGGCCTTCGCATCGGGGTCCACGAACGCGGTCCGGGCCCTGGCGATACCGCCTCGCTCCCCTACTTCACCGTCGACGACCTCGCGGCTGCGCTCGGGCGTGTTGGCGACCTCGGGGGCTCGGTGATCCATCCCGGCGAGCGTTGGGCCATTTGCCGAGATTCCGAGGGCAGTCCATTCGCGCTGGCCGCCGAGAACGCGAGGTAGGCGCCGGTGAGTAGGTCGGCTTTCGTGATCACGGTCCGGTCGGGCTGGAGGATGCCGCGGTCGTCCGGCAGGCGGGTCGCGAGGTCGATCTCCATCCACCGGTCGGCGTCCGGATCGGCTCTCTTCGCTCCAGGTAAAGGCTCTCCCGCGCCTGCAATTCGGGGTCGCTCAGCCCCCTCCTTCGGATAGAAAACGCTGGTTTCGTACTAGGCTCCTTCGCAGTGACCACCTGCTCGAAGTGCGGGGCCGACAATCCGGACCTGCAGAAGTTCTGCGGCGAATGTGGGACGCCGCTCGCCGGGATCTGCACCTCCTGCGGAGCAACG
>DATGAF010000055.1:0-16000 GCA_035313645.1 Solirubrobacterales bacterium
CGCTTCCTCAGCAGGGTCGCCGCCTGGTCCACGGTGTCGGAGGCAGATGCCATGGCAGTCCTTTCAAGTGGGGTCTGGGGTTACGGTTTCCTTACCGTCAGGTAAGCAGTGTGACAGTAACGGCACCGTGACGGCTGCAGGGTGTCAGTAACGGCGTGATGCCGTAACCGATGTGTCAGTGGCGGCGCTGGCGCGGCAGGGTGCGGAAGATCACGTCCCAGAGCGGCGAGGAGACCCCGAATCCGTACCTGTGGTCCTGGAAGTGGTGGCGCATGTGCTGTTCGCGCAACCGCTTGCCGAGCTTCGTCCTCGGAGTGTGATGGTGCACGTGGTAATGGGTGTAGTCGTACGACAGGTAGCCGAGGATGAAGCCGGAGAAGATCGGATAGGCCGCCGGCGTCCCGAAGATCAACGTGTAGAGCCACAGGAACAGCAGCGCGAGCGGAACGCTGACCGCGGGAGGCATCACGAGCCGCAGGCGGTCGTTGGGATGGTCGTGGTGGACCCCGTGGATCACGAAGTGGAGCCGGCTTCCGATCGGATGATCGGGCTCCCAGTGGAAGACGAGCCGGTGGAGCCAGTACTCGGTGAGCGTCCAGATCAGCAGCCCGATCGCGAACAGGCCGATCAGCGATAGCGGTCCGTAGCCGCGGTCGGCGCCGAGCCACACGCCGGCGACGACGACCGGGACGAAGATGATCGCCGGCACCGACGGATGGATCCTCGAGAAGAAGTCGAGCAACCGGTTGTCGAAGAGCGCCGGCGAGGCGCCGAGGCGAGATGTGCGCTCCTGGGCCATCGGGGGCGATTCTAGCGGCGGCCGCTTTCGCGCAAATGCCGCGAAGTCCCCTCCCGAGGGTGGCGCGAAAGTTGCGGGGTTTTGCGCGAATGCGTCACGCGGGGCACTCGGGCGGGTGACATGATCGCCGCGGCGCAGACGATGACCGCGACAACCGGGGGTAAGGATTGATCCAGTACGAGCACCAGGCGATGGAGATGGCCGACGCGATCGGGCTCGGACGCCGCCGGGCCGGGAAGCGTCGCAAGGGAAAGCCCAGCTGCCTCGACTGCTTCTTTCACTGTCAGATGCTCTGCGCACTCGATCTCGACGAGCCCTGCTCGACGTTTCGACCCAACACCCAGGACGGCCTGGTACCGCCCCGGCAGCCTTCGCTTCTCCTTCGCCAGGCGCCGGACGAGCCGGCCGCGAACGCGGCCTGAGGGCGGCCCTCATCGGGATATGATCGGGGCGAGATGGCGGACATCGTCGACAGCCTCGGACGGGTGCCGCTGTTCGCGAAGGTGAAGGGGCGGGAGCTCGGCCGCCTCGCCAAGGTGATGCGCGAGTCGAGCTTCGGCGAGGGGGAGACGATCACCATCGAGGGCGAGAGCGGCGTCGGCTTCTTCGTGATCGAGGAGGGCAACGCTACGGTCAGCCTCAAGGGCGAGATCCTTCGCACCCTGAAGCCGGGCGATCACTTCGGGGAGATCGCCCTGATCGACGAGGGACCTCGCTCGGCGACGGTCACCGCGACCACCGACCTGCGCTGTCGCGGCATGGCCGCGTGGGAGTTCAGGACGTTCGTGCAGGGTCACCCGGAGGTCGCGTGGCCGATGCTGCAGGCGCTCGTGGGGCGACTGCGAGAGGCCGAAGGACGCGACGCGGAGTAGCGTTCAGCCCGCTGGAGGCGAGGCCCCGAGCGCCGCGAGGGTGCGCTCGGCTTCGGCGCGATCCTCGCCGCCGAGGAGCCAGCCCGTGCGCGCCGCCTGGTAGGGGCAGTCGATCTCCTTGAACGCCCCGAGCGCCTCGCGGAGTAGCGCCTCGTCGTCCTCCGCGAGACCGCGCGCTCGAAGCAGCGTCGCCCGTCCGTACGCGTGATCGCCGACGGCGGCCTCCGCGTCCTCCAAGGCGTCCGCCGCGCGCTCCTCCGCCACCCGGACGTAGACCTCGGCGCGGACGGCGGCGTAGGCGGGCCTCCACCACATGTCGGTGGCGGGCCGCCGCTCGAGCCGCTCAGCCGCCGCGGCGATCCTTCCGTGGTGTAGGTCGACGTCCGCCTCGAGGAGCCATAGGCCCGACATCTGGCCGCTTGTCTCCGGGGCGACGCCGGTCGCGAACCTGAACCAGTCGGCGCTGGCCTCGTCGTCTCCTCGATAGCCGAAGATCGCGCCGGCGCAGGCAAGCGCCGCGGCGAGCGCGTAGATCGGGGGGCGATCGGCGGCGGCCCAGGCCTCCCGGACCGCCGTGGCCATCCGGATCGCGTCGTCCCATTCCCCCAGGAAGAAGGCGGGCAGAAGCCCCCGCGCCCAGCCGGAGTAGACCGTGCCGACGGAGAGGTCGAGCTCCCTGGCCTGGGCCGCGTACCCGGCTGCGGCGCGGAAGTCGCCGATCGCAACCAGCGACTCGACCATCATGTGGAGCGCGTCGCTTCGTTCCACACCCAGGTGCCCCGCGGAGCGCTCGTCGGCCAGCAGGTCGAGGCGCTCGCTCGTCCGATCGATCGCGTCTCGGTACCTGGCCTCGGTCCAGGCGACCGCGGCGGCCGCGTCGAGCGCGCTCGAGAGGAGTGGAACGTCCTCCGTCCTGCGAGCGAGCTCCAGCGCGCCGCGAGCCGGGGCCGCCATCTTCCCCTCGCGTCCCGTCCGCCAGGCCACCCACGCCTCGTCGAGCAGGACCCGGGCCCGGGTCACCAGGTCGTCGTCGGGCGCCAGCTCACGGGCTCGGTCGAGCAGGGCCTCGAGCTCGTCCTCGGGGATCGTGCCGCTCACCCCGCCCATCCGGGCGGCGACCTCCACCAGCCGCGCGTAGGCACTGGCCGCGAGCTGCCGCTCGCCGGCCCGTTCCGAGACCGCGGCGGCCTCGCGCAGGAGGCGCAGCGTCTCATCCCCGCGCCATCGCTGAAGGGCGAGCTCGCCCGCCGATCGGAGGAGTTCGGCCCGGCGGCCGACGTCGACCGCAAGCTCGGCCGCCTGCTCCAAGAGCTCCTGGGCGCGGGCGGTCGCCCCCCGGCGCGCCGCGATCTCGGCGGCCTCGACGCTGGCTCGCCGCGCCGCCTCCATGCGCTCCGGCGACGGTTCGAGGTCGGCGGCCTGCGCCCGGTGGTAGGCGACCAGCTCGGCGAGCTCCGGGTAGCGCTCCCCCGCGCGGCCGACGATCCCCTCCGCCGCGCGCTCGTGAAGCCGCGCGCGCGAAGTCTTGGGGAGCGAGGCGTAGGCGACGTCGCGGATCAGCTGATGGCGAAACCCGTACCGGCCGGGCCCGATCGCGAGGCGCTCCTGGACCAGGGACTTCTTCATCAGGGACCGAAGCGCGTCGTCGGTCGACGCCCCGGAGATCTCCTCAAGCGCCGACTCGAGGAAGTTCTGTCCCAGGACGGCCGCGTGCTGGAGCGTCCGCTTCTCGACCGCCGGCAGCAGGTCGAGCCGCGACGCGATCGCGGCCTGGACGGTGTCCGGCAGGCGATCGATCCCCACTCCGCGATCCTCGGCCACGGCGCAGGCCACCTCCTCGGCGAAGAACGGGTTGCCGCCCGACGCCTCGGCGACCCTGGGGGCGAGCTCCTGCGTCCCGGCCGGCAGCAGCGCCGCGGCCAGCGCCCCGGCCGCCTCCAGGGTCAGGGGGCGCAGCTCGATCTGAGTCACGTTCCGCGCCGAGCGGCCGAAGTCGGGACGCCGCTCCAGAAGCTCGGGGCGGCTCGTACAGAGGACGACCAGGGGAACGTCGTCGAGCCTGAACACGACCTCCTCGACCAGATCGAGAAGCCCGTCGTCGGCCCAGTGCGCGTCGTCGATTCCGATCACCAGCGGTCGGTCGCTGGCCAGGAGCGCCACCAGCCGTCGCCACGCGTGCTTCAGCTCGTCCTCGATGTCGCCCTCGATCGCTTCGCCTCCGAGGGCGGTGCCGAGGGCGGCTGCGAGCTCGTCGGCGTCGTCGGCGCCCAACGCCGTGAGCCGCTCGGCGAGCGCCGCGTGGACCTCGCCGACCGAGTCGTCGGCGCCCACCCCCGCCGCGGCACGCAGGATCTCGCCGAGCGCCCAGAACGCGATCCCCCGCCCGTAGGGGGGATTGCGGCCGAGCAGGATCTGCGGGGCGGGGTCGGCCGCCCTGAGCGCGTCGGTCAGCTCGGTGGCGAGCCGGGTCTTGCCCACCCCCGCGTCGCCGGTGACGGTGACGAGCTCCGGCACCCGGTCCCGCGCCGCCCGCCGGTAGACGAGCTCGAGCATGGCCAGGTCGTCCTCGCGACCCACGAACGGCGCGCCGGCGTCGAGCGGCATGGCCTCGATCCGCAGGGCGCGCCAGGCGGGAAGCGGTGACGGAAAGCCCTTGGCGTCGATCGGCTCGGTCCGCTCGAGCCGTGCGGAGCGGCACGCGCGTGCGCTTCGCTCCCCGACGAGGACCTCGCCGGGGCCGGCCGCCTGCTGGAGCCGGGCGGCCGCGTTGACGGCCTCGCCCGTGATCGAGAGGTCGCCGCCGCGATCGAGCGCCAGCACCGGTCCGGTCTCGACCCCCACCCGCACCGCCAGCCCCCGGTCCAGCGCGGCCACCCGCTCCACGAGCTGGAGCGCCGCACCGGCCGCGCGATCGGGGTCATCCGTGTGCGCCTGCGGGACCCCGAACACGGCCATCACCGCGTCGCCGATGTACTTCTCGACCGTCCCGCCGTGCTCCTCGAGCGCCGACCGCGCCACCTCGAAGAACGGAGCGAGGCGCCGCCGCAGCTCCTCGGGGTCGAGGCTCGACGCGAGCTCGGTGGAGCCCACGAGGTCGGCGAACACGATCGTGGCAAGCTTGCGCTCGGCGCCCTCCAGACCCGAGAGCGGGGCGCCGCACGAGGGGCAGAATCGGGCGTCGTCCCCTGCCGATTCTCCGCACCTACCACACACCTGAGCCATGGCCTGACGATACCGCCGGCCCCGGGCCCGGCGGGCTTGGCGTTGCACGGCCGCGGACCCCCTCCGCCGGCTCCCGCGCAGGGCTAGAGTAGCTGCCTAGATGCGCATCACGGTGCTCGGGAAGTCGCCCTCGTGGCAGGACGCAGGCGGCGCCTGTAGCGGGTACCTGGTCGACGACGAGCGGGTCGCGCTGCTCCTCGATTGCGGGAACGGCGTCTTCTCGAAGCTGCGGCTGCGGCGCGACTACACGGAGATCGACGCGGTGCTGATCTCCCATCTCCACGCCGACCACTTCCTCGACTTGGTGCCCTACGCCTACGCGCTGACCTTCGCTCCGCGCCAGCAGCCGGTTCCGGTGCCGCCGTGGCCGGGGACAGACCACCCCGCCCGCCCCCGGCTGATCGTGCCCGAGGGCGGCGCGGAGACCCTGCGGCGGGTGGTCGGCGCGTGGGGGAACGACGACCTGATCGATACCGCTTTCGCGGTCGAGGAGTACCACCTCGACTCGACCGTGGAGGTGGGGACGCTCCGCGCCACCTTCCACGAGGTCCCGCACTTCACCACCACCTACGCGGTCAGTCTGACCTCCTCGAATGGCGGGGGGCGATTCACCTTCGGCGCCGACTGCGGGCCGACGGAGGAGCTGGTCGAGGCGGCCCGGGATACCGACCTGCTGATCGTCGAGGCGACCCTGCCGCGCCCGGAGCGCACCGGGATCCGCGGCCACCTGACCCCGTCCGAGGCCGGCGACCACGCGCGCCGCGCCGGCGCGCGGCGCGTCGTCATCACCCACATCTCCGACGAGCTCGATCAGACGTGGGCCCGCACCCAGGCCTCCGAGGCGTTCGGGGCGCCGGTCGAGGTGGCGCGAGAGAACGCGGTGTACGAGGTCTGACGCCCGCACCCCGATAGCTAAGGTAATCCGGTGGCACGCGAACGCGACCCGCTGGTCAACTTCGAGCGCATGCGTCGCGAGATGGACGAGCTGTTCGGCGACGTCTGGGGCGAGCGGGGACACTGGCCGGGGCGCGCGAAGCGCCGGTTCTCGCCCCGGGTCGACGTCTACTACTGCGGCGAGGAATCGCCGCGGGCGGTGGTCAAGGTCGAGCTCGCGGGGGTGAGGCTCGAGACGATCGCGCTCGAAATCGTCGGCCGCGAGCTCGTGATCACTGGCGAGCGTCCGATCCAGGAGACCGAGGGGCGCACCTACCAGCAGGTGGAGATCGAGGCGGGCCCGTTCCGGCGCATCGTCGAGATCGGGGCCGACGTCGACGCCGAGGAGGCCCGCGCGACCTACGAGGACGGGATCCTGCGCGTCGAGCTCCCGCTGCAACGATCGACGCCGACCTCCAGGCGCGTCCCGATCGACCCGAAGGGCTGATGGCCGGAGCTGGGAACGAAGTCCCGGGTCAGGAGCGTCAACCTGCCAGGTTCGCGCCCGAGCCCGGCGGTCCCGAGAGGACCGACGGAGGCATTCAGGTCGTCGAGAACGAGGACGTCGAGGCCGCGATTCGCGAGCGCCAGGGCCAGCCCGTTCCCGCGGCGCTGCCCGTGCTGCCGCTGAAGGAGATGGTCGCCTTCCCGGACACGCTGACCCCGCTGGCCGTGGGCCTCGAGCGCTCCATGCGGCTGGTCAACGACGTCCTCTCAGGGGAGCGGATGCTGGTGCTGGTCGCCTCCCGCGACCCCGAGGCCGAGGAGCCGGGCCCGGAGCAGCTCTACGAGGTCGGCGTCGCCGGCATCGTGGCCCGGATGCTGAAGGTCCCGGACGGGACGATCCGGATCCTCGTCCAGGCGACCGAGCGGGTCCGGATCGGCGATTACGTCGCCGAGGACCCGTACCTGATCGCCCGGATCGAACCGCTGCCGGACGAGATCGAGGCCTCGCCGGAGCTCGAGGCGCTGACGCGCAACGTGCAGCGGACGTTCACCGAGATCATCGAGCAGATCCCCTATCTCCCGGAGGAGCTCCAGCTCGCGGTGACGAACGTCGACGATCCCTCGTCACTCTCCCACCTGATCGCCGGCGCGCTTCGGATCTCCAGCGAGGAGAAGCAGGAGCTCCTCGAGCAGGTGGACGTCGCCAGGCGGCTGCGCCGCCTCTCGGAGATCCTCGCCCGCGAGCTCGAGGTGATCCAGCTCGGGTCGAAGATCCAGTCGCAGGTCCAGTCGGAGATCGACAAGGGGCAGCGCGAGTACTTCCTTCGCGAGCAGCTCAAGGCGATCCAGCAGGAGCTCGGAGAGGTCGACGAGCAGCAGGCCGAGATCAACGAGCTCCGGGAGCGGATCGAGGCGGCGAATCTGCCCGAGGACGCCCGCAGGCAGGCCGATCGGGAGCTCGGTCGCCTCGAGCGGCTCCCTCCGGCCGCGGCCGAGTACGGGGTGATTCGCACCTATCTGGAATGGCTCGTCGAGCTGCCCTGGGGCGTCACCACCGAGGACGATCTCGAGATTCCCCACGCTCGCGAGGTCCTCGACGCCGACCACTACGACCTCGAGAAGGTCAAGGACCGGATCCTCGAGTACCTCGCCGTCCGCAGCCTGAAGCCCGACTCGCGTGGACCCATCCTCTGCTTCGTCGGCCCGCCGGGGGTGGGGAAGACCAGCCTCGGCCGCTCGATCGCGCGCGCCCTCGGGCGCGAGTTCGAGCGAATCTCGGTCGGCGGCGTCAGGGACGAATCGGAGATCCGAGGCCACCGGCGCACCTACATCGGCGCGATGCCCGGGACCATCATCCGCGCCCTGCGCGACGCCGGGACCCGCAACCCCGTGTTCATGATCGACGAGATCGACAAGATGGGCACCGACTTCCGGGGGGACCCCGCGAGCGCGATGCTCGAGGTGCTCGATCCGGCCCAGAACGACAGCTTTCGGGACCACTACCTGGACCTCGAGTTCGACCTCTCCGAGGTGATGTTCATCGCCACGGCCAACACGCTCGAGACGGTGCCGAGCGCGCTCCAGGATCGGATGGAGGTGATCCAGCTCGCCGGGTACACGCTCGACGAGAAGCTCCACATCGCGAAGCGCTACCTGGTCCCCCGCCAGATCGAGCAGAACGGCCTCGCCCGAAGCCAGATCTCGTTCACGGACGCCGCGCTTCGGGCGATCATCGAGGAGTACACGCGTGAGGCCGGCGTTCGCAATCTCGAGCGCGAGATCGGGACGGTCTGCCGAAAGGTGGCCCGCCAGCTCGCCGAGGGCGAGCTGAAGGGCAAGACGACGATCTCCGCGACGCGCGCCAGGGAGCTGCTCGGGCGACGCAGGTTCTTCGCTGAGCAGCGGCGCCGTACGAGGGACCCCGGGGTGGCAACCGGGCTGGCGTGGACCCCGGTCGGCGGCGAGGTGCTCTTCGTCGAGGCGACCGCGATGCCCGGCGACGGGAAGCTGACGATCACTGGGCAGCTCGGCGACGTGATGCGAGAGTCGGCGCAGGCCGCGCTCTCATGGGTGCGCGGCCACCTCGCCGAGGTCGCGCCGGGGCTCCCGGAGGACTGGTTCGCGCACCACGACGTCCACATCCACGTCCCCGCCGGGGCCGTTCCGAAGGACGGCCCCTCGGCCGGAGTCGCGATGGCGGTGGCGCTCGCCTCGCTCGTCTCGTCGAGGCCCGTGCGCTCCGACGTCGCGATGACCGGCGAGGCCACGCTCACGGGACAGGTCCTGCCGATCGGCGGGATCAAGGAGAAGGCCCTGGCGGCCCAGCGCGCCCGGATCAAGCGGGTGATCCTCCCGCGCCGCAACGAGGGCGACGTCGCGGAGATCGCCGAGCACGAGCGACGGGGCCTCGAGTTCGTCTTCGTGGACACGATCGAAGAGGCGCTCGAGGCGGCGCTCTGAGACGCGAGCGGACTCCCTTCGCCGCGCCTTAGCCGCTCCAATTCCGGGTATATGCTCCGCGAACGCGAACGAAGCGACGAGGAGAAGGTGTAGATGGCAAAGAGCACGAGGGCCGATAAGGCTCGCCAGGCGGCCGCTTCGGCGGGATCGAACCCCTACGTACGGCGGCTGATCGAGGACGAGCAGCTCCGCAACAACGTCAAGGACGCCTTCGAAGCTGCGCGGCACGCCTACCAGCGGATGTCGAACGGCAAGGGCCCCGTCAAGGCCCTGACCGACGACCGCAAGGTCCAGCGTGATCTGCGCAACGCCGCCGAGTCGCTGAAGGAGGCCTCCGAGCAGCTGCGCGGCAAGCGTCGCAAGCGGCGCTTCGGGCTCGGCAAGCTGCTCTTCGTCGGTGCCGTCGGGGCGGGCGTCGCCATCGCCCTGAACGAGGACCTCCGCAAGGCCGTCCTCGACCGCCTGTTCGGCGCCGAGGAGGAGTTCGAGTACACGTCGCAGACGACGCCCACGCCCGAGACGACGGCGACCTAGCCGCTACTTGCCCGAAGTACACGTTCTAGTCCCCGCCCAGCGGCACGTCTTCGCGCTCGACGGGGAGGGTGGAGCCGAGGTCGCGCGCTCGGGCAGCTCCGCCGACGGGTTTCGCCGCTACAAGGAGCTCCAGGGGAAGGGAAGGGCGACCGGCATGGTCGCGTTCCCCAACACCTGTCTGATCCGGGCCGAGCGCGACTACCTCGTCGATCCGGGGATCGTGATGCAGGGCGGGCCGGTGTTCGGAGCCCTCGCGGCGCTCGGGGTCGAGGCGCCCGAGATCAAGGACGTCATCCTCACCCACCTGCACTTCGACCACGCCGAGGGCCTCGCCGCGTGGCCCCAGCGACGGGCCTACGTGCACCGGCTCGAGACCGAGGCCCCCTACGCCCGGATCGTCGCCGGGGTACTCGAGATGGTCCAGCTCGAGGTCCTCGACGGTGACGAGGGTGAGATCGAGCCCGGATTGCGCTGGCTGCGGACGCCCGGGCACTCGGACGGCCTGATCTCACTCCTCGTCGACACCGACGAGGGCCTCACCGTGATCGCCTCCGACTGCGTCGGGCCACTGCCGGAGTACTTCGAGCGGATGGAGCTGCCGGAGGACTTCGGCCCGGAGCGAGACGAGCTTCTGGAGCAGTGGCGCCGGATCCGCGAGCTCGACCCCGCGGTTGTGATCCCGGGCCACAACCCGCCCGTCCGCCTGCGCTAGTCGCCGAGGAAGGACGCGGCTCGCACCCGCGAGCGCTCGTCCTCGGGCCGGTCCTCGGCCTCGTAGTGGGAGGGCTCGATGCCCAGGGTGAGCTCGATCCGGCGCACCCGCTCGAAGACGCGCTGGGCCATCACCCGCTGGCCGGCGAGCGCGTCGCCGACGACCCCGAGGCCGAAGAGCTGGACCGAGGCCAGCGCTAGGACGGCCCCCAGGATCAGGGACTGGATGTGTCCGCTCCGGTCGCCGTTGGCGATCCAGTCGTAGAGAAACGGCGTCCACGCGGCGAGGGCGGCGAGGGCGAGCACGAGAGCCGCGATCGTGAACACGCGCAGCGGCTCGTACATCGCGTAGGCCCGGAACAACGCGACCGCGTTGCGCCGGACGTAGTTCCAGGTGGAGGGGAAGAGGCGCGACTGGCGGACCTGCCGGTTCGTGCCGATCTCGACCTGGTCGATGGCCACCAGCATCTTGCCGGCCTGGATCAGGCTCTCGAGGGTGTAGGTGAAGCTCGAGACGACCTGCACCTGGAGGGCGGCCTCGCGGTTGTAGGCGCGGAAGCCGGAGGTCGTGTCGGCGATCTCCGTCCCGGAGGCGCGGCGGACGACGAAGCTCCCGAGCCTCTGAAGCAGCTTCTTCGTCGGCGAGAAGTGCTCGATCTCGTCGATCCGTCGCACGCCCACGACGAGGTCGGCGTCTCCGGCGAGGATCGGGGCGACGAGCCGCGGCACGTCGGCGCCCCGGTACTGGTTGTCGGCGTCCGTGTTGACGATCACGTCGGCGCCGAGCTTCAAGCACGCGTCGAGGCCGGCCTGGAAGGCCGTCGCGAGCCCCTTGTTGTTCGTCAGGCGGACGACGTGGTCGATCCCCAGGCTGCGGGCGACCTCGAGCGTCCGGTCGGTGGAGCCGTCGTCGACCACCAGCAGCTCCACCCGATCGAACCCCTCGACCTCGCGCGGCAGGTCGGCGAGGGTCACCGGCAGGGTCGCCTCCTCGTTGTGGCAGGGGATCTGGATGATCAGCTTCATGGCTTGCCGGTGCGGCGATCGTACCCGGACCCGCCCGTCCATCCTCCGGCGGACGGAGGCCGGTTAGACTCGCCGAACCGCGTCGCCGAGCGCTCATCCGTCGCGGGATTCGAGCGAGAGTCGCCCTGGAACCGAGAACCGCCGACACCCGATTGGACGCGGGGTTCCGCGCCGGCGCCCCCCGCCTCACTGGCGAGAAGGCGCAGCGAATCGTCGACGCGATGCGGAGCTGCGTGGCGGCACGCGGAATCGCCGGAGCGACGTTCGATCACGTCTCGCGTGAGGCGGGAGTGAGTCGCGGGCTGCTCCACTACTACTTCCGGACCAAGGAGCAGCTCTTGATCGAGGTCCTGAGGCGCGACGCCGAGACGAGGATCTACGGCCTCGACGAGCCGCTCCTTCGGGCCGCGACGGTCGACGAGGTGCTGGAGGTGCTGGTCGCCGGAGCCGAGGAGGTGCTGCGGAGCGATCCCGGCTTCTACGTGATCCTCTTCGAGCTCTTCACAGCCGGGAGGCAGAACCCCGAGATCAGGGTCGAGCTCGCCGCGCTCTATGCCCGCTCCCGCGTGCATCTCGCCGAGATCCTCGACCGAAAGCACGCCGAGGGCGTGATCACGCTCCGCTTCGACGCGGAGACCTGCGTCTCCCACCTGTTCGCGGCCGCCGACGGCGCCGCCCTGCAGCGGCTGACGGAAGAGGAGCACGACTTCTCGCAGCTGATCGCCGCCGGGGCGGAGGTCGCGCGCTTCCTGCTCGACGCGGACTGAGGCCGCCGGCGAGGGCTCAGCCGCTGCGCGGAAAGATCCGCTGCATGAGCCACAGCGTCCGCAGCGACCCGCGCGGGCGCAGCTTGCGGCGGAGCATGGCGCGTCGCGGATCGCCGCCGTAGGTCGAGACCTCGAGCCAGTCGCGCCAGGTCGTCTCCAGGGTCAGGTCCGCTTCGGGGGCCTCGCCTGGAGCCGCCGCCGAGCTGCCGTTGTCGAGCCGGATGTACCAGGGCGCGGCGTCCTCGAAGCGCCACTGGATCGTGATGGGCCGGCCGTCGACGACGTCGGTATGCGCGGAGCGGGCCATGACGTCGAAGAGCAGCGCCTGGGTCTCGGGGGACGAGTCGGGGTGCTCCACCGGCTCTCCCGCGACTCCCGCCCGCAGCAGCACGATCGCGCGCCGGGCCCGCTCCTCCGGCGGCTCCGAGAGGTCAAAGGGGAAGACGTCGGGCGGCATCTCGTCGATCGGATAGCCGGCCGCCTTCCACTTCGCCTCCACTGAGCGCATCCCGAACGCGTAGATGTCCTCGAGCTCGAAGCCGTAGCACCGCGTGTACTCGAGGTCCCAGCCGGGCGGCACGAACACCGACATCGAATAGGGCAGGACCTCGCGGAGGAGGTCGATCACGGCGGCCTTGCACTCCTCGCTCTCGCGGAAGCACTCCGACAGCACCTTGACCCCGAAGCCGATGTGGCGCTGCTCGTCGCGCGAGACGTTGTGCATCCCCTCGCTGAACCCGGGCATCGTCCCCGACTTCGTGAAGTAGTCCTCGATGAAGTGCTGCCCCGGCTGGGCGAGGGTCGCCTCGACGATCATGTGGTAGAGGGCGATCGCCTGGGCGAACTTGGGGAGCGAGCGGTCCCTGCGAAGCTCCTCGCCCATCTGGTCGAGGCGGGCGAAGACGTTGCGGTAGCCCCAGCCCAGCTGCGCCTGGGTGTAGGCGAGCGTCGAGCCGATCGTCTCGCCGGCGCCGATCACCTCGCTGAAGAAACGATGGAAGAAGACGGCGTGGCGGGCCTCGTCAACCTGCTGCGTGGCGAGGAAGTACTTCTGCTCCTCGAGGGGCGCCGCGTCGATGTAGGGCGAGAGGTTGTCGGTGACCGAGTCCTCGCCGTAGAAGAACATCGAGTAGGTCCAGAGCGCCGACTTCCGCTGGATCTCGCTGAGCGCCGCCCAGCCCTCGCGGTCGCCCGAGAAGTCGAGCTCGCCCGTCCTCCAGTTGCCCTCCTCCCAGCGCCGGTACAGGTCCTGATAGGTGATCTGGTCCGTGTAGGAGGCCCTCGAGCCCCGTTCCGACTGCGTGACGCTCATCTCAACCCTCCGCCCCGGTGACGATCGCTCGTTTGCACCATTTGATGTAACCGTTCAGGTTAGACGAGGCTGGCAGGAGCGGCACCGCATCTGTGACCAAGATCACGTTTGGGCGGAGGGACGGACGCGCGTTCGAGGGCGAATAACGAGGTGGATCGAGGGTACGTGCGACCCGATGAAGTTCGATCCAAGGCCACGCTACCGGCTCGCGGGCGGCCTCTTCCTGGTCGCGGCGGTGATCGCCCTGTTCGGCGGGGTCGCCCTGCTCGCGCTCCTCTTCGCCCTCGCGGCGGCCGGGCTCTTCCACTACTCGAACCGCGTCAAGACGGTTCCCTAGACGGGCGCGGGTGCTCGCCACGGCTCGTCGAGCCGTGCCGCCACGCGCGCCGCCAGCCCCTCCGCCGGAACCCGCTCCTGCTCGAGCGTGTCGCGGTCTCGAAGCGTCACGGTGTCGTCCTCCATCGTCTGCCCGTCGACGGTGATCCCCCAGGGCGTCCCGATCTCATCCTGGCGGCGGTAGCGGCGGCCGATCGAGCCCCCCTCGTCGTACTCGGCGCCGACCGCGCGGCGAAGCTCCTCGTAGATCTCCCTCGCCCGATCGGGCATCCCCGCCTTCGAGACCAGGGGCAGCACCGCCACCTTCACGGGCGCGAGGCGCGGGTGCAGGCGCAGCACGGTCCTGGTGCGGCCCTCGACCTCCTCGGTGTGGTAGGCGTCGACGATGAGCGCGAGCATCGCGCGGTCGACCCCGGCCGCGGGCTCGATCACATGCGGAACGTAGGCCTCGCCCTTCTCGGGGTCGAAGAACTCGAGCTTCTCGCCGGAGAACTCGGCGTGCTGGCGGAGATCGAAGTCGCCGCGATTCGCGATCCCCTCGAGCTCGGACCAACCCATCGGGAACAGGTACTCGAGGTCGGAGGTCGCCGATGAGTAGTGGGAGAGCTCCTCGGCGCCGTGCTCGCGCAGCCGGAGGCGGTCCTGGCGGATGCCGAGCTCCAGATACCAGCGCCGGCGCTCCTCGAGCCAGTACTCATGCCACTTCGGGGCCTCGTCGGGGGGGACGAAGTACTCCATCTCCATCTGCTCGAACTCGCGGGTGCGGAAGACGAAGTTGCCGGTCGTGATCTCGTTCCGGAAGGACTTCCCGATCTGGGCGATCCCGAACGGAGGCTTTCGACGCGCGAACTGGAGCACGTTCTTGAAGTTGATGAAGATGCCCTGCGCGGTCTCCGGGCGCAGGTAGGCGAGCGAGGCCGAGTCCTTGACCGGCCCGACGTTGGTCTCGAACATGAGGTTGAACTGTCGGGCCTCGGTGAGGTCGCACTCGGGAGTCTCCCCGGGGTGCTTGGACGGCTTTCGCCCGCACTGCGCGTCATCGAGCGTGTCGGCTCGAAACCGCAGCTTGCAGGTGCGGCAGTCGACGAGCGGGTCGGTGAAGCCGCCGACATGGCCGGAGGCCTCCCAGACCCTGGGGTGCTGGATCACGGCCGAGTCCAGGGCCACGATCTCCTCGTGATCGAGCATCGCCCGCCACCACTCCCCCTTGAGGTTGTTGCGGAGCAGTACCCCGTAGTGGCCGTAGTCGTACGTCGAGCCGATCCCTCCGTAGATCTCCGAGGAGGGAAAGACGAAGCCGCGCCGCTTGCACAGCGCGACGACCTCGTCGAGGGTCACCCCGGCGGCGCCGCTCTCGCCCTGGCTCGCCATTGCGGCGCCGAGGCTAGCGTGCCGCGTGTACGGAGCCGCCCTCGTCACTCTGGGCGACGGAGTGCCAGGAGCGCCGGGGGGCGGCTGCGATAATCGTGGGCGGATGCCGATCTACGAATATCGATGCGCCAACGGACACCAGTTCGAGGTGTTCCAGGCGATGTCCGAGGACCCGGTGTCCGCGTGCCAGGAGTGCGGCGCCCCCGTGGAGCGCGTCTTCCACCCAGTCGCCGTCCACTTCAAGGGATCCGGCTTCTACACGACCGACTACGCCCGCAAGGCCGACGCGAAGCCGTCGAGCGACGGCAAGGAGAAGGCCTCCGGGTCGAAGGGCGAGGGGAAGGGCGAGGGGAAGGGCGACGACAAGAAGCCGGCCACCGCGTCGTCCTCGAAGAAGGACGACTAGGGAGCTAAGCGTCCAAGAAGGACGACGAAGGCAGGTAAGGGCAGGGGCCCCAGCCGGCCGCCTTCGGTGTGCACTTTTGGGTGCTATAGACCCCTAACTGCACAGTGAACGGCGCTGCCCAGCCAGCCGACCAGCGGCGGTACCTACACGGTTGGGCGCCCTCACGCCTAGCTCGGTGGGGAGCAGGCGGGCGAATGGGGCGGGCTGCCGCCGAGGAACTTCTTCACCGCCCGCTGGCACTCGCTCTGGGGGATCACAAGGTTGCCGGCGGCCGTCGTGCTGGCGGGCTTGAGGACGTCGCTGCCACTGCTGAAGCCGATCCCGGCGGCGAAGACCAGCTGGGGCATCGTCAGGGCGCCCATGCTCGAGACCATCACCTTCGGCGCGTTCCAGGCGATGAACGGGCCCTTGATGAAGTTGTACGGGATGCGCCAGGGGCTCGTGAGCCGAGACCGGATCCCGTTCAGGATCAGCTGCTGGAACTCGGTGCGCTCGATGTCGGTGCCGGAGAACTGCCCGGAGCCGCAGGTGTTCTCCCGGGTTCGCGCGAGGGTGATCGCCTGGAAGCCGTTCAGGGTGTGCTCGCCCTTGCTCAGGTTGAGCTTGAAGGCCCCGCCGGAGACGTTCGAGCAGACCTTCGTGGGCAGGTCCACGTTCACCCCGCCGATCGTGTCGATGAACTTCCGAAAGCCGTCGAAGTCGACGATCGCCACCTGGTCGACGTTGATGCCGAGGAACTTCTCGACCGTCCGCACGGTGAGCTTCGCGCCGCCGGCCGCGTAGGCGGAGTTGATCTTGTTCTCC
>DATGAF010000056.1:0-19600 GCA_035313645.1 Solirubrobacterales bacterium
CCCGGCGACGTGGATCGCCACCTCCCGGGCGAACTCCTGAAACTCGTCGCTCCTGGCGACGAAATCGGTCTCGCACTGCACCTCGACCAGCACCCCCACCTTTCCCGTGGCGTGGATGTACGAGGAGACGATGCCCTCGCTGGTGGCCCGGCCGCTTCGCTTGGCAGCCGACGCCTGGCCCTTGACGCGGAGGACCTCGATCGCCTTCTCGACGTCGCCGCCGGCCTCGGCGAGCGCCGCCTTGCAGTCCATGATCCCGGCGCCGGTGCGCTCGCGAAGCGCCTTGACGTCCGCCGCGGAGACCGCCGCCATCACCGGAGCCTGTTCCCGGCGTCGCGGCCGCGCGGCTCCGAGGGGCCGTTCAAGCGCTCGCTCCGCGGCCCGCGCCCGGCGCCTCGGCCGGGGCCCCTTCGGCGCTCTGGCCCGCCGCGGCGGCCTCCTCGGCCTCCTGGCGCGCCTTCGCCTCGGCCTCGCGGCGCTCCCGCTCCTCCGCCTCCCGACGCTTGCGCTCGTCCTCCTCGGCCTGGCGCTTCGCCTCGGCGTCGCGCCACGCCTGAGCGGCTTCGTACACGGCCTCGCCGACCGTTCGGATGACGAGCTCGCAGGAGCGGATCGAGTCGTCGTTGCCTGGGATCGGGTAGGCGATCGCCACCGGATCGACGTTCGTGTCGACCAGGCCGATGATCGGGATTCGAAGCCGCTGGGCCTCGCGAACCGCGATCTCCTCGGTCTTCAGGTCGATGATCAACGCCGCCTGCGGGACCCGCTTCAGTCCCCGCACCCCGCCGAGGTTGTACTCGAGCTTTTGCAGCTCGGCCTCGCGGGACATCCTCTCCTTGGTGGGCAGGAGGTCGAGCTGGCCCTGGTCGCGAAGCTCGGTGAGCTCGTGGAGCCGATCGATCCGCGCCGACATCGTGTGAAAGTTCGTCAGGAGGCCGCCCAGCCAGCGCTGATTGACGTAGGGCATGTCGCACCGCTCGGCCCACTCCTTGATCGAGTCGCGCGCCTGCTTCTTCGTGCCGACGAAGAGGATCGTCCCCCCCTTTCCGGCCACCTCGCCCGCGAACCGGCGGGCCTCGGCGAGCAGGTGCTCGCTCTGCAGCAGGTCGATGATGTGGATCCCGTCTCGCTCCCCGAAGATGTACGGGCGCATGCGCGGATCCCAGCGTCGCGTCTGGTGGCCGAAGTGAAGGCCGGCCTCCAGAAGCTCCCTTATTCCAGGCTCGGGCATGAGGCTCCCTTGTCTCGATTCGTCGCTTGGCCCTGACGGCGGACGGGGACCCGGCGCGCTTCGACTGGTGCCGGCGCCGGGCAGGGCCCCGCCCCCTCCTTCAGGGGTCGGTTACCGGTCGACGGGAGTCTAGTCGGCCGACGATCGCATGACTCGGCCCCGGCGTTCGCTCACGCCAGGGCGCCAGCCATCGTCTTCAGGGCCTGGGCCGTGATCGTGAGCGTCGGATGGGCCACGACCGCCCCCGGGATCACCGACGCGTCGACGACGAAGAGCCCGGGGTGGACGTCCGTGGCGCCCGCCGGCTGGGCCCCGTCGTACACGCGGCCGTGGGCGTCCACGACCCCCTCGGCGCTGTTGGCGCCGATCCGGCAGCCGCCCAGCGGATGGGTGACGCTCAGCTTGCCCTCCTCGAGGCCGTGCCAGAGCGGCATCGGGACGTAGCCGGCCCCGGGCTCAGAGGAGGCCATCGCCTCCGAGAAGTCCCTGAGCAGGCCCTCGATCTGCCCGAACACCGGCTGTCGCCCGACGGGCGTCTCCCACTTCAGGTCGAGCTCGTCGTCGACGAGCGAGAAGCGGCCGTTCGCCTCGTCCTGGCCCATGCCGTTGAAGAAGAAGACGTCGGCGACCATCTCCATCTCGGTGCGGTCGTCGCGCGGGTCGGTCGGGTCGGGGATCAGCGGCAGGAACGGGCTCAGGTCGGGCACGCTCTTGGCCGTCCAGGCCATTCGCATAAGGCCCTTGAAGAGCTCCCGCTTGCCCCAGTCGTCCAGCAGCCGTACCACCACGCCGGCGACGCCCGCCCCCATCGCCGGGATCGCGCAGTCCTCGATGATCAGCTGACGGCCGTCGATGTGGAAGTCGACGTGCGAGGTGTTCATCGGGCCTCTGGTCGGCTGTACCGGCCGCGCCGTTCCGACGCAGAACCCGGCGAAGTTGCCGTTGTTGGAGAACCGCTGCCCGAGCTGGTCGGAGAGCGGGAGCCCCTGCTCGCGAGAGCGAAGCAGGATCTCGTTCGTTCCGAGCGTCCCCGCGCCCAGGAACACCTGCGGGGCGGTCACGGTCTTCTCCGCGCCGTCCGAGCGGTAGTCGAGAAAGCTGACCTCGTAGCCGCTCTCCACCGCGCGGACGTGGCGCACCTCGGCGAGCGGCCAGAGAGTCACGCCCTTTCGCGGGTCCACCAGGTAGCCGCGGAAGAGGGTTCGGTCGAGGCTGTGCGTCGCCTGCACCAGGCAGCCGAGCATGCAGCGGCCCTGGCGCTCGCAGAACGTATGGGCCGCTCTGCTCTCCTCGTTGCCGGCCCCGCTCTCGTGGTACTCGCCGATCGCCAGTTCGAGAGGCGCCCACCGCGCCTCGTCCTCGCCCAACCCCCGCTTCGCGCGCACCGCCGCGGCCGCGTCGCGAAGCGCCCTCGAGCGATCGAGGTAGAGGAAGCTCTCGTCCCCGAGATCGTCCGGGTTCCTGCTCGCGGGGAGCGGGATCTTGGTGACGATCTTGTTGAGGAGCCCGCGATTGGCCTCGGTCCACTCGCGGGCCGCGGCGAACTCGGAATCGCCGAGGTCGAGGCCGATCTGCTCGAGCACCGCCGCCTCCGGCTGCATGGTGGCGGTCGAGTAGATCAGCGAGCCGCCGCCGACGCCGTTGGCGCTCAGGACGTTTACCTCGTCGAACATCGAGTAGACGTAGAGACCCTCGCGGTTCCCCTCGTGCCGGATCGAGGCGAACAGGTCGAGGAGCCCGTCGAGGTGGTCCGGACGCGGCCAGTACTGCACCGGATGGCCGTTCTGGGCAGCCCAGCTCGGCAGGTCGGGCGGGGGCGGGTCCGGCGGGTCCCCCAGGGTCTCGGGGGTGGTCCACCATGTCCCGCGCTCGAGGACCAGGATCCGCTTGCCCCTCTCCGCGAGCCTGCTCACGGCGACGGTGGCGCCGAACCCGGTGCCGACGACGATCGCGTCGTAGTCCATAACCGCTCCTTGTCTCAAAGGGTTTGAACCAGAAGGCCTCGAGCCGCAAGGCCGACGATCCGCGCCAGGGTCGACAGGTAGTCGGCCTCGAGCGCGGAGGAGTCGCGAAGCGCCCACAGGACCTTGGCGTGCGTCCAGGCCGCGTCCCGGGCGCGATCGATGCTCCACATCGCGAGCACGTCGTCGAGGCGGCCCAGCGCCTCGTCGGCCACCCCGACCAACCCGGTATCGAAGCGCTTCTTCACGTCCGCCTCGACCTTCGCCAGGATCGCATTCACCTTCAGGTAGTCGCGATGCTGCGGCGAGTCGTCCTGCGGCGGGACGTCGAGATCCGTGCACGTCTGGACAAGGGCGACGCACAGGTCGTAGTTGATGTGGGCGTCGGTTCCAGCGAGCGCGAACTGGATCGGGGCAATCCGCGGCCGCGCCCGAGCCTCGAACAGCGGCGCCCAGGCGCCGGGAATCGGGTCGCCGCCGTCCGCCGCATCCACCGCGGCGAAGTAGCGACCGGCGAAGACGAGGTCGAGGTGGGAGAGGAAGCGCGGATCCTCGAAGCCCTGCCGTCCCACCTCCGCCTCGACCTCGCGGGTCATCGCCAGGTAGAGGTCGTTGAACCGGGCGACCCCGTCGTCCTCGGGCAGCCGGTCCCCGATCGCCTTCAGGCGCTCGATCACCGGACCGATCACGGACCCGCCCGCCTCGGCGGGGTCCCGCTTCCCCTGCGACTTGCCCACTAGGTCGTGCAGGCTACGCCCCAAAACGCCTGGTTGTCCGCCCCGGCCATCGCGGTGCCCGCCTCCGCGGGGCGGTGGCGCCTTACAGACGCATGCGGTCCATAAAGCGCCCCGAACCGGCCGGGCCGACGCGGTGACTAACCCTACCGACGCACGCCCCAGCTCGGCTGCGTGTGCTGGGAGTTGCTGTGTGAGAGCTTCTTCAGGTGAGCGCCGTCGGAGTTGATCCTGTAGATCTGCTTGAACTTCGCGTCGAAGGGGCGCCGGGAGAACGCGATCCGGCCCCCGGTCGGCGAGAACACCGGGTCTTCGAGCACGGTGTCGGTGGTCTGGTAGAGCGGAGCGACGCCAGTGCCGTTCATGTTGATCGTGTAGATCGCCTCGTGGGTGAATCCGGTTTCCCGGTTGAAGACGATCTTCCGGCCGCTCGGCGAGAAGTCGGGTCCGTTGTCACATATGCCCGTTCCGGAGTTGTCCGTCAGGAGCCGCTCGTCGGTTCCGTTCGGCCTGACGAGAGCGATGTTGCACGGGCCGGAACCACCCTCCGAGAAGGTGATCCACTTTCCATCGGGTGAGAAGACGGGCCTGCCGACGATGCCGACGTCGGTGACCCCCCGCTTGTGCGAGCCGTCGATCCGAATGGTGTACAGGCTGAAGCCGGTGCTGCTCGAACCGACGAAGGCGATCTCTTTACCGCTCGGTGCAAATCCGGCAGCGGTAGCCCCGGACGTGTGGCGAATTCGGTGCAGGTGCGTGCCGTTGGACCGAACGGTGTAGATGCCCGAACGGAGGTTCGGATTGACGAATGTCGTGGAGAACAGAATCCTCCGGCCGTCCGACGAGAACGCCGGCTCCCTGGCACCCCTGACCAGAAGCCGCTCGTGCGACCCGTTCGGGCGCATCGTGTAGACGGCGTTCTTTCTTCCGTGGACGAATGCGATTTTCCCGTTGCGCCCGGGGAAGGCGGCGGGCGCGAAACCCGGAAGTGCGCATGTCGCCGCGAGGACCCCCGCGATGATCGGCAGTTGATGGCGGACGCGGTGGGCCGGACGGATGCGGGCCCTGTCGAGCATGCTCTCCTCCCAGAACGAGTACGCGTCCAGCCTAGAGCCGATCTCGTGCCGTGTCCACCCCCGCGCGCGCCCGTTCGAGCGCCGCCGCGAGGTCCGCCGGCAGCTCGGACTCGAAGCTCAGCCTCGCGCCGGTGAACGGGTGAGTGAAGCCGAGCCTGGCGCTGTGCAGGAACTGGCGGGCGAGGCCGTGGCGGCCGGCGTGGCCATAGCGTGGATCACCCGCCAGGGGATGGCCGATCGCCGCGAAGTGGGCGCGGACCTGGTGCGTGCGGCCGGTCTCCAGCCGCGCCTCGACGAGGGCGTCCCCGGGCAGGCGCTCGATCACCCGGAAATGGGTGCGCGCCTCTCGGGGAGCGCGACCGCCCACCGCCCGCCGCGCGGGGCGCCGGAAGTCGCGCCCGAGGGGGGCGTCGATCGTCCCGGTGCGCGAGCGCGGCTGGCCCTCGACCAGCGCCAGGTAGCCGCGCTCCACCTCGCGCCGCTTGATCTGGGCCGCGAGGCGGCGGTGCGCCTCGTCCCCCCTGGCGACGATCATCAGCCCCGAGGTGTCCTTGTCGAGCCGGTGGACGATCCCCGGGCGCTCCGGGTCGCCGCCGCCCCCGAGGAGCTCTCCAAGCACGTCGACGAGCGTCGGGCCGCGGTGCCCCGGGGCGGCGTGCACGACCAGGCCGGCCGGCTTCTGGATCACGGCCAGCCACTCGTCGGCGTGGACGATCCGCGGGGCGGGCCTCACGCGCGCCAGCGCTCGGCGCCGCCGTGCGACTCGGCCCCGAGCGAGGCGAGGAGGAGCCACACGGCGCCGAGCGTGATCGCCACGTCCGCGAGGTTGAACGCCGGCCAGAACGGCGGATCGATGAAGTCGGTCACCGCGTCGGCGCGGACCCGGTCCGCCAGGTTGCCGAGCGCCCCGCCCGCGAGCAAGCCCACCGCCAGCCACAGCCCCGGCCTCGCGGGATCGAGCGCGAACCACAGGAGGACGAGGGCGAGCGCGGCGATCGTGACCGCGAGGACGACGCCGTGACCTCCGCCGATCCCGAAGGCGAGTCCGGTGTTCGCGCTGTTCGTGAAGCTGAACCCGAGCGCCAGGTCTCGGTGCTCGTCGACCGGGATCGTCGCGACCACGATCGCCTTGGTGACCTGATCGATCAGGACCACCCCGCCGCAGACCGCGAGCGCGCGGCGCCAGCCGGTCATCGACTGGCTCAGCCGGGGCGTCCTCACCCGCGGATCGCGCCGACGACGATCAGCCCCACGAAGTAGAGCAGCACCATCGCGAGCATCGGGCTGAGGTCGAGCGCGAAGCCGCCGCCGCCGACGGGCGGGATGAAGCGGCGAAAGACGTTTAGGTAGGGGTCGGTGACCTCCTCGATGAAGCTGACGGTGGCACGCAGGTAGCGGTTGTACGGCAGCCGTGGGACCCAGGTGAGGAGGATGCGGATGAAGATCAGGATGAAGTAGACGATGAACAGGGCCTCGACGTAGTCCGCCACGGTGTTGCGGGTCTCCGCCAGCGGCAGGATCATCGGAATCGCTCCAGCGAGGCGCGAACGGCGGCGGCCAGAGCGGCGCCGACGCCCCCGCGCTCGAGCTCCTCGAGCCCCGCCTCGGTCGCGCCACCCGGGGGCGCCACCGCGCTCTCGATCGCCTCCGGGTCTCGGACCCGAAGGAGCTCCGCGGTTCCCCCCATCGTCTCCGCGACCAGCTCCGTCGCCCTTCCCCCGTCGAGGCCCTCGCGCTCGCCGGCCTGCGCGAGGGCCCTGGCGATCGCCGCGAAGTAGGCCGGGGTGCAGGACATGATCGCCATCGCCGCGTCGATGTGCTCCTCCTCGACCGGGACCAGGGTGCCGAGGACGCCGAGCATCTCGAGCAGCCTCGACTCGAGCTCGGCGGGCATCTCGACCGGCGGCGCGTAGCAGACCACGCCACGCCGGACCTGCACCGGCTGGTTGGGCATCACCCGGAGCACCGGGGCGCCGGGGAACGACCTTCGAAGCCGCGAGAGCGGGGTCGCCGCCAGAACCGAGATCAACGCCCCGGAGAGGCCGTCGAGCTCCGCCGCGACCTCGTCGAGCGCCGTCGGCTTGACCGCGAGCACGACGGCGTCGCAGTCGCTCGCCAGCTCGCGGAGCCCTTTCCGGGTCTCCCCGCCGACCTCGGTCGCGAGCGCCTGGGCGCGGGAGCGGTCGACGTCGCAGAACGCCATCTCCTCCGGCCCCCCGTCGCCCGCCGCCCAACCCCGCGCGATCGCCGCGGCCATGTTTCCTGCGCCTGCGAAACCGACCCTCACGACGAACAAGGGTATGGGCTGGCGCGGGCGCGGTGCCCCCGCCGGGTCGGCGGGGCCCCTAGCTCTGGTTGAAGAAGCCCTTCTCGACGAGCCGGGCCTTCTCCTCCGCGGAGACCTCGACGTTTCGCGGGGTCAGCAGGAAGGTCTTGTCGGCGATCTTCTGCATCCCGCCCCCGAGCGCGTAGGTGAGGCCGGAGGTGAAGTCGATCAACCGCTTGGCCAGCTCCGAGTCCGTGGTCTGGAGGTTGAGGATCACCGGCACCTCCTGCTTGAAGCGATCGGCGACCTCCTGAGCGTCGTTGAAACTGTAGGGCGTCACCAGGTGGACGCGGACATCGGCTCCCCCGTTGCCGCCGACCGGGCGCAGCGCGCGGGTCCGCCCGGCGACCGGCTCCTCGTCGGCGAAGATGTCGTCGATCTCGTCCCTCGCGCGCCTGCGAAGCGGGCTCACCGTCGCCGACCGCGGCGCGGGGGAGTCGTAGAGCTCGCCCTGCGTGCCCGTGTCGGGGTCGTAGACGCCGGGCTCCTGATACTCAGGGTCCTCGGCGAGCCCGAAATAGACGAGCGCGCGGTGCCATGTGTCCCGAAAGGCCATCGCTCACCAACGTTCGCGTCACGAACGGCTAATCCTGCGCTAATTATTGCGAGTTGCAGGCCACTCCGCATCGGTCGCCCTCAGGCGTACAGCACGGTCCCCAGACGGACGATGGTCGCCCCCTCCTCGACCGCGACCTCCCAGTCCTGGCTCGTGCCCATCGACAGTCGGTCGAGCCCGTGCTCGGCGGCCAGCTCGGCAAGCCGCGCGAAGAAGGGGCGCGACGCCTCGGGATCGGTGCTGAACGGGGGCATGGTCATCAGCCCGACCACCCGGACGGGGCTGCGATCGATGAACTCGCCCAGGCGGTCGGGGTCCACCCCACCCTTCCGCTCGTCCCCGGCGACGTTCACCTCGACCAGGACCTCGGTCTCGGGCTCCGCGTGACGCTCGAGCTGGTCGAGAGCCGACTCGGTCGCAACCGAGTGGATCAGCCGCACACGGGGGACGAGCCGCTTCACCTTGCGGCTTTGGACGTTGCCGATGAAGTCCCACGTGAAAGCGTCGCCGAAGCGCGCCTGCTTTTCCTCGAGGTCCTGGAGCCGGTTCTCCCCGACCAGCTCGACGCCGGCCTCCGCCAGCGCCCCGAGCTCCTCGGTCGGGACGTACTTGGTCGCGGCGAGGAGCTCGACGTCGGGACCCGCCCGCTCGCGAACCCGCTCGAGGTTCCTGCGGATCCTCTCGGCCTCGAGGCCGTGGATCAGGCCCGCCACGCCAATCCCGCCTGGCGCCCGGTCCGCTCGCCGTCGCGGCGGTGAGAGAAGAAGAGGTCGGCCTCGCAGCTCACGCACAGCTCCGAGATCTCGACGTGCTCGATGCCGGCCCGGGCGAGGAGGCGCCGCGCGACCTCGCGCAGGTCGAGCATCCTCCCGGCCGCGATCCCGTCGCCGAGCCCCTCGAACGCCTGGAGCACCTCCTCCCCGACCTCGTAGCAGCACGGGCCGATCCCGGGTCCCACGGCCGCCGCGGTCGCCCCCACCTCGCCGGCCCCCCGCTCGACGATGCCGCCCGCGAGCCCGCGCCACCCGCAGTGGATCATCGCCACGCCCCCGGGCCCAGCCAGCGCGACCGGCAGGCAGTCGGCGACGAACACGAGCGGCGCCAGCCCCCGCTCGCCGGTGACCTGCCCGTCGACCCCGTCGAGGCGCGGCCCGGGCTCGGCGTACGCGTTCGGCTCGGGGGCCGTCTCCCTGCGCACGATCTCGGCGCCGTGGACCTGGCGACCGATCAGGACGCCATTAGGGTCGAGGCCCAGGGCCGCCGCCAGCCGGTGGCGATTCCCCCGCACCCGGCCGATCTCGTCACCGGTGAGGATCGCGAGGTTGAGGCTCTCGTACGGGGGCTCGCTGACCCCGCCCGTGCGCGCGATGAACGCGGCGTGCGCCCCCGGCAGCTCCGCCTCCAGCCACCGAACCTCGCCGTCCTCGCGCCATCGCACCCTCGGTCCTCACCCACCCGGGCTCGGCGCGAAGGTCGCGGACCCGGTCTGCGCGGCCTTCAGCTTCTGTACGAAGCCGCTGAGACCGTCGCTGTTCTCGACCTCGATCCGGTTGAGGATGTACGGGTGGGCCGCGCTCGCGAGCCCGAACACCTCGCTCTCGGCGCCGCGATAGCCCGCCTTTTGGACCGCGGCGATCACGGTGTCGTCGTAGCGGCCCGAGGGGTAGCAGAAGTTGTCGACCGGGACGCCGAAGCGCTTTCGCAGGATCTGGCGCGATCCCACGAGCTCCCGCTGGAGCGAGGCCGCGTCGAGGGTGGTCAGGTCCGGGTGAGTGATCGTGTGCGATGCGAGCTCCCAGCCGGCAGCGATCATCTTCTTCGCGTCCGCGTCGGGCAGATCGGAGCCGGACGCCTTCAGGTTCAGGACCCCCTTCCACCCCAGGTGCTGCAGCTCGGGGAAGGCGGCGACGTACTGACTCAGGTAGCCGTCGTCGAGGCTGACCACGACCGGCTTCGGCGGCAGCTCGCCGTGCTCGTACCAGCTGTCCTCGACCTGGTTCAGGGTCACCGCCTCATACCCGTTGTCCTTCAGCCACTGCATCTGATGCTGGAAGTCGGCCTGGGTCACGAACAGCTCCGGGTACGCGCTCCCCGCGACCGGCGGCTGGATCGCGTGGTACTCGAGGATCGGCACCGGCGCCGTGCTGGGCCGCCAGTCGGCCGGAAAGCTCGTGGTGGTCTGCCCCGCCGCCGAGGCGCCGCCCGCCGAGCGATTGGCCTCCGCGCCCTGCTTGGACCCGCCGCCTCCTCCCAGGCTGGTGACCGCCAGCGCCACGACCGCCCCCACGGCCAGAAGGAAGGCCCCCACCGCGAGCCGGCGCCGCCAGCGGCGGCGGCGGGCGGTTGCCGCACGGCGCAACCGGAGATCCTCCGGAAGCTCCGTGAGGTAGCCGTGCTCGTCCCCGAACGGATCGGTCATAGAGGCGAAAGTAGCGAACGTCGCAAGCTGGAGCGACCCTATTCGCCGTGATTGTCCCGCGCCGCCTCCAACGCGACGCGGAGCTCGGCATCGCGGCCCGAGATCTCACCGTCGAGCTTGGCCCGAAGCGCCGCTCCGAGGCCCCTGCCGATCGCCGGGCCCTCGGGGATGCCGGCGGCCAGGAGGTCCTCTCCGTCGATCTCGAGGCGCAGGTCGCGCCACTCGACCAGGTATCGGTCGAGCCACTCGCCGCCGAGCGCTCTGGCGAGCGCGAGGACCGCTCCGTCCCGGCCGGCGGCCGCGGCGACCGCCTCCGAGGGGCTCTTCGGATCGGCGGCCGCGAGCTCCCCTGCCTCGGCGACGCCCCGTCCCAGCGCGGCCGCGAGCACCGCCTCGTCGGGAGCGACGACGCTCGGCCACGGCTCCGAGACGGCCACGGCGCGGACGAGGTCGATCAACTCGCCAGCCGTCGGATCGAGCTCGAGGATCCCCCATCCGGCGAGGAGCTCGAACCCCGCTCTCGCTTCGGGTTCCGCGGCGAGCTTTCGAAGCTCCGCCTCGACGCGATCGCGCGAGACCGTCGAGAGGTCTGCGGCACGCAGCAGGCGCTCGTTCTCGGGCTCGACCCGGAAGCCGTAGCGCGCGGCGTACCGCGCCGCCCGCAGCGCGCGGGTGGGGTCGTCGGCGAACGAGCCCGCGTGAAGCACCCTCAGCTCGCCGGCTCGGAGGTCGTCCAAGCCGCGATGGGGATCGATCAAGACCGGCTCTCCCGCGAGCGGCAAAGCGAGGGCGTTGACGGTGAAGTCGCGCCGGGCGAGGTCCTCCTCGAGCGACGCGGGCCGGACCTCGGGCAGCGCGCCGGGCCTGGGGTACGTCTCGCTTCGGGTCCTCGCCAGGTCCACCTCGAGCCCGTCGACTCGAACCGCCGCGGTGGCGAATCGGTCGTGGCTTCGCACCTCGCCGCCCAGCCGCCGCGAGAGCTCGGCCGGGTCACCCTCGACCGCGACGTCGATGTCGGCGCGCGGGCGCCCGAGCAGGAGGTCCCGCACCGCGCCGCCGACCAGGTAGGCGGGGAGCCCGGTGGCCGCCCCGCGCACGCGGTCGAGGCCCGGAAGCGCGGCGAGGCGCTCGCCGAGCCTCTCGACCTCGATCTTGGGCGCGGGCGGCATGCGGGCGTCTTTATGGCCCCTTCTGAGGCGTTCCCTACCATGACGAGCTTCGCGGATGGCTCGCATCCTCAACATCTGGCGCTCGTGGAGCGTGCGCCGGCGCGCGCTCGTGGTCGGGGGGTTCGTCGTCGTCGTGGCCGGCGCCGCGATCGGCGCCTACCTCGCCCTCAGGCGCCCCGCCGACGTCTCCAACCCGAGCGCGGCCTTCCACGAGCACCAGCAGAAGACCGTGAAGACCGTCGACTGGCCGCTCTACGGCTACAACGCCGAGCGCACCAGGTACCTGCCGTCGAAGCACCTCGACCCCCCGTTTCGCTCCTCGCTGTGGAGCTTCCAGGCCGGAAAGCTCCTCGAGTTCCAGCCGATCGTCGTCAAGGGGACGATCTACTTCATGGACAAGGACGCGATGTTCTACGCCCTCGACGCCCACAAGGGGCGCATCGAGTGGAAGCGCAAGATCGGCTCGCTGAACGCGTCATCTCCCGCCTACTCGCACGGGCGCCTCTACACCGTGAACCTCGAGCCGCAGCAGGCCGTGGCCCTCGACGCGAACAAGAAGGGCAAGGTGCTGTGGCGCCACCCGCTTCCAGGGCGCAGCGAGTCCTCGCCGCTCGTCCACGCCCACAAGGTGATCTTCGGCTGCGAGTCGGGCGACATCTTCGCGCTCAGCGCCAACAAGGGGCACACGAAGTGGACTGTGCACACCGGAGGCGCGGTGAAGGGGGCGCTCGCCTACGACCACGGCACCGTGTTCGCCGACAACTACGCCGGCGAGGTGTGGGCGATCGACGCCTCGAACGGGAAGGTGAAGTGGACCGCTCACACCCAGGGCGGCGGCTTCCTGCGCGGAGGGGGCGTCTACTCGACGCCGGCGGTCGCCTGGGGTCGCGTATATCTGGGCGGCCTGGACGGGCGCGTCTACAGCTTCGTGGAGAAGACCGGTGAGCTCGCCTGGAGCCACTCGACCGGCGCGGAGGTCTATCCCTCCCCCGCCGTGGCCGAGACGCCCCACTCGCCGCCCACCGTCTACGTGGGCTCCCAGGACAAGCACTTCTACGCGCTCGACGCGCGCACCGGGGCGGTGCGCTGGGAGCACCCGGTCGGCGGGGTGGTGCTCGGGTCCTCGAGCGTCGTGGGTGAGACGGTCTACGCCTCGGTGATCGGCCCGAACATCGGGACCTTCGCCTACAACGTGAAGCGGGGCAAGAAGGTGTGGGAGAACGACCAGGGCGAGTACAACCCGGTGATCTCGGACCGGAAGAAGCTCTACCTGACCGGGACGTCGACGATCCGCGCCTTCAAGCCGAAGCCGCCGGGCCACCACGGCAAGGGCAAGGGCGCCCACGGGGCAAACGGCGGCCACGCCCACGCCCACAAGGGCGGGGCCGGCCACGCCCACAAGGGCGCCAAGAAGCACAAACGCAAGGGATAGGTCGCTAGCGCGGCCAGAGGTCGCGGTCGGCGATCTCCAGCAGGTTGCCCGCCGGGTCGTGGAAGTAGAACGAGCGCGATCCGCCGGGCCAGTCGACCTCGTGGTCGATCTCGACGCCCTCGTCCTCCAGGGCGGCCTTCCAGCTCTCGTATCCACCTCCGGGCGCAAGCAGGCAGGCGTGGATCGGGCCGCTCGCCCCATGACGGGCCTGCGGCTCGTCGCGATCGGTGATCAGCTCGCGGTCGAACGCGAGGAGCACTCCCGGCCCGATGCGAAAGGCGAAGCCGTCGTCCCAGCGGAAGAGCCGCTTCAGGCCGAGGACGCCCGAGTAGAAGCGATCGACCCGCTCGCGCTCGGACGTGTCGTAGTAGAGGACCGTCTCGAGGATGCCGTGGAAGGCCGGCGGCGGGGCGTCCATCAGCCGAGGCGGACCGGGATGCCGGCGGCGCGGAGGTGCTCCTTCGCCTCGCGGACCGTGTGCGCGCCGTAGTGGAAGATCGAGGCGCAGAGCACCGCGTCGGCTCCCCCTTCCACGATCCCCTCGGAGAGGTGGCGGAGCTCGCCCGCCCCTCCGGACGCGATCACCGGCACCGCCACCGCATCGGCGACCGCGCGGGTCAGCTCGAGGTCGTAGCCGCGCGTGGTGCCGTCGCGGTCCATGCTGGTCAGGAGCACCTCGCCCGCTCCGCGCTCGGTCGCCTCATCGGCCCAGCTCACCGCCTCTCGTCCCTCGACCACGCGCCGCCCTCCGTTCACGTAGATGTCCCAGGACCCGTCGCGCCGCTTCGCGTCGATCGCGACGACGACGCACTGCGACCCGAAGGTCTGGGCAAGCTCACCGATCAGCTCCGGCCGAGCGAGCGCCGCCGAGTTCACCGAGACCTTGTCGGCGCCTGCGTCGAGCACCGCCTGGGCATCCCTCGTGGAGCGGATCCCGCCTCCGATCGTGAACGGGATGAAGACGTTATCGGCCGCGCGCCGTGCCAACTCGATGATCGTGTCGCGGCCCTCGTGCGACGCCGTGATGTCTAGGAACACGACCTCGTCGGCTCCCTCGCCGTCGTAGCGGGCGGCCAGCTCGACCGGGTCGCCGGCGTCGCGGAGCCCGACGAAGTTCGTGCCCTTGACGACCCTGCCCTCGTCTACGTCGAGGCAGGGTATGACCCGCTTCAGCGCCACCCGGCGAGGGTAGCGGCCGCCGGGTGCACCTCGGCGGCGGTCAGCCGTCGCCCGTCGCGGCCTTCTTGACCAGCGAGAAGAGCTCGTCCCGCTCGCGCTGGGTGAGGTTCGCAGCCCTTCCCTTGGACTTCCTGAGCAGGGCACCGAGGCGTTGGCGGTCCCCCTGCGTGAGGTTGGTCCAGGCGCGCTTGCCGTGCCCGTAGACGAACTTCGCGCTCTGATAGAGGGCCAGCCACGGGATCGCCCGCCCGCGGGTGACGAGCTTGGAGATCGTGCCGGCCACACGAGCCGACTACCCGTCCAGCGCCGCTTGACCCTCGGCAACCGTGAACCGCCCTTCATAGAGCGCGCGGCCCACGATCGCGCCGTCGAGGCCGTCGAGCCCGAGGGCGCGGATCGCCCGCAGGTCGTCGAGCGAGCCGACGCCGCCGGAGTAGATCAGCCGCGCCCCGGCAGCCGCCGTGGCCGCGGCGACGCTCCCGAGCCCCTCGAGGCCCGGCCCCCGCATCGTCCCGTCGACCTCCACGGGCGTGTAGACGAAGCCGCGGACACCCCTTTCTGTGAGCTCGGCGACCAGCTCGACGGGCGTCGCGCGCGTCTCGCGCTCCCAGCCCTCGACGGCGACCTGACCCGAGCGCGCGTCGACGCCCACCAGCACCCGCTCGCCGTGCTCGGCGGCGAGCGCCGCCACCAGGCCCGGCTCGGCGAGCGCGGCCGTTCCGAGGACCACCCGTCCCGCACCCGCCGACAGCGCCGCGTCGACAGCCTCGGCGTCGCGCAGCCCCCCTCCCAGCTGTATCTCCACCCCCGCGGTCGCGACGATTCGCTCGACCTGACCCAGGTTCTCGGGCACGCCGGAGCGGGCGCCGTCCAGGTCGACGACGTGAAGCCACCGCGCCCCCTGACCGACCCAGCGGCGCGCCGCGTCGGCCGGATCGGAGTCGTACACGGTCTCGCGGGCATAGTCGCCCCGCTCGAGTCGAACCGCGCGGCCGCCGCGGATGTCGATCGCCGGATAGAGGATCATCGCCCAACTCCGCCGCCATCCTCGGCTTCGCCTCCGGTGTCGGCGGGCTCGGGCGCGCTCGTGGCGGCAGGCGCATTCGCCTGCACCGCGACTTCGTCGCCAACACCGGCGATCGCAGTGAAGTTCTTGAGCAGCTGGAGGCCGGCGGCGCTCGACTTCTCGGGGTGGAACTGGACCCCGTAGATCGGCGGGCGGGCGACCGCGCAGGCGAAGCGCTCGCCCCATTCGGCGGTCCCCAGGACGCTTTCGGGATCGCGGGGGCGAACCGCGAACGAGTGCACGAAGTAGAACGGCGTCTCGCTCGCCAGGCCGTCGACGAGGTCCGAGGGCCTCTCCCAGCGAACCGGCTCCCAGCCGATATGCGGGACCTTGAGGCCGGGCGCCCGAAGCGCCGCGACCTCCCCGGGCAGGAGCCCCAGTCCGTTGCCGCCGCCGAGCTCCTCGGAGCGCTCGAAGAGGAGCTGGAGGCCGAGGCAGATGCCGAGCACGGGGCGCCCCGCGTCGATGCGCTCCGCGATCAGCGCGTCGAGCTCGAGCTCTCGGACCCGGCGAGCCGCCTTCGGGAACGCTCCCACCCCCGGGAGGACCACGCCGTCCGCCTCACGGGCAGGTCCGGCCTCGCTCGTGATCGAGGCCTCGGCGCCGACGCGTCCGAAGGCCTTCTCGACGGAGCGCAGGTTGCCCATCCCGTAGTCCAGGATCGCGATCGTGGTCATGACCGGGCACCGATCGCCGGCGGGCGACTAGCCGCGCAGGCTTCCCTTCGTCGACGGGACCCCTCGCTCGCCCGGATCGATCGAGACGGCCTCCCGCAGCGCCCGGGCGAACGCCTTGAAGCAGGCCTCGACCATGTGGTGGGCGTTCGACCCGTAGCGCGTGCCCAGGTGGACGGTCAGACTCGCGTTGGTCGCGACGGCGCGAAAGAACTCCCCGGTGAGCTCTGTTTCGAAGCCGGCGATCGACACCGGCGGCAGGTCCGACCCGAAGAGGCAGAACGCCCGCCCCGAGAGGTCGACCGCACAGACTCCCAGGGCCTCGTCCATCGGCACCGCGACCGACCCGTAGCGACGGATCCCGGCGCGGTCGCCCAGCGCGCGATCGATCGCCTGTCCGAGCGCGATCCCCACGTCCTCGACCGTGTGATGACTCCCGGTCTCGAGGTCGCCCTTGGCCGCGACGCGCAGCCCGAGCCCGGCGTGGCGGCCGAGGAGCTCGAGCATGTGGTCGAAGAAGCCGACCCCGGTCTGGATCGACACATCGCCGCCGTCGAGGTCGAGGCCGACCTCGACCTCCGTCTCCGCGGTCTTCCTCGTGATCTCGCTGGTCCTCGCCATGGGCCTCAAAGTACCTGCAAAAGCGCCGCGTCGCGGATCAGGCGCGACCCCGCGCCTCCGCCGACTCGGCGTGCACCGGGAAGCCCTCGGCGCGGGCGAGCGCGCCGACGGACGGCGCGAGCGCGGCGGCCGCGGCCCTCGGAATGGTGACGACCGACGTGCGCCGCCGGAAGGCGCCGGGTCCCAGCGGGCCTCCGAACCGCGCCGCGCCGCCGGTGGGAAGAACGTGATTGGACCCCGCCGCGTAGTCGCCGAACGCGGTGGCGCCTCCCGGCCCGACGAAGACGCAACCCGCGACGCGGGCGCGGGCGGCGGTCTCGTCGGCGCCCTCGAAGGCGAGCTCCAGGTGCTCGGGCGCGACCTCGTCGGCCAGCGTCAGGGCGCGCTCGAGCCCGGTGGTCGAGACGAGCGCGAGCGGCGCATCGGCGACGCTCGGGCGCTCGGCCGCGAGCTCCGCCACCAGCTTGCCAATCCGGGCGAGCAGCGCCGAGTCCGGGGAGGCGACGATCAGGGGAGTGTCGTCGCCGTGCTCCCCCTGGGCGCAGAGGTCGAGCGCGATCCAGCCGGGGTTCGCGGAACCGTCGGCGACCACCATCAGCTCGCTTGGGCCGGCGATGCCATCGACGCCGACGGAGCTCGAGACCAGCCGCTTCGCCTCCGCGACGTAGCGGTTGCCGGGCCCGGCGATGACGTCGACCCGGTCGATCGTCTCGGTTCCGTAGGCGAGGGCGGCGATCGCCTGCGCGCCGCCCATCGCGTAGACCTCGTCCACCTCGGCGACCGCGCACGCCGCGAGGATCGCGGCGTTCGGCCGTCCGGCGGCCCCGGGCGGGCTCGCCACCGCGATCCGCGCCACCCCCGCGACCCTGGCCGGAACGCAGCACATGAGCGCCGAAGAGGGATAGGCGGCCCTGCCACCGGGAGCGTAGACGCCGGCGGCGGCAACCGGCTCGTCGCGCACCTCGATCGCCTGGCCCTCCGGAAGCTCCACCGTCGCCGGCCGCGTACGTCCCTCGAGCTCGGCCCGCGCCACGGCCTCGATGTTTCGGGCCGCGAGTCGCAGGGCATCCCGCACTTCCGGCTCGAGCAGGCCGGGCGCCGCCGCGATCGCCTCGGGGTCCACCCGCAGCGACTCGGGCAGCTGCTCGCCCAGAGCCTCGGAGATCTCCCGCAACGCGGCGTCCCCACGCTCTTCGACCCCGCCGACGATCCGCTCGACGTCCGAGGTCAACTCCTCGAGCGGCGGCGCGAGGCGCCGAAGCCGCGCCGCCAGCGCCGGCGCAGCGGACCCGTTCCAGTCGATCCGCTCGATCCTCATCTATCCGTCGCCCTGCGCATTCGCGCCGCGAGCTCATCCACCTCCGCGGCTCGCAGCTTGTGGGCGACCCGGTTCGCCACCAGCCGAGCCGTGCAGCGGGCGATCTCCTCGCGGATCTCGAGATCGTTCTCGGCGAGCGTGCGCCCGGTGTCGACCAGATCGACGATCCCGTCGGCGAGCCCCACCAGGGGCGCCAGCTCCACGGAGCCCTTGACCTCGATCACCTCGGCCTGCCGCCCTGTGTCCTGAAAGTAGCGCTCGGCGGTGCGCGGGTACTTGGTGGCGATCCGCATCGCGCCGAGGCGCCGCTCGGACTCGCCGAGGCTGGGGTCGCCCCGGAGCCCGGCAAGCACCATGCGACACGCGCCGAAGCGCAGGTCGAGGAGCTCGTACACCGCGCGGTCGCGCTGCTCCAGGAGCACGTCCTTGCCGGTGATCCCCAGGTGGGCGGCCCCGGCCTCGACGTAGGTGGGGACGTCGGAGGGCCGCATCGTCACGAGGACCATGCCGTCGCCCTCGAAGACGAGCGAGCGCGACTCTCCCCGCAGGGGCCCGGTGTCGACCCCGATCCGGTCGAGCAGGCTGAGGGCGCCCGGGAAGAGGGCGCCCCGTGGCACCGCGAGCTTGAGCGACCCCTCGCCGCGAGCTCGCGTGGGGCCGGAGATCCCCGAGAGCCTCACGCGCCGGCCCTCCCCTCGGAGGCCCCGCGTCGGGCGACGGCGCGCTCCTCCTCGGCCTGGGCGACGTGGACCCGCTCGAGGTAGAGGGCGAACCCGGCGGCCGGAAGCGATCGCCCGAACCGGCCCATGAGCTCGTCGTAGCGCCCGCCTCCCCCGAGCACATGGCCGAGCGCGGGGTCGTATACCTCGACGATCGCGCCCGTGTAGTAGCCCAGGTCGCGAAGCAGGCCGAGGTCCAGGCTCACCCGCTCGGCGACGCCCCGCGCCGAGAGCGCGTCGTAGGTGTCCGACAGCCGCTGCGTGGCTCGCGCCACCGCCCGGCCGCCCAGCTCCCGGGCCTGATCGAGGACCTCGCGGCCGCCACGCAGGTTGGGGAGCCGGAGCAGCATGTCGCGCTCGTCAGGGCCGACCGCGAGGTCGTCGACCTCTGCCTCCAATCCGACGAGGTCGTGGGCCGCGAGGAGCTCGAGGAGCCGCGCCCGGCGTTGGGCGACCACCCCCAGCTCGTCGAGGAGCTGGCGGTAGAGGTCGGCGTCGCCGAGCCCGATCACGGCCCGCGACAGCCCGATCGAGTCGAGCGCCGCGCTCAGGACCGCGATCACCTCGGCGGTGCCGTCCGGCGCCTCGGCGCCGATCAGCTCGACGCCGGCCTGGGTGAACTCGCGCATCTGGCCGCGCTGGGGCCGGATCGCCCGGAACGCGTTCGCAACGTAGGAGAACCGAAACGGCGGCGCCTCGTCCGCGAAGCGCGTCGCTACCAGCCGCGCGATCGGGATCGTCATGTCGGTGCGCATCGCGAGAAGCTCGCCCCTCTCGTCGAAGAACCGGTAGGCGGCGGGGGCTCCCCGCTCGTCGCCGCGCGCGAGCACGTCGTGGTACTCGATCGTCGGGGTCGCGACCTCGCCGTAGCCGTGGCCCTCGAAGACCTCGGCCAGGGCGCCCCGGAGGCGGCGCAGCTCGCGCATCTCGTCCGACAGGACATCCCTCGTTCCCGGCGGGATCCGGTGCGTCATCGCAACTCCGGCGGCATGCTCGTCTTCGACTTCGCTGCCGCCGGGTACAGGCGCCGGCGCGGCGGCAGGCCCACCCGCCAGACCCGCGACCACAACTCCGGCGGCATGCTCGTCTTCGACTCCGCTGCCGCCGGGTTCAGGCGCC
>DATGAF010000057.1:0-11034 GCA_035313645.1 Solirubrobacterales bacterium
CGAACCGCATCGGCTCGCCGTACTGGATCGTGACCTTCGGAAAGCTCAGCTTGCGCCACCTGCGGACCCCGAGCGAGCCGTGGATCGCGACCGGGACCACCGGGACCCCCGACTCGAGCGCGACTCTGCCGACGCCTGGCCGTGGCTCGCCGAGACCGCCGGTTCGCGAACGGCCGCCCTCCGGGTACATCAGCACGCACCCGCCGCGCTCGAGGATCGTGAACGCGGTGGCGAACGCCTCCTCGTCGTGGTACCCCCGGCGGACCGGGAAGACCCCGCCGTGCCTGAAGATGAACTCGATCGCGCGGTTCGAGAAGAGCTGCGACTTGGCCATGAACCGGACCTTGCGGTGAATGAAGACGGCGGCGAAGAAGTGGTCCCACTGGCTGAAATGGTTCGGGGCGAGGACGACAGGCCCGGACCGCGGCACGTGCTCGGCGCCGATCGCACGGGCGCGATAGAGAGCCAGGGTGGGCGGCGTCAGCAGCACTCGCACCAGGTCGTAGACCCAATCGGGCGCGCGCGTCCGGGCGCGCTCGTGAAAGCGCGCGAAGTACTCCGCCGGGCGAGGGTCCTTGTAGACCTGGGGCTTGATGTCGGCCATGGGCGAACGGGGCGGTGGCGGCCGCCTCGTCTCCCACTACCCGCTCAGCGCCGGCCGGTTACGCCGCTCACCGCTCGGCGGGAGGGTCCTCGCGCGCCCACTCCCGCGAGCGCTCGACGGCGCGTCTCCAGTCCGCGAGGAGGCGCTCGCGCCGGTCGGGAGCCATCTGCGGCTCGTAGCGTGCCGCCTCGCGCCACATCGCCTCGACCTCGTCGACCTCCCAGACGGCGGTGGCGATTCCGGCGAGGTAGGCGGCGCCGAGCGCGGTCGTCTCGGCGATCTCGGGAACGATCACGGGCGCGCCGAGGACGTCGGCCTGGAACTGCATCAGCCACCGGTTCGCGACGGCGCCGCCGTCGGCCTTGAGGAGCTCGAGCGACTCGCCCGAGGCCGCCTCCTGCGCCCTGACCGCGTCGACGGTCTGGTAGGCGATCGCCTCGAGCGCCGCGCGGGCGAGGTGGGCGCGGCCCGAGCCGCGGGTCAGCCCGACGATGGTCCCCCGCGCGTAGGGGTCCCAGTGCGGCGATCCCAGGCCCGTCAGCGCCGGAACGAAGTAGACGCCGTCGTTCGCGTCGAGCGAGGCGGCGAGCGACTCGCTCTCCTCGGCGGCCGCGATGATCCCGAGCCCGTCTCGGAGCCACTGCACGGCGGCGCCGGTGACGAACACCGCCGCCTCGAGCGCGTAGGCGGTCTCCCCTTCGAGCCCCCAGGCGACGGTGGTCAGTAGGCCGTCCCCGGGCGCGGGGGCCTCCGTGCCGGTGTTGAGGAGCACGAAGCTGCCGGTGCCATAGGTGTTCTTGGCGGTCCCCGGGCGGTGGCACCCCTGCCCGAAGAGCGCCGCCTGCTGGTCGCCGGCGATCCCCGCCACCGGCACGTCGCCTCCGAACTCGGCGGTGCTCCCGTAGACGTGCGCGGACGGGAGCGGTTCGGGGAGCGCTTCGGCGTCCACTCCGAGGAGCTCGCACAGGTCGGGGTCCCACCGCAGCCTCCTGATGTCGAAGAGCATCGTCCTGGAGGCGTTCGAGTAGTCGGTGGCGTGGCGCCCGGTGAGCTTGAAGACGAGCCACGAGTCGATCGTCCCGAACGCCGCGCCCCGCGCCGACTCGACGGTGCGAAGGAGCCATTCGATCTTCGTTCCGGAGAAGTACGGGTCGATAACGAGCCCGGTGCGCTCCCGGACGAGTGCCTCGTGCCCGGCCTCCTTGAGCTCCGCGCACCGAGCCGCCGTCCGCCGGTCCTGCCACACGAGCGCGTTGTGGACCGGCTCTCCGGTCGCCGGGTCCCAGGCGACCACCGTCTCGCGCTGGTTGGTGATCCCGATCGCCTCCAGCTCGCGGCCCTCGGCGCCCGCGTCGCCGATCGCCTCCGCCGCAACCCGCCGGGTCACCTCCCAGATCTCGTTGGCGTCGTGCTCGACCCAGCCCGGGCGCGGGAAGCGCTGCTCGAACTCCGAATAGGCGCGCCCGGCGATCTGGCCGTCGCGATCGAAGACCAGGCACGTGGTCCCAGTCGTCCCCTGGTCGATCGCCAGGATCATCGGCGGCTCCACCAGGCGCGGGCGATGTCCCGAAGCTGGCGCGCGCGGTGCAGGAACCCGCCGGGGGTGCGTCCCGTCGCGCGGTGCTCGAGGTCGAGCTCGATCTCGCGGATCGTGTAGCCGGCGCGAACCGCGTCGATCGTCATCGCGGTCTCCATCCCGTAACCGGCCGCGAACGGGATCAACGACCGGACGACGTCGGCGCGCATCGCGCGCTGACCGGAGATCGCCGCCGTCGCCCGATAGCCGCAGCGCCGCTCGATGGCCCACCGGGCGAACCCGAGCGCGATCCCGAAGCCGCCGCCCACGCGGCGGCGAAAGCCCGCCACGGCCAGGTCGCAGTCGTCCCGCTCGACCGCCGCGACCAGCGGCTCGAGCGCCGCCGCGGACGCGCCGAGGTCGGCGTCGCAGAGCAGGAAGGTGCTCGGGTCGGGCTCGGCCCTGCGCCCGAGCAACGACTCGACGGCGGCGGTCACGTTCGCCCCCTTGCCGTGTGCCCGGCGACGGTTGACGAGCTTCGCGCCATGGGCCAGCGCCACGTCCGCGGTGCGGTCGGTCGAGGCGTCGTCGGCGACCACCACCTCGGCGTCCGGGAAGCCGTCGGCGAGGGCGGCGAGCGTCGCCGGGAGCCGGTCGGCCTCGTTTCGCGCCGCGACGACCACGGCCCGATCACCTGTGCGCTCCGGGGGCACGGGCGGCTATTCTGCCGCGCCAACCCGCGAATGGACATCGAGGCCCACATCACCGGAACCGTCTGGAAGATCGAGGTCGGCGTCGGCGACTCGATCGATGAGGGCGACACCGTCGTGATCCTCGAGTCGATGAAGATGGAAATGCCGGTCGAGGCCGAGGACCCCGGCACGGTCGTTGAGATCCGCTGCGAGGAGGGCCAGTCGGTGCAGGAGGGCGACGTCCTCATAGTCCTCGAATGACCGCGGGCCCGGCCGACCCCGGAGGCGAGGGCCCGGGGAGCGGAGAGCCCGCTTCGCTCGCCGGCGGAAAGCTCCTCCTCGATTACCCCGTCGAGGCGGTCGCCCGCCTCACGATCTCCAACCCGGAGCGGCGCAACGCGCTCGACCACGACATCCTCGATGCGCTCGCCGAGGCGCTGCCGTGGCTCGACCGCGGCATCGAGATCCGGTGCGTGATGATCACCGGCGCCGGGGAGACGTTCTCGGCGGGCTACGACATCGCCGGGCTGGCCGACGAGACCTTCGCCGAGGACGCGGAGGCGCTCGTGGCGCACCCCTTCCACGCCGCGATGGAGGCGATCAGCGCGCACCCCTATCCGGTGCTCGCGGCGATCAACGGCCACTGCCTGGGCGGCGGGCTGGAGCTCGCGGTTCGCTGCGACCTGCGCCTCAGCGCCGTGAGCGCCAAGCTAGGCATGCCACCGGCGAAGCTCGGCCTGATCTACGGCCACACCGGCCTGCGGAAGTTCATCGACGTGGTCGGCTACGCGCGGACCAAGGAGCTCTTCCTCACCGGTCGCACCATGAGCGCGCCCCGGGCGATGGCGATCGGGCTGGTGAACGACACGGCGCCGGACGAGAAGCTCGCCGAGACCGCCCTCGAGCTGGCGGCCGAGATCGCTTCGAACGCGCCGCTATCCATGCGCGGCAACAAGCGCGCGATCGAGGCCGTCGGGTCGCCGCCCCCCCTGGACCCCGACGAGGAGCGCGAGCTGATCGAGCTGCGACGCTCGTGCTTCACCTCCGAGGACCTCCGGGAGGGCGTCCGGGCCTTCGCCGAGAGGCGAAAGCCGAAGTGGACCGGCCGATAGGCCGGCCGTGCGCGTGGGCCGCGTGCGTCAGCGGCAGGCCCGAATTCGGCGGTCGATCGTCATGCGCCTGCCGTCGAGCATCGACGCCCGGACGCGGACCGTCGTCTTCCCGTGACGGTCGAATTTCCGGAACGGGAGACGGTGACGGAAGGGTGCCCTGGTGTCGACGCCGACGAGCTTTCCGTGAACGTAGAACTCCGCCTTGACGACGCCGCCGGCGTTCCTGCCCTTCACCAGGGCGCGGATGGGCCGCAGCGCGCAACGGTGGCCGTGGCGATGGGCGCTCCGATGGCGCAGCGCGAGTCGCAGGGCGGGCTGCGTCCGGCAGCTCGCCCCCTGACACTCCTCGAGCGAGTGTAGGCGGGCGGCGAGCCGAGCCTTGACCGCCGCGTACGCCGGGTCGTCGTGGCGGCTCTGCAGCTCGAAGGGGTCGTTTTTCAGGTCGTAGAGCTCCTTCTCGCCGGTGTTGTGCTCGGCGTAGATGTAGCGCTGGGTCCGGATCGCTTCGAAGGTCGGCTGCTCGATCAGGAGCTCGCGCCCCCGCTCGACCGTCGGGTGCCTGGCCAGCGGCACAAGCGAGCGACCGTCCATCGTCAGCCGCGGTCTGGCGCCGGTCACGTCGACGATCGTCGGTGCGAGGTCCGCGTTGATCGCCAGGTCGCGGACCTTGCCGCCGTGCGGGATCCCCGGGCCGCGAATCGCGAGCGGGACGCGGATCGACTCCTCGTAGATGTGGAGCTTGCCGCCGGGGATTCGATGCTCGCCGTGGAAGAACCCGTTGTCGGAGGTGAACACGACGTAGGTGTTGGACAGCTCGCCCGTCGCCTTCAGCGCGTCCATGATCGAATTGACGCCCTCGTCGACCGAGAGCAGGGACTCCAGACGGCAGCGGTAGTGGCGGGTGATGGTGGCCGTGTCGGCGGCGGTGAGCGGCGGCCGGCTCGAGATCTCCGCCGGCTTGTCGGAGACGTCGGCCTCGTTGTAGTTCGGCGGCATCGGCAGCGGCTCGGAGTCGAAGGAATGGGCGTGCCGCGGCGCGGGCTTCGCGGTGCCATCACAGTTGGCGGGAGGCTGCGGGTTCGGGTTCGGGCCGCCGGCGTGGGGCGCCGTGTAGGTGAGCCACAGGAAGAACGGCTTTCGCGCCGGGGCCCGCCGGTCGACGAATTCGACGGCTTTACCGGTGAGGACGTCCTGCTTGAAGTCCTGTGGGTCGGTCCCGTACTGGACCAGGGTCCCGTTCTCGTTCAGGGTGTAGTCGTAGACGCTCAGGGTCGCCGGCGCGGCCGCGTGCCACTCCGACCATCCCGGCGGGACGGGTGGGGAGTTCGAGTAGCCGTTCAGGTACTTGCCGATCAGCCCCGTGTAGTAGCCGGAATGCTGGAGCCAGACGGCGAGGTTGTTGGTTCCGTGAAGCGACTCGAACCGGCCGAACCCGCCGTCCGGCGACGAGTTTCCGAGCACGCCGTGGTTGTGCTCGTACTGGCCGGTGAGGAAGGTCGAGCGCGACGGGCAGCAGAGCGAGTAGTTCACGAAGCTGTTCTGAAAGGTCGCCCCGCGGGCGACGATCCGCGAGTTGACGTTGCTCATCACGCTCATCGACGCCGCCGTCTGGTCGTCGGTCTCGATCACCAGGACGTTCGGATGTGCCGACCCCGCCTTGGCGGGCCCGGCCGATGCCGGCGGTGCTCCCGCCGTGCCCGCGCCGGCCGCGGCGCAGAGCCCCGCCGCCGCCAGGGCCAGAGCGATCGCAAGGCGCTTCCGGGGCGGAGTGACACGCCCCGGATAGCGCCTCCCCTGCCACATCATCCCCTGCCTCCCATGCCGCCCGAAACACGGCGCGGTCCTGAAAGTCGCGACCTGTCGAACGGCAGGTGCGGCCGGCCGTCTAACCCAGGCTCGCCCGAAGGTCGAGGACCCGTTGCGCCGACTGCTCGAAGGGGTGGCGGTTGAGGCTTCCCGAGCGGAGTCCGCGGCGAAGGGCGCGCTCGCCCCGCGCGGCCGCGTGGTAGTCCGTGAACAGCAGCAGGTCGGTGCCGGCACGCGCCGCGGCCCGGGAGACCCTCGCCGGGCCACCGAAGCGCCGAGCGGACACGGTCTCGAGCGCGTCGCTGATCGAGACCCCGTCGAACCCGACCCGGTCGCGAAGCTCGCCGGTGGCGATCCGTGCCGAGAACGCGGCGGGCTTCTTCGAGAAGCGCGGATAGATCGCAGTCGAGATCATCACCAGGCTGCCGTGCGCGGCGGCGAAGGGCCGGTAGGGGCGCTCGTCGATCCTGCGCAGCTCGGAGCGCCCGAGCCGGATGCGCTGCACCGCGAAGTCCGTGTCCTGGGGGGCGGCCCCGAGCCCGGGGAAGTGCTTCCCGGTGGCCGCGACGCCGTGGTTTTCCATCGCCCCCGCGAACGGGACCGCGGTTCGGATCACGCGCCGCGGCGTGCCGCCGAAGCTGCGGTGCTGGGAGCGGATCGCGCTGCCGCGGCGACCGACGTCGAGAACCGGCGCCAGGTCGACGTTGACCCCGACTTCCTTCAGGCTGCGCGCCGTCTTCGCTCCCTGCCGACGGCTGTACCGAGCACCCCGGCTGCCCATCTCCTGAGCCGAGGCCTGCGGCGGGCCCGCCAGTCGCTTCACCTCCCCGCCCTCCTGGTCGACCATCACGAGGATTGGATCGCGCAGACGTGATGGGCGCTTGATCGCCTGCATGCGGTGGATGAGGTGAGTGGCGTGGCGTCGACCGCCGAGGTTCTCCGAGAACAGGATCACCCCGGCGAGCTCTCCGCTCTTGATCATGTCCACGAGGGCGGGAGGCGGGGTGCTCCCGGAGAACCCCGCGACGAGGCGCTCCCCCGAGAGCTGGCGCGTGCTCAGTGCGGCCGCGTCGGTGGCGCTGCTCGTCCCGTCCCCGAACGCGAACCACAGGCCCACCGCGATCCCGGCGGCGCAGAGCAGCGCGACAGCGCGTCGCCTCCAGTACGTGAGCCGCCCTGGCGCCCGGTGCCCCGGGCGTGCGTCCCCGACGGCAGCGCTCTCCGGCGAAGTCGTCATCCGCCCGGCACGCGGCAGCTTCGGCCGGCGCAGTGCTCGAGCCTCCGCAGGCTCTTGCTCAGGCGGCGCTCCACCTTTCGATTGGCAGCGCTCGAGGCGCGGTTTCTGAGCTCGAACGGGTCCTTCTTCAGGTCGTAGAGCTCGCGCTCGCCGTCGTGGTAGGAGATCAGCATGTAGCGCCGGTTGCGGAGGGCATCGTAGGCCGGGATGCCGTGGAAGCGACTCGCCTCGATCAGGAGTTGGCGCCGCGTCCTCCGGTTCGGGTGCCTCGCCGCGCCGAGGAGGGATCTGCCGTCCATCGTCAGGCGCGGCTTCGCCCCGGTGATTCGGGCGATCGTCGGCGCGAGGTCGGCGTTGATCGCGAGGTCGCGAGCGGTGGCGTCCTGGGGGAGCCCGGGCCCCCGGATCAGCAGCGGGACGCGGATCGACTCCTCGTAGGGGACCGTCTTGCTGCCGGGGATGCGGTGCTCGCCGTGCATGAACCCGTTGTCGGACGTGTAGACGACGTAGGTGTCACGGAGAGCTCCCTGCGCCTTCAGCGCGTCGAGCACCCGGCCCACGCCCTGGTCGACCGAGAGGAGCGACTCGAGCTCGCAGCGGTAGGTGCGGGTCAGGTTGGCAACCTCGGGCGGGTCGAGCTTCGGCAACCTCCTCACGTAGCGCGGCTTGTCCGAGACGTTCGCCTCGTTGAAGCTCGGGGGCGTCGGGAAGGGTGTCGAGGCGAAGGCGTCGGCGTGTCGCGGGGCGGGCTTGGCCGCGTTCTCGCAGTCAGCGGGGGGCTGCGGGCTCGGGTTGGGGCCACCGAAATGGGGGGCCGTGTAGGTGAGCCAGAGGAAGAAGGGGTTCGGCTGCGGTGCCCGGTCGTCGATGAAGTCCACCGCCTTCTGGGTCAGGACGTCCTGCTTGAAGTCCTGCGGGTCGCCGCCGTACTGGACGAGGGCGCCGTTCTCGTTCAGCGTGTAGTCGTAGACCGCCTGCGAGTTGCCCTGGACCCCCGGAGCGCCGCCATCGAGGGCCGCGTGCCAGTCGGTCCACCCGGGCGGCACCAGGGTGGGGTCCCGGCGGCCGTAGAGGTTCAGGTACTTGCCGATCAGCCCCGTGGAGTAGCCGGCGCGCTTGAGCCATACGGCCAGGTTGTCGTGGGCGTGACGTCGCTCGAAGACCGAGAACCCACCGTTCGGAGGCGCGTTGCTGAGCACGCCGTGGTTGTGCGCGTACTGGCCCGTCAGGAACGTGGAGCGGGAGGGGCAGCAGAGCGAGAAGTTGACGAAGCTGTTGGCGAAGGTGACCCCCTTGGCGGCGATCCGCGAGTTCACGGTGCTCATCACCTTCATCGACTCCTGGGTCTGGTCGTCAGTCTCGATCACGACGACGTTGGGCCGCGACTGAGCAGCGGCGGCCGCTCCACGGGGCGTCGCCGTGCCCGAGCCCGCGAACGCGCCAGCGGCCACGGTCACGAGGCAGGCGAGGCCGACCACCGCGCGCAGCGGTCCGCCGACCCGCCCGATCGGGGTTGGCTTGGAGGTCTCCTGCCGCATCCGGGGCTATCCAATCAACAGCGGGTCCAGCGGCGAGTTGCGGCTTGCCGGTTGGCCGTCCGCGGTGCTTCCTAGCCTTCGCACGTCGCTCGATGCCGCCGCTGATCACCTTTGACGAGGCGATGGACCTCGCCGCGACCTCCACCCGCGAGGAGATCACGGCGCTCGTGGAGCGTGCCTGGGAGGTGCGGACCGACCGCTTCGGCGACTCCACCGACATGTGCTCGCTGGTGAACGCAAAGGCCGGGGGGTGCGCCGAGGACTGCGGCTTCTGCGCCCAGTCCCGCTACGCGGAGGCCGACACCCCGATGCACGCGATGATGGACGCGGAGCAGATCCTCGAGCACGCCCGGGCCGCGGAGGCCGCCGGCGCGCACCGGTTCTGCATGGTCACCCAGGGGCAGGGGCTCTCGCGACGGGACTTCGAGAAGATCCTCGCGGGCGCGAGGCTGGTCGCCGAGCACACGAACCTGAAGCGCTGCGCGTCGGTGGGGCACCTCTCAGTCGAGCGCGCGCGACGGCTCGCCGAGGCGGGCATCCAGCGCGTCCACCACAACGTCGAGACCTCCCGCTCCCACTACCCGGAGGTCTCCACGACCGTCCGCTACGAGGGTCGGATCCGGACGATCGACGCGGTCAAGGAGGCGGGGCTCGAGACCTGCGTGGGGGGGATCCTGAACCTCGGTGAGTCGCCCCGGCAACGCGTCGAGATGGCGTTCGAGCTCGCCGAGATCGATCCCACGTCCGTTCCGATCAACCTGCTGAACCCGCGCCCGGGCACGAAGTTCGGCGATCGCGAGCTGATGGACCCCTGGGACGTGGTCAAATGGATCGCGATCTTCCGGCTCATCCTCCCGGACGCGCTGTTCAGGCTGTGCGGGGGGCGGGTGGAGAACCTCGACGAGCTCCAGCCGCTCGCGGTGAAGGCCGGGCTGAACGGGGTGATGATGGGCAACTTCCTGACCACGCTCGGCGCCGAGCCCGCCGACGATCGGGCGATGTTCGAGGACCTCGGCCTGAACGTTGCCCGCCAGGCCGACAACGGAGCGAGGCCTCGTCCCGACAACCGCTCCGGCTGGCTGGAGGGCGACACGCCGCGAACGCCGGTCGACGACCTGATCGACAGCCAGTCCGAGGCCAGCTTCTGGGATCCCTCGACCCAGCTTCGCGTCGTCAAGAAGGCGGGGAAGCCACCCCCCTACCCGACCGCCGCGGCGCTGGACGGCCCGCCGGGATGGGGCGACTAGAGCCGCCGCCGTGAGCGACCTGGCCGATCGACTCGAGGAGCTGCGCGCGGCCGGGCTTCATCGGCGCATGCGGCTGGTGGACGGCCCCCAGGGGCCCCGGGTGACGCTCGATGGGACCGAGGTGCTGCTCCTGTGCTCGAACAACTACCTCGGGCTGGCCGACCACCCGCGAGTTCGCCAGGCCGCGGCGGACGCCGCGGAGCGTTTCGGGGCGGGCGCCGGCGCCTCCCGCCTGATCTCGGGCAATATGACCGTGCACCGGCGGCTGGAGGAACGCATCGCGGCGTTCTCCGGCTACGAGGCGGCGCTCCTGTTCGGCGCCGGCTACCTGGCCAACCTCGGCACGATCGCCGGGCTGGCGCGCCGCGGCGAGGTGGTGTTCTCCGATGAGCTCAACCACGCGAGCATCATCGACGGATGCCGGATCTCGCGGGCCGAGCGGTTCGTCTATCGCCACGGCGACCTCGACCATCTCGCGTGGGGCCTGCGCAAGGCGGGCCCGGCGGCGGCGTTGATCGTCACCGACGCGTTGTTCTCGATGGACGGGGACGTGGCGCCGATCCCCGGGCTCGTCGAGCTCGCGCGCCGCGCCGGATGCCGGCTGATGGTCGACGAGGCGCACGCCACGGGCGCCCTGGGCCCCGGGGGGCGCGGGGCCGTCGCGGAGGCCGGGCTGGAGGGCGAGGTGGACGTGCTCGTGGGCACGCTGGGCAAGTCCCTCGGCAGCTACGGCGCCTACGTGTGCACCAGCGCCGCCACGGTGGACCTCCTGATCAACACCGCGCGGCCGTTCATCTTCTCGACCGCCCTGCCGCCCCCGGCCGTGGGCGCGGCGCTCGCCGCGCTGGCGGTGCTCGACGACCAGCCGGGCATGGTCGAGTACCTGCGCCGAAACGGCGACGTCCTCAGGCAGGCGCTCTCCGCTCACGGCCTCGACACGGGCCCTTCGCGCACGCACATCGTCCCCGTGCTCGTCGGGGACGCAAGGCGCGCGATGGAGCTCGGCGAGCGGGCGCTCGAGGGACGCGTGTTCGCGCAGGCGATCCGCCCTCCCACCGTGCCCGACGGGACCTCCCGCCTTCGCCTCTCGGCGATGGCGAACCACCGCGCCGACGAGCTCTCGGCGGCGGCCGGCGTGATCGCGCAGGCAGCCGGCGAGCTCGGCATCCTCGCCGCGGAAGCCAGCCCGCGGGCGACCGTGGCGCGGCTTCCGCGCGCGGCGTAGTGGCGGCCGGGCCCGGGCCATAGCCGTGCGCGGGGTCTTCGTGACCGGCACCGGGAC
>DATGAF010000058.1:0-1970 GCA_035313645.1 Solirubrobacterales bacterium
TCACGGGATCTCCGATCACGGCTCCTACGGACCAGGGCGCGAGGGTTCCGCCTCACACCCCTATGTATCTATCGGTACCCGATTCTACATTCGCGACGCGACAGTTCAAGTGAACGTTCGGACGTGGACACGAAAGTGGCAGCTCCCCAGACGGAATCGGGCGAGTAGGACAGTCCCGTGGCCACTTTGTTCCGCATACCGAAACAAACTGGCCACAAGCGGCGGTCGAGGCCGTTGGCGGCCGCCCCTACTTGCCCAATCCGCCGTGCGCCGGAGTGAGCGGGCCGGGCCTCGCTAAAGCGCCAGGCCCAGGGGCTCTTCAAGCAGGTTCCGGATCCGGTCGAGGAACCGCGCACCGTCGGCGCCGTAGAGGATCCGGTGGTCGCATGCGAGCGTCATCGGCATGACCTGCCCGACGGCGATCTCGCCATCACGCACCACCGGCTTCTCTGCGATCGCCCCGACCGCGAGGATCGCCGCCTGCGGCGGATTGATGACCGCGGCGAAGTTCGAGATCCCGAACATCCCGAGGTTCGAGACGGTGAAGGTGCCGCCCGAGAGCTCCGGCGGGGTGATCGTTCCGTCGCGGACGCGTTCGGCGAGGGCGCGGGTCTCGGTGGCGGTCTGGCGCAGGCCCTTGGTGTCGGCATCGAAGACGGTCGGCACCACGAGCGCGTCGCGCGCGGCGACGGCAACACCCACGTTCACGCGCGAGTACAGCTCGAGCCGCCCGTCCCGGTAGGCGCCATTGGCACGCGGGTGCTCGCGGAGGGCGATCGCCGAGGCCTTGACGACCATGTCGTTGAAGGACGGAACGGGCTCGCCCTCGCCGGCCGCGGCCTTCAGCCGGGCTCGTGCCTCGACCGCGCGACTCATGTCCACCTCGACCGAGAGATAGAAGTGCGGCGCGGTCGCCTTCGACTCGGCCATCCGCCTCGCTACGGTGGATTGGAGCTTGGTGAGGTCCTCGAACGAAGTGCTGCCCTTCGCCGTCTCGGGCCGCTCGGCGGCGCCGGGCGTTGGGCCCACGGGCGCCGCGGCCGGGGGCGGCGTGGGCGTGGCCGCGCCCGCCGCGACGGCGCGCTCGATGTCGGCCTTGACGATGCGCCCGCCGGGCCCCGACCCCGCGAGGCCTGCGAGGTCCAACCCGCGCTCGCGAGCCATGCGACGCGCTAGCGGGGAAGCCTTGACGCGCCCGTCGTCCGTAGCGGCAGGCGGCGACGGTGCGGCTGGCGCCGGGGCTTCGGAGGTGGACGGGGTGGGGGCCGGGAGAGGGTCCGGAGCAGGGACGCGAGGTTCCCGCGAAGCGGCCGACGCAGGGACGTGGGAGGGGCTCTCCCGGTGCCCACCCCCTCCGCCTCCATCGGAAACGACCTCGCCGGGCTCGCCGACCCGCGCGATCACCTCTCCGATCGGGAGCGTGGCGTTTTCCTCGGCGACCACCTCGATCAGCGTGCCCGCAGCGGGCGCCTCGTACACCATGTTGGCCTTGTCGGTCTCGATCTCCACGAGCTCTTCGCCCTGCTCGACGGAATCGCCGGCCGACTTCATCCAGCGCAGGATCGTGCCCTCCTCCATGGAGTCCGACAGGCGCGGCATGACGATGTCGACTGCCACTACGGCACGTTCTCCGAGGCTTCGGCAGGTAGCAGGTAGCAGGCAGAACGACCGGAGACGCAGCCTCTACCTGCTACATGCTCCCTGCTCATATGGACCCCTCCAACGCTGCCAGTGCCGCCGACACGACGTGCTCGGCGTGCGGGATCGCCGCCTGCTCCAGGCGCTTGGCGTATGGCATCGGCACGTCGGCACCGGTGACGCGCTGGACCGGCGCATCGAGGTAGTCGAAAGCCTGCTCGGTGATCAGTGCCGCGAGATTGGCCCCGACGCCGCCGTGCGGCCAGCCCTCCTCGACGACCACGCAGCGATTGGTCTTCTGGACGGACTCGAGGATGGTGTCGAGATCCAGC
>DATGAF010000059.1:0-12569 GCA_035313645.1 Solirubrobacterales bacterium
GGTGCGAGCCAGAAGAAGCAGAGCGCGGTGAAGATGGCGAGCTCCACCCAGCTGGCCCGCTTCACCCAGGGCCAGAGCGCCCCCGGGACCGGCCGCCGCAGCGGGGTGGTGGGCTCCCCTGCCGTCGCCTCCTCGGGTGGCGCGGCGCGCTCGACGGACAGCTGGCTCACGGCCAGCCAGGGTAGCGGTCGCCCCAAACAGGCCAGGGCAAGCGGCCACCCCGAACGGGCCAGGGCAAGCCGTCGCGCTCGCCTAAGACTGGAGCGCCGTCAGGACGATCCGCTCCTGCTCGGAGCGGTGGGCGGCCGGATAGCCCTCGCTCGGGCTGGCGCGCTGGGGGCGACCGACGTAGTCGAGCTCGAGGTCCTCCGGCAGGAGCTCGGGGAGGCGCCTGAGCATGACGCTCCACGCCCCCATGTTCCTCGGCTCCTCCTGTGCCCACACCACCTGCTTCAAATTCGGGTAGCTCGCGATCACCTCGGAGAGCTGCTCGCGCGCGAACGGATACAGGAGCTCGACCCGCGCGATCGCGACGGAGCTCGCGGCCTGGCGCTTCTCGTGGCCGTCGATGTCGTAGTAGAGCTTGCCACTGCAGAGCACCAGCCGCTCGACCTCGCCCTTGCGCTCCTGCGCCCGCGGATCGTCGAGCACGAACTGGAACGAGCCCTCGGTCAGGTCCTGGAGACGCGAGGAGGCGGCGGGCAGCCGCAGGAGCCCCTTCGGGGTGAACACCACCAGGGGGCGCGGCTTCGCGATCCGCGCCTGGCGCCGCAGCAGGTGGAAGTACTGGGCGGCGGTGGTCGGGTTGGCGACCCTGATGTTGCCCTCCGCCGCCAGCTGGATGAACCGCTCGATCCGCGCGCTCGAGTGCTCGGGCCCCCCGCCCTCGTATCCATGGGGGAGCAGCAGGGTGAGCCGGGTGGTCTGGCCCCACTTGGACTCGCCGGAGACGATGAAGCTGTCGATGATCACCTGCGCGGCGTTGGCGAAGTCGCCGAACTGGGCCTCCCATAGAACGAGGCTCTCGGGCGAGGCGGCCGAGTATCCGTACTCGAAGCCGACGCAACCGGCCTCCGACAGCGGGCTGTTGTACAGCTCGAACGGGGCGAGGGCCCCCGAGATGTTCTGAATCGGCACGTACCGCAGGCCCGTCTTCTCGTCGAAGAACGCGAGGTGGCGGTTCGAGAAGGTGCCGCGAACCGTGTCCTGGCCGGTGAGGCGGATGTGCGTGCCCTCGGTGAGAAGCGACGCGAACGCGAGAGCCTCCGCGTGCCCGAACTCGATTCCGCTCTCAGCGAGCGCCTCGGTGCGACGCCCGAGCGGCTTTCTCAGCTTGCGGTGGATCGTGAAGCTGTCGGGGACCTTGAGCAGCGCCTCGTTCAGCGACCGCACCCGCTGCTCGGAGACCGCGGTATCGACCTCGGGGCTCTTGGTCCGGTCCAGCTCGCCGGTTCCGATCTGGGTCGACGTGTCGGCCTCGAGGTCGCCCGCCTCGATCCTGCTCTTCAGCTCCCGGTGGAGCCGCTGCAAGTCCTCGCCTCGCCCCTTCGCCTCACGCTCGACGTCGTCGGGGGTCACCGCGCCTTCCTTGACGAGCTGCTCGGCGTAGCGCTCCGAGACCGGGGGGTGCGACTTGATCGCCGCCGCCATCGTCGGCTGCGTGTAGGCCGGCTCATCGGTCTCGTTGTGTCCGTAGCGCCGGTAGCCGATCAGGTCGATGACGATGTCCCGGCTCCAGCGTTCGCGGTAGGCCATCGCGAGGCGGATCGCGGAGATGCTCGCCTCGACGTCGTCAGCGTTGACGTGGATGATCGGGACGTTGAAGCCCTTGGCCATATCGGAGGCGTAGGGGGTGGAGCGACCCTCCTCGGGATCCGTCGTGAACCCGACCTGGTTGTCCTGGATGATGTGGACGGTCCCGCCGGTCGAGTAGCCCTCGAGCGACTGCAGGTTGAGCGTCTCGGCGACCACGCCCTGCCCGGGGAACGCGGCGTCGCCGTGGAGCAGCACGGCCACTGCGACCTCGGGGTTGTGATGAAGGCGGGGCCCGGAATGCGACGTCTGGGCGGCGCGCGCCGCCCCCGTGACGACCGGGTCCACGAACTCGAGGTGGCTCGGGTTCGGGTAGAGGCGGATCTTGATCTCGGCGTCGTCGCGGGTGGTGAACAGGCCCTCGGCGCCGTGGTGATACTTGACGTCGCCGGTGCCTCCGTGCGGGAGAGCCGCCACCGCCTTCACGCGCTCGAGCGCCTTGGCGCCCTCGAACTCGGCCATGATCGATTCCACCGACCGCCCGAGGTTGTGGGCGAGCACCGCGAGCCGCCCGCGGTGCGCCATCCCGATCACCACCTCCTCGGCGCCGCCTCGCTGAGCCAGCGTGACCAGCTCGTCGAGCATCGGCACGACGGCGTCGAGCCCCTCGATCGAGAACATCTTCTGGCCCAGGTAGGCACGCTGGAGGAAGCGCTCGAACTGGAACACCTGGACCAGCCTGGAGAGCAGCGCGCTCTTCTCCTCGGGGCTCAACGGGACCCGGTGCGTCCCGGTCTCGATCATCTCGCGCAGCCACATGCGCTGCTGGTGTGAGGAGAGATGCTCGACCTGGTAGGCGATCGTCCCGCAGTAGGCCTCGCGCATCCGGGGAAGGGCCTCGAGCAGCGTCTCGCCCTCGACGCCGATCCGGAGGATCGAGGCCGGGATCTTGGACATCAGCTCGGGGGTCAGGTTGAGGTTCTCGGGCTCGATCGCCGGATCGCCCTTCGGCTTGGACCCAAGCGGGTCGAGCGGCGCGGCCAGGTGACCGTGGGTTCGATACGCCTTGAGCAGCGAGGTCGCGGCCTGGACCGCCTGCAGGAGCTCGGTGTCCGCCGGGGCGGCCGGGCCCGCCGGGGCGCCCGCGGCGGCCAACGGGGGCGCCGAGGCCGACGCGGGATAGGCGTTGGCGACCATGGCCGCCGCCACCCCCACCCCCTCCGCGACCTCCTCGTAGAACGAGCTCTCCCCCTGCAGGAGCTGGTCGATCCGACGCAGGAACGACCCCGACTCGGCCCCCTGGATGACGCGATGGTCGTAGGTGGAGGTCATCGTCATCACCTTCGAGACACCGAGCGCCCGGAGCTTCTCGGCCGGAGCATGGGACCACTCGACCGGGTAGGCGATGGAGCCGGTGGCGACGATCGTGCCCTGACCGGCCATCAGTCGCGGAACCGAGGCCACCGTGCCGAGCCCGCCGGGATTGGTGAGCGTGATGTTCGTGCCCTGGAAGTCGTCGGCGGTGAGCTTGCTCTCCCGGGTCTTCGTGATCAGGTCCTCGTAGTAGGCGTGGAAGTCCGCGAAGTCGAGCGCGTCGGCGCCCTTGATGCACGGCACCAGCAGGCTTCGCGAGCCGTCCTTGCGTTCCACGTCGACCGCGATCCCGAGGTGGACTCCCCCGGGCTCGATCACCTGCGCCTTGCCGTCGCTCTCGGCGTACACGCGGGCCATCACCGGCCACTCCTGGGCGGCCTTCGAGATCGCCCAGGCGACCAGGTGGGTGAATGAGAGCTTCGTCCCGCGGTCCTTCAACGCCCCGTTGAGCGCTCGCCGCTTCGCGTCGAGCACGTCGACGGCGACGGTCCTGAACGAGGTCGCCGTCGGCACCGAGCGACTTTCGTTCATCGCCTCGGCGAGCATCGCGGCGGGCCCCCGGAGGGGCTTCGGCTCACCGCCCGCGACCGGTGTTCGGACTGGCGCGGCAGTCTCCCCGTTCGCGGCCGCGAGGACGTCCGCCTTCGTCACCTTGCCGCCTGGGCCCGTGCCCTTCACGGAGCTCAGCTCGACGCCGTTGGCGGCGGCGATCCGCCGCGCGACGGGAGATGCGCGCCCGCCGTCAGCCGCCTCTACCGCGGCGTCCCGAGCGACCGTCGCCTCTCCTTGCGACGTTGCGGCCGCCGTCGTTTGCCCGTCCCCCGAGAGCGTCGCCGATCGGCTCAGTTCGGCCAACGCCTGGCCCACCTGGACCGTCTCGTCGGCGCGGGCGAGGATCTTCGTGATCGTGCCGCTCGCCGGCGCGGGGACCTCGGCGTCCACCTTGTCGGTCGAGACCTCGACGACGGTCTCGCCCTCGGCGACCGAATCCCCCTCCTGCCTGTGCCATTCGATGATCGTGCCCTCGGTGACCGACTCCCCCATCTCCGGCATCAGGAGCTGAACCACTCCGCCGGAAGCCTCCGGAGCAACTCCGCCGGAAGCCTCCGGAGCAACTCCGCCGACATCCTCGGCTTCGCCTCGGGTGTTGTCGGGTTCGGGCTCCGACGGGGCGGCAGGTTGATCCGCCCCTACCGCGACTTCGTCGCTGGTTCGTGCGGGCTGACCGACGTCCTCGCCGGGGGTGGGGCTCGCCGAGCCGGCCGCCTCGTCGCCGAGGTCCTGGTCTCCCTCGCCGCCCCCCGCTGCCGTCATGCCGGGGCCCGGCTCGCGTTCCTCGGCGCCGTCGCCGTCGGCCGAGGCGCCGTTGCCGGACGGCTCGGCGCCGGGCTCGAGCTCCGCCAGAACCCCGCCGACCTCGATCGTCTCGTCCTCCGCCCTGAGGATCCTGGTGATCACCCCGCTGGCCGGCGCGGGCACCTCGGCGTCGACCTTGTCGGTCGAGACCTCCACGACGGTTTCGCCTTCCTGGACGAACTCCCCCTCCCGCTTGTGCCATTCCAGCACCGTGCCCTCGGTGACTGACTCACCCATCTGGGGCATCTGGATCTCGACCGTTGCTGAGTCGGGCATCGGATTCAGTCTATGACCTCGCCCTAACCGCGGATGAAGGGATTTGCCGCCTGAAACCGGCTACCCGATCCCGTGACTCGCGAGCGCTTTGCGGCCTGAAACCGGACGTCCCGCCGCCACGGCGCTAGACAACGCGGGCTACCAGGTAGACCTCGTTCGCGACCGTGTCGTAGACGTCCTCGCGCATGAACTCGCGCGCCGGTGCCGCGTGGTCGCAGAACCCGCAGACCAGCGGTCGACTGGGGGAGTTCTGCCCGCCCGGGGCGATCGGCAGCGCGCACGACGGGCACAGCAGCGCCCCGTGCGCGAGCACCTCCATCCCGTCGCGGACGAGTCGCCGCTCGGCTCCGGACTCGGAGCCGTCGACCCGTCCAAGCTTCGCGTCCGGCTGGCCGGGATCGCCGGGATCGACCGGGAACGGGGTAATCGCCATGTTCGAAAGTGTAGGGTCAGGAGCCGAGGAGCGGCGGAGGCTTCCGAAGAGTTCCCGAACGTGGAGGAGGGCAGATGAGCTACCTCGTCACCGGGGCCACCGGCTTCATCGGCAGGCACCTCGTCGAGCTGCTGCTCCGGCGCGAGGGAACGATCTACGTGATCGTCCGGGAGGGGTCGCGGGGCCGCCTGGCGGAGCTTCTCAGCAGCTGGGGCGCCGACGAGGAGCGGGTCGTCGGGATCGCCGGCGACCTCTCCCAGCCTGGACTCGGCGTCTCCGACGACGATCTCGAGCGGCTGCGGGGCGAGATCGATCACCTCTTCCACCTGGCGGCGGTCTACGACTTGACCGCGGATGCCGAAACGCAGCGCCTGGCGAACGTGGAGGGCACCCGCCACATGGTCGAGCTCGCGGAGGCCGTGGAAGCCGAACGCGTCCACATGGTCAGCTCGATCGCCGCCGCTGGGCTCTATCGAGGGGTGTGGCGCGAGGACATGTTCGAGCAGGCCGAGGAGCTCGACAACCATCCCTACTTCCGCACCAAGCACGACTCGGAGGCGGTCGTTCGCGAGGAGTGCTCGCGTCCCTGGCGCGTGTATCGCCCCGGGATCGTCGTCGGCGACTCCGAGACCGGCGAGATGGACAAGATCGACGGTCCCTACTACTTCTTCAAGCTGATCCGCAGGCTGCGCAACGCGATCCCCCAGTGGATGCCGCTGATCGGCATCGAGGGTCGGGAGATCAACCTGGTCCCGGTCGACTACGTGACCAGGGCCATGGACCACATCGCCCATCTCGACGGCCTCGACGGCAAGGCGTTTCACCTCACCGACCCTCACCCGCGGACCGCCGGCGAGGTGATCGACATCCTCGCCGCCGCCGCGCACGCGCCCCAGTCGACGGCGCGTGTCCCACCGATGGCAATCGAGCCCCTGGTGCCGCTCGTGAAGCGGCTCGCGGCCGTCCCCCCGGTTGGCCTCGCGGTCGACACGATCCTCTCGGACGCCGGCATCCCGCGATCGGTCCTGACGTACGTCAACTACCCCACCAGGTTCGACAGCCGCCAGGCCCAGGCCGCGCTGCGCGACACCGACATCCGGGTTCCGCCGCTCGAGGCCTACGCCGACAAGCTGTGGGACTACTGGGAGCGCCACCTGGACCCCGACCTGTTCCGGGACCGGACGCTCGTGGGCGCCGTCCGCGGGAGAGCCGGGGCGGTCGGGGGGGCCACGCAGGTGCTGGAGCAGCAGATCCCCGACGAGGCGCTGCGGCTCGTGCGCCGCGTGCTCGGCACGGTGTCCCTCGAGAAGGCGGTGCGGGGGAAGGTGGTGATGGTGACCGGCGCGTCCTCGGGAATCGGGCATTCGGCGGCGTTGAAGATCGCCGACGCCGGGGGCAACGTGCTCCTCGTCGCCCGCAGCGCCGAGAAGCTCGAGGAGATCAAGGAGCAGATCGAGATCGCCGGGGGGACCGCCCACGTCCATCCGTGCGACCTCTCCGACATGGACGACATCGACCGGATGGCGGACGAGGTGCTGGCCGAGCACGGCCACGTGGACGTCCTCGTCAACAACGCGGGCCGCTCGATCCGCCGCTCGGTCGCGCTCTCCTACGACCGCTTTCACGACTACGAGCGCACGATGCAGCTCAACTACTTCGGCGCGGTCAAGCTGATCCTCAAGCTCCTGCCGATGATGCGAGAGCGAAAGAACGGGCACATCATCAACGTCAGCTCGATCGGGGTGCAGACCAACACGCCCCGCTTCTCCGCCTACATCGCGTCGAAGGCCGCCCTCGACGCCTTCACCCGTTGCATCGCCTCCGAGATCGTCGACGACAACGTCCACACCACGGTCATCTTCATGCCCCTGGTGCGCACGCCGATGATCGCGCCGACCCGGATGTACCGGCGCTTCCCGACCATCACCCCCGAGGAGGCGGCCGACATGATCTGCGAGGCGATCATCCACCAGCCGAAGCGGATCGCGACCCCGGTCGGGACGCTCGGGCAGATCCTCTACGCGATCAACCCGAAGTCGATCGACTACATCCTGAACAGCGCCTACAAGCTCTTCCCCGACTCGCGGGCCGCGCGCGGCGACCGAGCCGAGACGACGGACGCTCCGGCTCCTACCGAGGACGCCTCGAGGGAGCAGGTCGCCTTCGCCTACCTGATGCGGGGGATCCACTGGTAGGTCGCGTCGCCGCCGAGCCGCGGCGAAAGCACTGGGGGTGGGGACTCGAGGAGCGCCAGCCCACGCCCCGGGAGCTCCGCGACGCGGCGGCCGGAATTCGCGAGCAGCTCGGCTTCGGCGGCGAGCCGGAGGCGCCGGTCCCGCTCCGGGACGTGGAGCTTCGCGCGCCGCGAGTCGAGCCGCCGGGGTCGCTCGCGCACCTGTTCCGCTCTGAGCCCTACGAGCGGGCCTCGCACGCGCTCGGTAAGGCCTACCGCGACGTGGTCCGCGGGTTCCGCGGCGACTTCGCCAACCCTCCCGACCTCGTGGCGGTCCCCGGCGACGAGCCGGAGGTCGAGCGGGTGCTCGCGTGGTGCTCGGAGGAGGGGATCGCCGCGATCCCGTACGGCGGCGGGACCAGCGTGGTCGCCGGCGTCGAGCCCCGGACCTCGGCCCCCCACGAGGCCGTGGTGACGATCGACCTGCGGCACCTCGACCGGCTGCTCGACGTCGACCTGACCTCACGCGCCGCGCGGATCCAGGCTGGGGCGAGCGGGCCGGCCCTGGAGGATCAGCTTCGCGAGCACGGCCTCACCCTGCGGCACTTCCCGCAGTCGTTTGAGTTCTCGACCCTGGGTGGCTGGATCGCGACCAGGGCAGGAGGTCACTTCGCGACCCTCTACACGCACATCGACGACTTGGTCGAGTCGGTGCGGGCGATCACCCCGTCGGGGAGCTGGGAGAGCCGGCGGCTGCCCGGATCCGGAGCCGGGCCGAGCCCCGACCGGATCCTGCTCGGCTCCGAGGGCATCCTGGGAGTGATCACCGATGCGTGGGTGCGGGTGCAGGAGCGGCCTCGGTGGAAGCTTTCGTGCGGCATCGCCTTCGACTCGTTCGCCGCCGGCGCCGAGGCCGTGCGGGAGCTGGCGCAGTCGGGCCTCCATCCGTCCAACTGCCGCCTCCTGGACGCGGCCGAGTCGGCGCTCACCCACGCCGGCCCGCGCGGCCAGGCGCTCCTCGTGCTCGGCTTCGAGTCCGCGCATCACCCCGTGACCTCCCCGATGGAGACTGGGCTCGAGGCGGCCCGGGACCACGGAGGCGAGCCCGGTGAGATGAAGGGCGCAGCGGCCCCCGAGGCCCGCCGCGGCGCTCTGCGCGAGAACCCTCCCGTGGACGGCGAGGCCGGGTCCGATCCGGTGAGCGCCTGGCGTCACGCTTTCCTGGCGGCCCCGTACCTGCGCGACACGTTCGTGGCCTGCGGCGTCCTCAGCGACACGTTCGAGACGGCGATCACCTGGGATCGGTTTCCGGACTTCCACTCCGAGGTGATGGACAGCGCCCGACGAGCGATCGCGAACGCGTGCGGGGCGCCGCCCGACGGGCGCGGGTCGCCGCGGCTCTCTTGCCGATTCACCCACGTCTATCCCGACGGGCCCGCCCCCTACTACACGGTGCTCTGCGCGGCCAGGCGGCACGGCGAGGTCGAGCAGTGGGACGAGATCAAGGCGGCGGTCTCCGAGACCGTGATCGGCGCGGGGGGCACGATCACGCACCACCATGCCGTCGGGCGCGACCACCGGCCCTGGTACGACCGCCAGCGTCCGGCGCCGTTCGCCGAGGCGCTTCGCGCGGCGAAGCGCGCGGTCGACCCCATGGGCGTGCTCAATCCCGGGGTCCTCATCGACCCCTAACCTTCGTCCCGTGGAAACGCTGACCGAGGAGCGTCCGGCCCCTTCCCGCGTCGCCGAGCCGGCCTCCGCGCCTCCACCGAGGTCGAGCGCGATGGCGCTGCTCGTGGCGATGCGCCCCTCGGAGTGGATCAAGAACCTCCTCGTCTTCGCCGGGGTCCTCTTCTCCGGCAAGCTCGGCCACGGCGCGCAGCTCGCCGACGCGGCGGTGACCTTCGGGTGCTTCTGCGCGATCTCCAGCGCGGGCTATCTGTTCAACGACCTCCATGACGCCCCCTTCGATCGAAGGCACCCCGAGAAACGCCACCGCCCGATCGCCAGCGGAGCCCTGCCCGCCACGACGGCGTGGGTCTCCTCGGCGGCCCTCGCGGCGCTGGGCATCGCCGCCGGGGCGGTCCTCGTCGCTCCGGAGGTCGCCGGCCTCGTCGCCGGCTACGGCGTGATCACCGTCGCCTACACCCTCATCCTGAAGCGGCTCGTGATCCTCGATGTGATGGCGATCGCGACGCTGTTCATCCTGCGCGTCGTTGCCGGCGCGGTCGCCGTGGGGGCTCACGCCTCCGAATGGCTGCTGCTGTGCACCGGGATGCTCGCCCTCTTCCTCGGCTTTACGAAGCGCCGCCAGGAGGCGACTCTCGAGCAGTCCGAGGGTGGGGAGACGCGGCCGGTGCTCGAGCACTACTCGCTTCCGTTCCTCGACCAGATGGTGTCGATGGTGACCGCCTCCGCGATCCTGAGCTACGTGATCTACGCCGTCAACAGCCCGCGCATCGGCTCCAAGATGTTGGCCACCGCGCCCTCGGTCCTCTACGCGATCTTCCGCTACCTCTACCTGATCTACGACCGCAGGGACACGCGATCCACGGCGGCGATCCTCACCGAGGATCCCGGGATGCTGTTCGCCGCCATCACCTGGGTCGCGGCGGCCGTGCTGATGCTCTACGTCTTCGACTGAGCCGGTCGCGCCGCCGCTCCGGACGCTGGTCTCGGGGGATCCTGCATCGCATGGATGGAGAATCCCCCGGCCTGGCGGGCGCGACGCGGCGGCCGACTCGGTCAGCCGGTCCCCGCGGCTGCAGGGCCGGGCGGTTATAGAGTCCCGACGCGATGGACCTGACCCTGACGTCCGAGGAGGAGGCGTTTCGCAACGAGGTCCGCGCCTGGCTCGACGAGAACCACCCGGGGGCGACGCCGAGCGGTGGCGACCAGGTCAGGTTCGAGTTCGAGCGCGAGTGGCAGCGAAAGCTCCACGACGGCGGCTGGGCCGGGATCTCGTGGCCGAAGGAGTACGGCGGCCGCGGCGCGACGCTGATCGAGCAGGCGATCTTCTCCGAGGAGATGGCGCGCTCGAAGGCGCCCCGGCCGGCGAACGTGCTCGGCCTGGTGATGGGTGGTCCGGTGGTCATCGCCCACGGATCCGAGGAGCAGAAGGAGCGCTTTCTCGAGCCGATCCTCTCCGCCGAGGAGATCTGGTGCCAGGGGTTCTCGGAGCCCGAGTCGGGCTCCGACCTCGCATCGCTGAAGACCAAGGCCGTGCGCGACGACGGGGGCTGGCGGGTCACCGGCCAGAAGGTCTGGACCACGTTCGCGCACGAGGCGAAGTGGTGCATGCTGCTCGCCCGCTCCGACGCGGACGCGCCGAAGCACAAGGGCCTCACCTACTTCATCTGCGACATGGCGCAGGACGAGGTCGACGTCCGCCCGCTCCGCCAGATCACCGGCGAGGCGGAGTTCAACGAGATCTTCCTGGAGGACGCATACGTCCCGGACGAGAACCTGGTGGGGGGCGAGGGAAACGGCTGGAACGTGGCCATCACCACTCTCATGCACGAGCGGGCGGGGCTCGGTGCCGCGTCCGCGATCTCGGTGCGCCGCGAGCTTGATGAGCTGATCGAGTTGATCAACAAGCGAGGCTTGGCCGACGACCCGGTGATCCGTCAACGGGTCGCCGAGCTCAAGATCCAGGTCGAGGCGCTCAGGCTCGGCTCGCTCCGGGCCCTGACCCAGCAGATGAAGGTCGGGATCCCGGGACCCGAGGGCTCGCTGGCGAAATGGGAGTGGGCGAGCGCCAACCAGGCCATGACGGAGCTCGCCGTCGACGTCCTCGGCCCCGAGGCCCTCCGCCCCGACTCGGAATGGGCCTATCGATTCCTCCGGGCCCGCGCGAACTCGATCGAGGGCGGCACGACCGAGGTGATGAAGAACATCATCGCGGAGCGTGTGCTCGGGTTGCCCAGGCTCCGCTAGCGCCGATGGACTTCGGCTTCAGCGACGAGCAGCAGGCGATCAAGGAGACCGCCCGCGAGATGCTCGGCGCTCGCTCGCCGATGACGAAGGTGCGCGAGGCGGCCGAGGCGCGCGCCTACGACGATGCCCTGTGGACCGAGATCCGCGATCTCGGCTGGCCCGGAATCGCGGTCGACGAGGAGCATGGGGGGCAGGGGCTGGGGATGGTCGAGCTCGCGATCCTCTGCGAGGAGCTCGGGTACGCCTGTGCCGCGACCCCGTTCCTCTCCAACGCGATGGCCGGCCTCTTCGTCGCGCACGCCGGAAGCGACGAGCAGCGCGGGCGATGGCTTCCCGGGATCGCCAGCGGGGAGGGTCGCGGCGCGGCCGCGCTTCAACCCCGGTCGAACGACCTCGTCGCCGACGCCGAGGGCGCCGCGCTTCTCGTCCTCAACGACGGCGACGGCGCGATCCTTGCCGACGGCGCCGATGCGGAAATCGAGCCGGTGGAGCTCGTCGACGCGACCCGCGCCTACGCGTCGGTCAGCGCGGGCGGCGGCGAGCCGCTGCCCGGCGAGGTGGAGGATGCCGCCGACCGTGCGGTGGTCGCCCTCGCGGCCGAGCTCACCGGCATCGCGCAGCGGGCGATGGAGATGGCGATCGACTACGCGAAGGAGCGCCAGCAGTTCGAGCGGCCGATCGGCTCCTACCAGGCGGTCTCCCATCGCTGCGCCGGGATGCTCTACGAGACGGAGGAGGCCCGCTCGCTCACCTATTACGCAGCGTGGTGCGCCGACGCGGAGCCCGAGTCGGTCCCAATGGCTGCCTCGATGGCCAAGGCCCGGGCCTCCGACGCGGCCTGGCGCGTCACGGCCGACGCCCTCCAGGTGCTCGGCGGAATCGGCTTCACGTGGGAGCACGACCTCCACTTCCTGCTGAAGAGGGCGAAGGTGGGGGCAGAGCTCCTCGGCGACCCGCGCATGCACCGCGAGCGGGTCGCGACGCTCGCGGGGCTCTCGGCCTGACGCCGGATGCGAAGCGGCACGTGGGTCAATTCCCCACGATCTCCAGATCAGAGGCGAGCTTGACCTGGCCTCGGAGGCGGTACTCCACGTCGACGGTCTCGTGCTTTCGGTAGGTACCGAACAAGCCAAGGAGCATCGCCAGCCAGCGAAAACCCGAGACCTTTCCCTCCTTGACGATCGGCCGGGCGAAGACGATCTCCCCTCCGCTCAGCTTGTAGTCGGCGCCCTGCCGCTGCTCGACCCCGTTGACGTATATGCGGATCGG
>DATGAF010000060.1:0-4338 GCA_035313645.1 Solirubrobacterales bacterium
CCGGCGAGCGGCGAATCGAATCGCGGCCCGGGAGGCGACCGTGGCCCCGGTGGGGCCTCCTCACCGAGCGACTCGAGCGGCGACGGCGGGCCGGGCCCGGGTGGCGGTGGGGGGCACGATTCCAGCGGGCCGGTCTCAGGCGACGGACAGCGCTCCGGAGGCGTCGGAGGAAGCGACGACGGCGTCTCAGGCGGCGGTGGCGACGGCGGTCATTCGGGGAGCGGCAGCGGGGGCGGTGGGACGAGCGGAGGCGACGAGGGCTCGGGCGGGGTGAGCGGGCACGACGGCGGCACGAGCGGTGGCGGGGGCGGCGAGACGACCGCCGACGTAGACACTGTGAGCGGCGACGGTGGCGGGGGCGACACCGGCGACGGGGACGCAACGACCTCCTCCGGTTCGGGCTCGGACTCGGGCTCCGGATCTGGCGACGCGTCCAGCGGACTCACCGACTAGATCGCGCGACCCTTCCGCGGGAGTGCCGTCCACCTCTCGGACTCATCCCGCCGAAGTCGACGGCGGAGCTCATCGCGCCGGGTCCCACCCAGACCGGCGTCTACTTCGCGGCCAGCCAGTCCGGGCCCACGCCAACGTCCACCGCAAGCGGAGGATCGAGCTCGAACGCCGCGCACATCTCGCGCCGGACGAGGTCTCCGGCGGCGCTCATCTCCGCCTCAGGCCCCTCGAACAGGAGCTCGTCGTGGATCTGGAGCACGAGACGGGTCGCCATTCCGGCCTCCCGCAGGGCCGCGTGGCAGCGCACCATCGCCAGCTTGATGATGTCCGCGGCGGTGCCCTGGATCACGGTGTTGACGGCAAGCCGCTCGCCAAGCGAACGCCGCTGCCGCTGGTCGGACCGGAGCTCGGGGATGTTGCGCCGGCGCCCCAGAAGCGTGGTCACGAAGCCCTCGCGCTCGGCGCGCGCGATCGTCTCCTGGATGAAGCGCTGGACGGCCGGGAAGCGCTCGAAGTAGCGCTGGATGTAGAGCGCCGCCTCGTCGCGAGCGATCTGGAGGCGATCTGCGAGGCCGAATGCCGAGAGACCGTAGGCGATTCCGTAGTTGACCATCTTCGCCTTCGATCGCTCCGCCGGCCCGACCTCGTCGGGTGAGATCTGCAGGACCTCGGCGGCCGTCTCCCGGTGGACGTCCTGGCCCGAGGCGAAGATCTCGCGCAGGACGTCCTCGCCGGCGACGTGGGCGAGAACGCGGAGCTCCACCTGGTTGTAGTCGGCCGAGAGCAGTCGCATCCCCCGCTCGGCCACGAAGCACGAGCGGACGGGCCGTCCGATCTCGGAGCGAATCGGGATGTTCTGGAGGTTCGGATTCGTGCTCGAGAGCCGGCCCGTGGTCGTCGCCACCTGGTTGAAGGTGGTGTGGATGCGGCCGGTGCGCGGATCGATCAGCGCCGGAAGCGCGTCGAGGTACGTGTTCTTCAGCTTCGTCAGCTCGCGCCAGCTCTCCACCTTCGCGACGATCTCGTGCTCGTCGCGAATCTGCGCGAGCACCCGGGCGTCGGTCGAGAACCCGGTCTTTCCCCGCCGCTTCTTCGTCAGGCCCAGCTCGAGGAACAGCACCTGGCCGAGCTGCTGGGGCGAGCCGATCGTGAATTCGCGGCCGGCGAGATCGAAGATCTCTCGCTCGAGCTGGGCGATGCGCTCCGCCATCCCCTCGCCGATCTCGGCGAGGCGCTCGGAGTCCAGCTTGACGCCGGCGCGCTCGATCGCGACCAGCACCTCGATCAGGGGGATCTCGACCTCGCGGAGCAGCCGCTCGACCCCGAACTGGCGCAGGCGCTCGGCCTGCCGCACGGCGAGCTCCTGCGTCAGGCGGGCGTCGACCGCCGGGTCGCCGGCGGCTTCGCCGTCCTCGGCCTCGAGGGAGAGCTGCCCCGGATCGGCGCCGGCCGGCGTCGCGGCCAGCCCGGCGTCGGCGGCCAGCTCGTGAAGCTCGTACACGCGGCGGGCAGGGTCGATCAGGTAGGCCGCCACCATCGTGTCGTAGGCGATCTCGAGCTCGCCGTCATTCGCGACCGCGAGGAGGCCCCTCCCCGCGGGACCGCCGAGCGACTTCGCGTCGTGCGCGATCAGCGGATGCTCGCGAAGTCCCGCAGCGAGGCCGGCGAGGTCCTCGGCGTCGCCGGCGACGATCCGGTCGCCGCTCGTCGCCGCCCAACGTCCGCCGACGATCGCCACCGCCGCCGGGCCTTCGGCGACGTCCTCCGGCGTCCCCTCGACGGCCTCCACCTCCAGCTGCTCGGTGACCGCGCGGTCCGGGACCACGGCCTCCCACTCCTCATCCAGCCGCTCCATCACGGCGCGCAGCTCGAACTCGGCGGCCACCTCGCGCAGGCGGCTCAGGTCCGGCTCCTCTCGCAGCGCCTCACGGACGTCGATCGGCATCTCGATGTCGTCCTTCAGCGTGGCGAGCTGCTTCGAGATCCGCGCCTCGTCGGCGTGCTCGGTCAGGTTCTGCTTTCGCTTCGCGCCCGAGACCCGGTCGATGTTGGCCAGAACCTCCTCCAGCGACCCGAACTCCTGCAGGAGCTGAGCTGCGGTCTTGTCGCCAATCCCCGGGATCCCGGGGATGTTGTCGGAGGTGTCCCCCTTGAGCCCGATCAGGTCCGGCACCAGCTCGGGTGGCACGCCGTAGCGCTCGACCACCCCCTCGCGGTCGTACACCCTGGTGTCGGTCACGCCGCGCGAGGTGGTCATCACTCGCACCCCGTCGCCGACGAGCTGGTAGACGTCGCGGTCGCCGGAGACGACCATGGTCGGGATCTGCGCGTCGCGCGCCCGGCGGACGAGGGCGGCGATCACGTCGTCGGCCTCCCAGCCGTCGACCTTCACGTTGGTGAACCCGAAGGCCTCGGCCAGGGGCGCCAGGTGCGGCCACTGCTCGGAGAGCAGATCCGGCCGCGGCCGGCGCTGCGCCTTGTACGGCTCGTACTCGAGCTCGCGGCCCGACATCCCCGCGTCCCAGGCGACGATCACCGCGGTGGGGCGATGCTCGATCAGGATCTTGGCCATCATCGACGCGAAGCCGTAGATCGCATTCGTCGGCCGCCCGTCGGCCGTGGCGATCGACTCCGGCAACGCGAAGAACGCCCTGTAAGCGAGGCTGTTGCCGTCGATCAGGAACAGCTCCCCCTCGACCTGCCCGGCCTCGGCGGGCGCCTTTCCGGGCTTTCTCTTCGCGGCCGTCTCGGGCATACGTCCATCCTAGGCCCGGCGGCGGGGGAGCCGAGCTTGTCGACTTTCGGACGCATACGGTGCGGAAAGCGCCATCGTCACGGCGCGGGGCGGGCGAGCAAGCCGCGAAGGGCCTTCGCCACGTCGGCCGACTGCTCCATCACCTGTCTGTAGGTGAAGCGAACGACGTCGTATCCCCGCAGTTTCAGCCACACGTCCCTCGCCCGATCCTCCTCGAACGCAGTGCGTCCCCGATGGAACCTCCAGCCATCGGTTTCGACGACCAGCCCTCGAGCACGCCAGAGGAAGTCCACCGTGTACCGACCCACGCTGACGTTGACCTCTGGCACCGGAAGGCAATGCCGTCGGCAGAGGTTCAGGAACGAATCCTCAAGCGCGGTTCGCGTCCGGTCATACCGGATCTTTTTCTGACCGATCGGGAGCCCGAGCATCTCGGCCTCCCGAGTCGCTCGGCGCACCTGACCCGGCGTCGCGACACGATGAAGATCGGCGATTGTTCGGGCCGGAGTCGTCACCGGGATGCCGCGATGGTGCGTGCACGACGCAGGAGTGAGAGTGGATGAGCGATGGAGCCTGATCCCATCACGCCTACTCCGTCCCCCGGTGCTCGGGGTCGTGATCTCGACCGGGCCGTCATAGCCCGGTAGGAGCACCCATAGCGCGGCGGCGCTTCGGTGGCTGAGGACGGCGCCGCTGCCGCAAGCCAGGACCGCCGCCATCCACCCGCCCTCCCTGCTGAGGCCCAGATGTCCCACCGCGTAGACGCCTCGGTGAATGCGATGGAGTCGACCGGATTCCACGCGTCGTCCCACGGCGCGCGATGAGACCCCCGCAGCTCGGAGCTGGGTAAGGGAAACCGCTCCGTATTGTCGTCGCGCGAGGTCCGCGATTCCGCGGTCCGTCGTGGCCCTGGCGACTTTCGGACGCATACGGTGCATAAGGCGCCACGGCGCGGGATTTCGCCCTCGCCAGGCCGTCGCCGGCCGGGCACACCCGACGCATAAGATCAGCCTCATGCCGGCGGTTCCATCGGTCAGCGCGCAGTTCTCGGTCACGGTGCGGGTCGAGCTCGACGCGCGGCAGGAGCCGCTCGGCAAGCTGACCGCGAAGATCGCCGAGGCCGATGGGGC
>DATGAF010000061.1:0-58570 GCA_035313645.1 Solirubrobacterales bacterium
GGCGCGCATCGCGACCAGGGTGTTGCCCGGGAACGGCTCGGGCCAGCGGACCGGCGGCAGGCCGCGACTCGAGGCGCGGAGCTCCACCTCGTGAATGCCGCCCGCGCGTCCGGGTCCGCTCGCCCACGAGTCGCGGCCGAAGCGCTTGAACAGGCCGCCGAGCAGGATCGGCCGCCACTCGGGCGGCTCGCCGTATGCCGCGGTGAACAATGCGTTCACCCGCTCGGCGGCGAGGTACGCGTACGGGGAGCCGAGGTCGTAGTAGAAGACCGGCCGCCGGTCGGAGCTCATCGCGACCCCTCCCGCGCCAGCCAGTCGATGACCTCGCCGGCGTTTCGATTCGGCGGGAAGATCGGATAGAACGCCTTGACGATCAGGCCCCTGCGGCCGATCAGGGTGAGCCGGCGGTATAGGCGCATGCCGGCCACCTCGAAGATGGGCAGGCTCAAGGCCTCGGCGAGCTCGAGGTCAGGGTCGCTCAGCAGGGGGTAAGGAAGTCCGACCCGCCCGGCGAACTCGACCTGCTCCGCCATCGGCTGAGCGCTCAGGCCGAGGACGCGCGCCCCGCGTGCCTCGAGCTCGCTGAAGCGGTCGCGGAACGCGCACGACTGCGGCGTGCACCCCCGCGCGCCCGGGATCTCGTCCCACCCCGGCGGGAGGGGTTCGCCGGGCCGCCCCGTGCGCGGATAGCAGTAGAGGACGAGGGTGCCCGCCTCAGCGGCCGCAACGAGGTCGATGCGCTCGCCTGTGGTGGAGGGCAGCGAGATCCCGGGCATCGCAGTGCCGGCGAGGTGGTCCGCGGCCCCGTCGTCGACGGGGACCGGGAGGTCCGGGGGCAGCACGTAGGGGTTGGGGTCGGTGCTCATTCGCTCAGTGTGCAGTTTGGTGTCCTATAGATCCCAAACTGCCCAGTCAACGACCACGCGGGGCCCGGCGCGACCCTTCACCCAGCCAGTGCCTGGATTTCCAGCCACCTGCCGGCTGAAAATCGCGGGAGTTCGCGGGGCGCCCTACTGGTGGATCGCCCAGCCGTCGACGGCGCGGGCTGCGTCGAGCACCGCCTCCGAGAGCGTCGGGTGGGGATGGATGATCCTCGCGAGCTCCTGATAGCCGCCCTCGAGCGCCATCGTGTCGACCAGCTCGCTGATCATGTCGCAGGCGCGGTTGCCGACCACGTGGGCGCCGAGGATCTCGCCGTACTCCGAGTCCGCGACGATCTTCACCAGACCCTCGCGGTCGTCGTACACAGCCGCCCCTCCGACGCCGCCGAGCTTCATCCGGCCGACCTTGACGTCGTGTCCGGCCTCCTTCGCCTCGGCCTCGGTCAGCCCCGCGCTCGCCACCTGCGGGTGGCAGAACGTGGCCCCGGCCACGAGGTTCTCGTCGATCGGATGCGTCTCGACTCCGGCGGCGCGCTCAACGGCCACCACTCCCTCCTCGGAGGCCTTGTGAGCCAGCGCCTTCTGCCCGACGAGGTCGCCGATCGCGTAGACCTTCGGATTCGAGGTCAGGCGGTACTCGTCGACCTTGATCTTGCCGTTCGCCTCGGTCTCGATCCCGGCTTCGCCGAGGTTCAGCGCCTCGACGTCGGGAGCCCGCCCGCCGGCGATGCACAGGTAGTCGACCTCGATCTCCGAGTCGCCGTACTTCACCTTCACGGAGCTCTTGCCCACCTCGACGCTCTCAACCGGGGTCCCGGTGGAGATCGTGATGTTCTGCTTGCGAAACGCGCGCTCGACCACCCTCGCCATGTCCTTGTCCTCCGCCGGGAGGATCTGGTCGAGCATCTCGATCAGGGTCACGTCGGTCCCGTAGCGCCCGTACGCGGAGGCGATCTCGGCGCCCGAGGCGCCGGCGCCGACCACCGCGATCCGCTCCGGCTGGGCCGGAAGGGACCATGCCCCCCAGGTGTCAACCACCCGCTCGGAGAACTCGACTCCCGGAATCGCCAACGCCACCGACCCCGTGGCGAGGATGACGGCGTCCGCCTCGTGGGTCTCGCCGCCGACGCTCACGTTGCCGTCGCCGGTCAGCGAGCCCTCGCCCTCGATCATCTCGACCTTGTTCTTGTCCCAGAGCATCTTCACGCCGCCGGCGAGGGTGTCCGAGACCTTCGCGCGGCGCTTGGCCAGCGCCTCCCAGTCGAGGCTCGTCTTCTCGGCCCTCACCCCGAACTCGCCGCCGTTGACCGCGTGGTCGTAGATCTCCGCGGTGTAGAGCATCGTCTTGGCGGGGATGCAGGCGTAGTTGAGGCACCGACCGCCCGGCTTGTCCTCCTCCACCACGGCGGTCTTCTTGCCGAGCTGTGCGGCGCGGATCGCGGCGACGTAGCCTCCGGGCCCGCCGCCGATCACGATCACGTCGTAGGCCGCCACCGCTCGAATCTATACGGAAGCCGCTACCGCTCGCCGTCCCAGTAGTCGATGCCGCTCTCGCGGCGCACCATCAGGTCGTCGCTCCGGTCCTCGGTGAAGACGCCGATCTTGTCGCTGTCCGGATAGACGGCCACCGCCGGCATCCGCCGGGTGGACACGATCACGACGCGCGCCGCCTCCTCGGAGCGATTGATGGTCTTGTGCGCGCCGTCGGGGCCCGCCGGGAAGCAGACGACGTCCCCCGGCGCGAGCTCGTCCTCACCCTCGGGATGACGCACCGTCGGGCGGCCGGCGAGGACGATCAGCCACTCCTCGTCGCCGTGCTCGTAGTGGTACGGGCAGTTGCTCTGCCCGGGCGGCAGTTCATAGACCGCCCCGGCGAGCATGCGCCCGCCGATCGCCGGCCCGAGCTTGGCGTAGTCGGCGTGGTAGCCGTCCGGATCGTCGTCACGCTGGAGGTCGCCGGTCAGGACGTTGAAGCGCTTCACGCCGCCGATTATCCCCGACGCGTCCCGCCGCTTCGCTCGCGCTCCGGCATCTGGATCCGGGCCATCGCCTTGATCATGAAGTAGAAGAGGGTGCCCGCGATGGCGATCAGCGCGACGTTGCCCGCCACCTGCGGGGCGCTCCGCGCCGCGACGAGGCCGAGCGTCGCCGCGAGAATCAGCAGCGCGAGGATCGCCTGGAAGCCGAGCACCGCCCAGTAGCGGACCCGCCACATTCCCACGGCCATCGCGCCCATCAAGAGCGCGGGGACGATCACTTGGAGCACGTGCGGGCGGTCGCCGCCCACCTTCGCGCCGGCGAGGTATGCGATCACGGCGGAGAGGGCCACGGCCGCCGAGACCGCTGCCCCCACCGTGACGATCAGCGGGCGCTCGTCGGGGGCGAGGGGCTCGAGGGCGTCGCGCGCGACGCGATTCCTCTCCTCATACCGCGCTGCCACCTGGCTGCGGCGCGCGGCCGAGCGCGCCTTGCGCTTCTGCCGCGCCGTCCTGCGCCGTTCGCGGCCGGCCATCAGCGGACCTCGACGGCGAGGTCGAGGGCATCGCGAAGGGCGCGCGCGGCCGCCTCCGGGTCGCCGGCGTCGCGGACCGCCCTGACGACGACGATTCGCCGGGCGCCGGCACCGACCACCCCCCCGACGGTTGACGCGTCGATCCCCCCGATCGCGAACCAGGGAAGGGTGGTCGAGCGCGCCGCGTGCTCGACGAGCTCGAGGCCGGTCGCCGGACGGCCTTCCTTGGTGGGCGTCTCGAAGATGGGCCCGACGCTGATCTGGTCCGGGCGGGCGTCTCCCGCGGCGGACTCCGCCGCATCGAGCTCTTCGGCCGAGTGGGTGGAGAGCCCGACCAGCGCGTCGGGTCCCGCCGCGCGGCGCGCCTCGGCGACCGGCGTGTCCTCCTGGCCGACGTGGACGCCGTCGGCGCCGCAGGCTTCGACCAGCTCCGGAAAGTCGTTGAGCAGGAAAAGCGCGCCGTGCCGGGCGGTGGCCCGGCGGAACGGGTCGGCGAGGGAGACCACCTCCTCGGCGCAGCGGGCCGCCTTCTCGCGGAGCTGGATCAGGTCGGCGCCGCCGCGGAGCGCGGCGTCGAGCAGGGGACTGGGGTCCCGTCCCCCCGGGAGCCCCTCGCAGACGAAGTAGAGGCGCGCCGCGGCGAGCCGTTCGAGGCGACGATCGCGCTCGCTTGCCATTCCCGGAGTCTCGCAGCCACCGGAGTACCATGGATGGACAACGGGAGCCCGAACCCGGGCTGAGAGGGCGGCATCCGGCCGCCGACCGTCTGAACCTGATCCGGGCAATGCCGGCGCAGGGATGGTGGCGCGGATCGCCCGCCCCGTGAGGATCGAAGGGGCCGTGTCAGACCACACCGAGAGCCGGACGAAACGCGACGAGGTCGTCGTGCCCCTGCGGCGCCGTCGCGGGCGACACGGTGGGTCCGAGGCGCTCGACGCGGTGGTCGTCGGCGGGGGCGTGATCGGCCTTGCGTGCGGGTGGCGGGCGGCGCGTCGCGGGCTTCGGGTTCGCGTGCTCGAGCGCGACGAGCCCGGCGCCGGCGCGTCGCGGGTGGCGGCCGGGATGCTCGCCCCGGTTGGTGAGGCCAACTGGGGGGAGGAGGCGCTCGAGCGGCTCGCCGTCTCCTCGTCCCGCGCTTGGCCGCGATTCGCCACGGAGCTCGCCGGGGAGGCCGAGCTCGAGGTTGGCTACGAGCCCCGAGGAGCTCTGCACGTCGCGCTCGACCGCGACGAGGCCGGCGAGCTGCGCCGGCGATTCGAGCTCATGGACTCGCTCGACCTCGGGGTGGAATGGCTCCGTCCGCGGGGTTGCCGCGAGCTCGAGCCGGGCCTCACTCCATCCTGCGCCGCCGGAGTCCATGCGCCTGGGGAGGCCGCCGTCGACCCGCAGGCACTCCTCCCGGCGCTGGTCGGTGCGCTCCAGAACGCCGGCGGCGAGCTCTCCGTGCAGGCCGAGGTCGCGGATCCGGTGCTCGACGGGGGGAGGCTCGCGGGGGTGGTCACCACCGACGGGCGCGAGCATCGAGCCGAGCACGTCGTCCTCGCGGCCGGCGCCTGGGCCGGGACAGCGGCGTGGCTGCCACCCGGGGCACGGCCGCCGGTTCGTCCCGTCAAGGGGCAGATCGTGACGCTGCGTGGAGTCCCGGAGCAACCAATCTGCACTCGGATCGTCGTCTCGGAGCGCGTGTACGTGGTGCCCCGCGCCGATGGCCGCGTCGTGGTCGGGGCGACGGTCGAGGAGCGGGGCTTCGACCTCCAGGTCACCGCGGGGGGAGTCCTCGAGCTCCTCCGCGAGGCGTACCGGGCGCTCCCGGAGGTCGCCGAGCTGGAGCTCGTGGACGCGCGCGCCGGCCTTCGACCCGGAACGCCGGACAATGCGCCGCTGGTCGGTCCGGGTGAGCTCGATGGCCTGGTGCTCGCCACCGGCCACTATCGGAACGGGGTCTTGATGGCGCCGATCACCGCGGAGGCGGTCGCCGCGTACCTGGCGCGCGAGCAGCCGCCCCCGGACATGGAGGCCGCCCACCCCGGCAGGTTCGCGGGGGAGGGCGCGCCGAAGCTCGCCCCGGCTCCGGTGACCCAGGAGGCCCCGCGATGATCGTCGAGCTCAACGGGAAGCGAGCGAAGCTGCCCGAGCGGGCCACGGTGGCCGACGCCGTGAGGGAGGTCGGCGTCGCCGTCGAAGGCCGGGGCGTCGCCGTCGCCGTCGACGGCGAGGTCATTCGACGGCTCGACTGGGGCAGGACGAGACTCGAGAACGCGCAGAGCGTGGAGGTGGTGCATGCGGTCCAGGGCGGATAGCGACCGGGATCCGGTCCGCGCCGAGAGCCCGTCGCACGGTGTGCGCCCCGACGGCGGGCCGGACGGTGGGCGCGCCGCCGAACGCCCCGGCGAGGGAGCGTTCGCGCTCGGGGAGCGAAGCTGGGGGTCGCGCCTCATCCTCGGCACCGGCGGCTTTCGCTCGCTGGACGCGCTGGAGCGGGCGCTGCTCGCCTCGGGCGCCGAGATCGTCACCGTCGCCCTGCGCCGCGTCGACCCGACGACCAGCGGCTCCGCGCTCGAGGTGATCGACCGCCTCGGCCTGTTCGCGCTGCCCAACACGGCGGGCTGCTACACGGCGCGCGACGCGGTCCGCACCGCCCATCTGGCTCGCGAGGCGTTCGAGACCGACTGGATCAAGCTCGAGGTGATCGGCGACGACCGGACGCTTTTTCCCGACGCGGTGGAGCTGATCGAGGCGGCCGAGACCCTGGTCGACGAGGGATTCACGGTCCTGCCCTACACCAATGACGACCCAATTCTCGCCCGCCGCCTCGAGGACGCCGGCTGCGCGGCGGTGATGCCCCTCGGCTCGCCGATCGGCTCGGGGATGGGGATCCGCAACCGATACAACCTCCAGATCATCGTCGAGCGCAGCGCGGTGCCGGTGATCCTCGACGCCGGGATCGGCACCGCCTCCGACGCCTCCCTGGCGATGGAGCTGGGCTGCGACGGCGTTCTCCTCTCGAGCTCGGTCGCGCGCGCCAAGGACCCCGCGGGAATGGCCGCCGCGATGCGCCAAGCGGTCGAGGCCGGCTACGCGGCCCGCCGGGCCGGCCGCATATCGCCCAGGCTCCATGCTCGGGCCTCGACCCCCGATGAGGGGCTGCCGCAATTCGACTGAGCGAGTGAAACGGCGTTCGGGGAAGCTGGACGGCGAAGGCCGCGCGGTTCGCCGCTCGCCGGGACGCCGCCGCTTGCGCTAGCCGCCCTTTCGCCGCGCGAGCCGGCGGTCCGTCCACTCGCCCACGCTGCCGACCGCCCACGCGAGCCCGTGGGCGGCCCGCCCGGCAGCCGATGGATCGAGCGGCCGCACCGCGGCGTCCGGATCGCTGCCGAGCTCGAACGCGGCCCTGCGAATCGCGCCCAGGCGGCGTCGCAGCCGCCTCTCCCACGAACGGCAGAACTCGGGAAGCTTCGGATCCCGACGGGCCTCGCTGACGCTCGCCAGGTAGCCCAGCAGCGTCGCCAGGTGCTCGAGGTCGTCGATCGCGAGGCGAAGCGCCTGGTTTCGCTCCAGGAAGCGATCGAGGACCGCCCCGCGCACCGCGCCCAGGGTCGCCCCTCCTCCCTGGGCGGCGAGATCGCCGTGGAGATCGTGTTCGGCGGTGAGCGGCCCCAGCTCGTCGAGCAGGCGGCCGATCGCCTCCACCGCCCCGTCGAGCTCCTGCCGAGCGTCACCCGCTTCGAATGCCGCCGCGACGCGGCTCAGCCGCTTGGTCGCCTGGCCGCCGGCGAGGTAGAGCTCTCGATAGCCGCGGTTCTCGGCCGGATGCAGGGCCACGGCGAAACCGTATTCGACCGAGGCGCGCACCGGCCCCTCGGGCGCGGCCCGGCCGCGGTGGCACGGCCTCACCGTCGCTGGTCGAGTTGCGTTGCCTATTTCGTCGCAACTCGACCAGCGATGCATCCGGGGGCGCCGTCCGCGCGGGATCGCACCCGGCCGGAGGGCACCAGCCGCGGGGATCGCACCCGGCCGGAGACCGCCGGACGCGATGTGCTACGGTGCCGCGCCGCTTTGTTCACTAACCTAATCGGGAAAGGCAAGAACTGACCCATGAGGATTCGCCTCTCGAAGCTTTCCAGCCCCCACCGGGGAGGCGAGGGACAGGACCGGCGCCGCCGCAGGGCGCTCCGCTTCGGCCTCGCCGCCCTCCTGGCGCTCGCCCTCGGCCTCGGCGTCGCGGCCTGCGGCAGCTCGTCGAGCGACACGATCGCCGTGGTGGGGTACTCGACACCGGAGACCGCCTACACGAAGTCGCTGATCCCGGCGTTCCAGAAGACGTCGCAGGGCCAGGGCACCGAGTTCTCGACGTCGTTCGGGCCCTCCGGCGATCAGTCCCGCGCGGTCGAGTCGGGCCAGCCGGCCGACGTCGTCCACTTCTCGATCCAGCCGGACATGCAGCGCCTGGTCGACGACGGGATCGTCGACTCGGGCTGGGACCAGAACCCCTACCACGGCTTTGTCCAGGACTCCGTGGTCACGTTCGTGGTCCGCAAGGGCAACCCGAAGGGCATCCAGACCTGGGACGACCTCGTCAAGCCGGGCGTCGAGATCGTGACGCCGAACCCGTTCAGCTCCGGGAGCGCGCGCTGGAACCTGATGGCCGCCTACGGTGCGGAGATCCAGGAGGGCAAGTCGCCCGCGGAGGCGGAGGCGTTCCTGAAGACCCTGCTGGAGCACACGGTCGTTCAGCCGGCGAGCGGTGGGGACGCGCTCACCACGTTCACGAGCGGCAAGGGCGACGTCCTGCTCTCGTACGAGAACGAGGCGATCGCGGCCCAGAAGGCCGGGGAGAACGTCGACTACGTCATCCCCGACGACACGATCCAGATCCAGACGCCGATCGCGACCACCAAGGACGCGTCGAGCCAGGCGCAGGACTTCGTCAAGTTCCTGTACACGCCGAAGGCGCAGCAGCTCTGGGCCGACAACGGTTACCGGCCGGTGGTCAAGTCGGTGCTCGACAAGAACAAGTCGAAGTTCCCCACCCCACCCGGCCTGTTCACGATCGACGACGTCGGCGGATGGGACCAGGTGACGACGAAGTTCTTCGACGAGACGAACGGGATCGTCACCAAGGACGAGCAGGACCTGGGGGTCTCGACGTCGGGATGACGCTCGCTCCTCCAAAGAGCCTGGGGGCGGCTGCGGACTGATGTCCGTAGCTCCGGGAGCCCGAGCGGAGGCGTCCCCGAGACCGGTCGCTTGGCCGCGTCTCGGGGGCGCCGCGCTCGGGCGTGGCCTCGTCACGGCGTACCTGAGCATCGTCGTCCTGATCCCCCTGGCGGCGCTGGTCTCGAAGTCCAGCTCGGACGGCCTGGGCGCGTTCTGGCACGACGTCACCACCCCGCAGGCGATCGCCGCGCTGAAGCTGACCCTGATCGCCTCGCTGATCGTGGTGGCGATCAACGTCGTCGCGGGCACCGCGATCGCCTGGGTGCTGGTCAGGGACAGGTTCCCGGGGAAGCAGCTGGTCAACTCGGTGATCGACCTTCCCTTCGCCCTGCCGACGATCGTCGCCGGGATCACCCTGCTGGCTCTCTACGGCACCAACAGCCCGGTGGGGATCACCGTGGCGTTCACCCGCGCCAGCGTCGTGCTGGCGCTCCTGTTCGTCACGCTGCCGTTCGTGGTCCGGGCCGTGCAGCCGGTCCTGCTCGAGCTCGACCAGGAGATGGAGGAGGCCGCCGCATCGCTCGGCGCGGGGCCGCTCACCACCTTCCGCCGGATCATCCTTCCGAACCTGACCCCGGCGATCCTCGCCGGAGCCGCGCTCGCCTTCGCCCGCGCGATCGGCGAGTACGGCTCGGTGGTCCTGTTCACCGGGGCGCTGCCGTTCAAGACCGAGGTGGCCTCGGTGTTCATCTTCGGTCAGATCGAGACCGGGAACACGAACGGCGCCGCGGCGGTCTCGGTGACCCTGCTCGGGATCGCGCTCCTGGTGCTGCTCGTCATCGGCCGCCTGACCCGGTGGAGCCTCCGCCATGGTCGTTAGGCGAAACGCCGGCAGATGGGGGCTCAGGGCCTTCGCGCTCGGCTACCTCGCGATGCTCCTCCTGGTTCCCCTCGGGATGATCTTCTACCGCGCGTTCGAGCACGGCTTCGGAGCGGCGTGGGACGCGGTCACGACGGCCGACGCGCTGCACGCGTTCTACCTCACGGTGCTGATCGCCGCGATCGCCGTGCCAGTGAACACGATCTTCGGGGTGGGCTGCGCGCTCCTTTTGGTGCGCTCCAACTTCCGCGGCAAGGCGCTCTTGAACGCGGTCATCGACCTGCCGTTCGCGATCTCCCCGGTCGTCATCGGCCTCTCGCTGATCCTCGTCTACGGACGCTTCGGGTGGTTCGGCGGCTGGCTCTTCGACCAGGGCATCCAGGTCATCTTCTCTGTCCCGGGCATGGTGCTCGCGACGATGTTCGTGTCGCTGCCGTTCGTCGCCCGGGAGGTCGTCCCGGTCCTGCACGAGATCGGGGACGAGCAGGAGCAGGCGGCGCGCACGCTCGGCGCCAACTGGTGGCAGACGTTCCGCCGGATCACCCTGCCGGCGATTCGCTGGGGAGTCGCGTACGGGGTGGTGCTGTCGACGGCCCGGGCGCTGGGCGAGTTCGGCGCGGTCGCGGTGGTCTCCGGGCGAATCACCGGACAGACCCAGACCGCGACGATCTGGATCTCGCAGGCGTTCTCGAAGTTCGACACCACCGGCGCCTACACGGGATCGATCGTCCTCGCCCTGATCGCCGTGACGACGCTTCTCGCAATGAACATCTTCAAGCGGAAGGAGGCCCCCCGATGAGCATCATCGTTGAGGGAGCACGGAAGCAATTCAGCGACTTCGTCGCGCTGGACGACGTCTCGATCGAGGTGCCGGACGGGTCCCTCACCGCCCTCCTGGGGCCGAGCGGCAGCGGCAAGTCCACGCTCCTGCGGGTGATCGCCGGGCTCGAGGAGCCCGACGCGGGCCGGGTGCTGATCTCCGGCAATGACGCGACCGCCGTGCCCGCGCAGGAGCGCGGGGTCGGTTTCGTGTTCCAGCACTACGCGGCCTTCAAGCACATGACGGTGAGGGACAACATCGCGTTCGGCCTGACGATCCGCAAGCGCTCCAAAAAGGAGGTCGAGGACAGGGTCGACGAGCTCGTCGGCCTCGTCCATCTGGAGGGCTTCACCGACCGATACCCCTCCCAGCTCTCCGGTGGCCAGCGACAGCGGATGGCGCTGGCTCGGGCGCTCGCCGTCGAGCCAAACGTCCTGCTGCTGGACGAGCCGTTCGGTGCACTCGACGCCAACGTCCGCAAGGAGCTTCGAGTATGGCTACGGCGTCTCCACGACGAGGTCCACGTGACGACGATCTTCGTCACCCATGACCAGGAGGAGGCGATGGACGTCGCCGAGCAGATCGTGGTCATGAACGACGGCCGCATCGAACAGGCCGGCAAGCCGAACGACCTCTACGAGCATCCGCGCACGGAGTTCGTGATGAGCTTCATCGGGCCCGTCAACCGGCGCGGCGCGCTGTTCATCCGGCCCCACGACCTGGAGATCCTCCACGTGCCCGCGCCGCAGGCCGAGGAGGCGATGATCAAGCGAATCGTCAACCTCGGCTTCGAGGCGCGGGTCGAGCTGATGCTCGGCGACGGGCAGGAGCTCTGGGCTCAGATGACCAAGGACGAGGCCGAGCTGCTCGAGCTGGTCGAGGGTGAGATCGTCTTCGCGCGCCCGCGGCGCGCGAAGGTGTTCGAGAGCAACGGAGAGGCCAGGACCGACGAGCTGGCCGTCGCCTGACGGCCGCGAGACCGGGTTCAGCTAGCGGTCGCTCCAGACCTCGGGGTGGTCGGCGATCGAACGCACCGGCTCGGGCAGCTCGTCCGCGACCACGTCGGCCAGGGTCACGGACTCGAGGATCTCCCGGATGTTGGCGCGCAGCGCGATCCACACCTGCTGCAGGGGCTCCGCGGAGCCCGGAAAGACGAGCTCGTGGGGCGGCTCGCCGCGCACCGTGGCCAGCGGCCCGTCGACGGCGCGGATGATCTCGGCGAGCGTGGTGTCGTCGGCCGCGCGCTGGAGCCAGTAGCCCCCGTCCGCGCCGCGCCGACTGTGGACCAGCCCGGCGTGGCGGAGCTCGGCGAGGATGTTCTCGAGGAAGCGCAGCGGGATCATCTGGCGCTCGGCGATCACCTCCCCCTTGATCGGGGACAGCTCGTCGCCGGCCGCGAGCTCGATCATCGCCCGCACCGCGTAGTCGGCCTTCGCCGAGACCCTCACGGCGCCATTCTCGCCTACGCGTCGGGTGGCGGCTCCGGGCGCTCGAGAACGACCTCGGACGGGTCCTTGTCCGGGCGCAGCCCCTTGTAGACGGGGGCGCGGAGCGTCCGCGCGGCGGTCCACTCGCGAAACTCCACCTCGGCGACGAGTCGAGGCTCGACGAAGATCGCCTCGCGCGGAGGCTGGCGGCCCTCGAACGGCGACTCGTCGATCGAAAGGGGTTCGAGGAGGCCGGAGAGCCGGTCGAGTTCCGCGTCGCTGAAGCCGCTGCCGACCCGACCGGCGTACCGGAGGATGCGCCCGTCATCGCCGTCGGTGTAGTAACCGACGAGGATCGCGCCCAGCGTCGCGGTCCGCCGGCCCTTGCCCGGCAGCCAGCCGCCGATCACGAGGTCCTGGCTCGCGGTGTTCTTGACCTTGAGCCACGCCTTGGTTCGGCGCCCCGGCAGATACCTGCCGTCGAGGCGCTTGGCGACGAGTCCCTCGAGGCCGCGCTCCCGGGTCAGGTCGAGGAGGGCCTTTCCCTCTCCGGCGTGAAAGCTCGGCGTCTGCCAGCTTCGCCCGTCGAGCTCGAGCTCCTCGAGCCGATCCCGCCGCTCGGTGTAGGGGAGGTCGAACAGCGAGCGGCCGTCGAGGTAGATGAGATCGAAGATCAGGTAGGTGACCGGGCAATCGCCCATCCGACGACGGACCGCGGCCTCCGAGGCGAGGTTCATGCGTCCTTGGAGGCGCTCGAAGCTGGGCTCGCCGGAGTCGTCGAAGGCGACGATCTCACCGTCCAGCACCGCCTCCCGCGTGCCGAGCTCCGCGGCGAGCGCCCGAAGCTCCGGGTAGTGCGAGGTGATCTCGCGAAGCCTTCGGCTCTCCAGTCGCAGATTTCCCGCCTCGCAGTACGCGATCGCCCGGATCCCATCCCACTTCAGCTCGTATGCCCAGTCCTTCTCGTCGCGCGGCAGCCTGGTCGAGAGGGTGGCGAGCATCGGCTTGACGCTGCGAAGCATCGGCTCGCGCTCGGGGTCCGCCGGCGGATCCATGCGATGGATCATCCAGTTGTCGCCGTCGGTCTGGAAGAGCGCGTACTTGCCCCTCACGCGCTCCCCCGCGAAGGTGGCGATCACCTCGTCGTCCCGGAACTTCTCGGCCTCGTACGTGCCTCGATCCCAGATCTTCATCGTCCCGGCCCCGTACTGGCCCTTCGGGATCTCGCCCTGGAACTCGAGGTACTCGAGCGGGTGGTCCTCGGTCCGAACGGCGAGCCGGTTCTGCTTCGGATCCGGCGGCACGCCCTTGGGCAGCGCCCAGGACGCCAGCACCCCGTCGCGCTCGAGCCTCAGGTCCCAGTGCAGGCGCCGCGCGTGGTGCTCCTGGACCACGAAGCGCTCGGCGCTCTCGCTCTTTCGCCGCTTCGCTCCCCGCGGCTCGGGCGTGCGCTCGAACGAGCGCCTTTGCTCGTATTCGCTCAGCTTCCGACTCGCCATCGCGAGCCCATGGTAGGCGGCGGCCCTGCCCGGACGGAACGCACCGAACTGGGCCCGCCGGGCGACTAGAGTTCGGTTTCTCGGGGGCGTGGCCCGAAGGTCGGGCTGCAGACTTTTAATCTGCTGGTCTGGGTTCGATTCCCAGCGCCCCCATCAGGGCGCTACCGCGATCCCGGGCAGGCCCTGTCAGGGATCACGGAGGCCGGGAATCGTCCTTCCGCGCCTCCGGCTACGGCCTGACCTCGCAGCTGACCGGGTAGAACGGCGGGTCCTGAGAGCACCTCGACAGGACGATCCGGGTTCGCACGACGTCGCGGAGCGCCCCGTGCCTTGCCCGGGTGCGCACCTTGGCGACACCCCTCTGGTGGAGCGCCTCGTGGACCAGGCGAAGGACCCGCTTGCCGCCGTGCTTGCGGATCAACGCCCACGGATGCCGCGCCCGCTCTCCGTGGATGTCGGTGTCGGTGATGTTCGGCCGGTACCGCGCGTCCCCCGTCGCCATGTGACCGTGATAGCGAGTAGCGAAGTCGACGGAGTCGGTGGAGTAGCGGACGAATGCCTGGAGGACGCGGCGCGGCGAGCTCCCGTCGTTCGACTCGTCATAGCTGAGCTGGATCACCTTCGGCGGGTGTGAGCTTCGCTCGCCCGGCGACCCCGCGGCGCCCGCCCCGCACATGAGCGCGGAGGCGAGGAGAAAGGCCACGAGCGGCGCGGCGAGCCTGTTGGCTCCGAGGGGCACGACACCACAAGTCTCGCGCGGGCGACGCGGGAGGTCAAGGGAAGGTTTCGTCGCCTCAGAGGCCCAGGCCGTGCACGCCGTGCTCATCCCAGCCCAGGTGATGGGCGAGCTCGTGGCGGACGGTGCGCTGGACCTGCGCGCGGAGCAGCTCGGGATCGTGGCCGAAGTCGCGCTCCAAGGTGTCCTCGTAGATGACGATGCGATCCGGGTAGATGTCGCGGGCGACGGTGCCGCCCACGTACTGGCCGTAGGCGTGGTTCTCGTGACCCCGGCTCGAGACGACCACTGGAGTGCGCTCGAGGAGCTCGCGGAACTCCTCCGGCAGCTCATCCAGCGCCCGCATCACGAGCTCGTCGAACTCGCTGGGTGGCCGGTCCGGGGGAGGGAGCGAGGCGAGGGCCTCGCTCCGGTCCACGAGCCGCCGGAACTCGGGCTCGGGCATCTCCCTGCCGATCAGCATCACCGTCGCCCAGGCCGTGACGAGGACGATCGCGACGGCCCCGACCAACATGGCCAAAATGCCGCCGACGCCCGCGAACGATGGCGGGTTGAGGAAGAGCAGGACGAGGCCGATCACGAACGCGGTCAGCGCGGCCGCCCGCAGCGGCGGGCCGAAGGTCTCCTTCACGCGATTCAGGTTAGAGCGACCCGACTACGATCAGACGCGAGCCGCCCCGGGCAGTAATCCGGCGCGAGGGTTGTCCATTTCCACGTCCGCCGTTCGTCTAAGAGGCGAGCATTCCCAACCAGGAGGAAGCCATGAAGTACATGCTGCTGATTCATCAAGGGACCGCCCCGACGCCGCGGACGCCGGAGGAGTGGGAGCGCCTTTCGGAGGACGAGCGCCAGGCCGTCTACGCCGACTACAAGGCGATCAGCTCGACCCCGGGGGTCACGCCCGGCCTCGAGCTGGAGTCCCCCGAGACCGCGACGACGGTCCGCGTGGAGGACGGCAGGACCCTGACGACCGACGGGCCGTTCGTCGCCACCAAGGAGGCGTTGGGCGGCTGGCTCGTCTTCGAGGCCGACGACCTCGACGCCGCGATCGAGCTCGCCGCGCACGTTCCGGCCGCCCGCATGGGCGGTGCGGTCGAGGTGCGCCCGATCGTGGAGTGGTAGCCGCACTGGAGCAGGTCTTTCGCGACGAGTGGGGACGCGTCCTCGCCAACCTGATCGGTCTCCTCGGCGACTTCGACCTCGCCGAGGAGGCCGCCCAAGAGGCGTTCGCCGTCGCCGCCGAGCGCTGGCCCCGCGACGGCACCCCGGAGAGCCCGCGCGCCTGGCTGGTGACGACCGCGCGCAACCGCGCGATCGATCGCATCCGCCGCGATCGCACGCTCGCGGCGAAGGCTCGCCTGCTCGACGTGCCGGAATCCTTGGAGGACCACGTGGACGAGACGACGATCCCGGACGAACGACTCGAGCTCGTCTTCACCTGCTGCCATCCGGCGCTTCCCCTCGACGCCCAGGTCGCGCTCACCCTGCGGACGCTGGGAGGGCTGAGGACGGAGGAGATCGCCCGCGCCTTCCTCGTTCCGGAGGGGACGATGGCCAAGCGCCTCGTCCGCGCAAAGCACAAGATCGAGGCCGCCGGCATCCCGTTCCGCGTGCCGCCTGCCCATCTGCTGCCCGATCGTCTCGCGGCCGTGCTCGCGGTCGTCTACCTGATCTTCAACGAGGGCTATGGCGGTCGCGGGGATCTCGCCGGCGAGGCGATCCGGCTCGGGCGCGCGCTCGCCGAGCTGATGCCCGACCAGCCCGAGGTGGACGGGCTCCTGGCGTTGATGCTGGTGAACGACGCCCGGCGCGACGCGAGATTCGCCGATGGCGAGGTGGTGCTCCTCCGACAGCAGGACCGATCGCTCTGGGACCTCGAGCAGATCGCTGAGGGACGGGCCGCGCTCGATCGGGCTCTCGCGGTCGGACGCCGGGGCCCCTACGTCCTGCAGGCCGAGATCGCGGCCATGCACCTGGATGAGGCCGAGGACTGGCCGCGAATAGCGGCCCTGTACGGCGAGCTCGCCCGTCTGACGGGCTCGTCGGTCGTCGAGCTCAACCGGGCCGCCGCCATCGCCGAGGCGGGCGACGTCGAGGCAGCACTCGCCATCGTGGAGCGCCTCGAGCTCGACCGCTACCACTACCTGCACGCCACGCGCGCTGAGCTCCTGCGCCGCCTCGATCGCATGGAAGACGCCCGCGCGGCGTACGACCGGGCGCTCGCGCTCGTTCACTCGGACCCGGAGCGGCGCTTCCTCGAGAGGCGGCGGGCCGACCTCGAGGGCTGAGCGCGATTGCCCGTGGACGCGACGCTGAGGGGAGCAACCCTCGGTGACCTCGGGTGATGAAGACCTCCGTAGCCCGGGGGACTCAGTACTCGCGGACCTCGTCGTGCTCGACCCGGCCGGCGATCTCGACCAGCCCGCCGGGCAGCGGGCGGGCCAGGATGCGTGAGCCGTGGCCCTGGCGGATGTCGAGCTCGCGGCCGAGCCGGGCGGCGAGGGTGATCGCCGCCGACCCGGTGGCCTCGTCCTCGGGGATCCCGTAGCCCGGAGCGAAGACCCGCTCCCGGATCATGCCCGCCGGCTCGTCGATCCACGCCCACACGCCGACCTCGGGGTCGGCGCCCTCCGGGCTGCCGTCGAGCGCCTCGACCTCGGCGGGCGAGCCGACCTCCCAGAACCCGATCCCCGGCGCCCACTCGGGCCGGCCGGCGGCATAGGCCAGCCCGCCCTCGACGCGAACCGCAACCTCTCCGGCCGGAGGGCGGAGGGCGGCGACCGGCTCGCGCTCGCGTGCCAGGAGCCACGCGGTCCCGACGACCGGGTGCCCGGCGAAGGGAAGCTCGACCGCCGGGGTGAAGATCCGGATCTCCCCGTGCCGCGGATCGTCGACGAAGACCGTCTCGGAGAACCCCAGGTCGGCCGCGACCCGCTGGCGATCCGGCTCGGGGACGGCGCCGCCGTCGAGGAACACGCCGAGCGGATTCCCCCAGCTCCCATCCTCGCCGCAGAAGACCCGCACGACGTGGAGATCGGCCATGTCCTTGTTCTACCCAGGCCCGGCAGGGAACGTCGACGAACTTTGGCGTCGGGCGTCCGGGGGGTGGACGACAGGCGTCAAAGTTCAGCCAGGACGGTGACTCGAGCCCCCGTCCCCGCCCTACTGGAGCGCGATCGCGAACGCGCCGCCGAGCATCGCGACCCCTGCCACCAGCCAGGCGACGTAGTCCCCCACGTGGCCGCTGTGGAGGGCACGCAGAGGGGCGATCACGCGGGCTCCGGTCCGTGCCAGGCCCCCAGCGAGCGGCGCCCGGATTCGGTGTCCGAACAGCCCGCCCGCGGCGACCCCCAGCGCGCCGGCGAGGCTCAGGGCCGAGTAGACGTAGGCGCTCGCCGGGGCCGAGAAGCCTGGCCCCGGCTCGACGGCGGGGGCCGCCGTGCCCCGGATGACCGTCGCCGCGTAGGAGGATCCGTCCATGAAGCGCGCAGCGCCCCCCTCGAAGGCCTCGACCAATCCGGGGATCACGCCGATCGCGAGCGCCGAGATCGCCAGGAACGCCGCCGGGACCCACATGACCGCGGGGGTTCGCCCCGACGGCCCCTCCTCCTCGGGCTCGGGCTCGTCGGCGCGGGTCGCGGTCGCCTCGCCCGGCTCGCCCCAGCCGAGGAAGATCCCCCCGGCGGCCCGCAGCGCCGCACCCGCCGTGAGGGCCGAGGTGGCGATCAGCACGGCGATCGCCCATCCGTAGCCCTCTCGGACCAGCCCGTCCTCGAGCAGCGACTTGGCGAAGAACGTGCCGAACGGCGGCAGCGCCGCGAACGACAGCGCCCCGAGCAACCAGACGGCGCCGGTGAAGGGAAGCCCCGGACCGTAGGCGCGCAGCCGGCCCTCCGACACCCGGTGTCGCCGGTGCTGGACGATCCCCGCGGCCGCGAACAGGGCCGCCTTGCCGAAGCCGTCGGCGACGATGTAGATCGCGGCGCCGGCGATCCCATCCGAGGTCAAGAGGCCGAGGCCGATCAGGAACACGCCGACGTAGGCGATCGTGGCGAAGGCGAGCAGCCGCTTGACGTGGTCCTGCGCGACGCACATGACGCCGGCGACCAGAGCGGTCACGCACCCGGCCACGATCAGCACGAGCCGCAGGGCGTCGGCGTGGGGCCCGAGGGTGCCGGCGAAGGTGTCGAACCAGATCCGCGCCACGCCGTAGATGCCGAGCTCGCTCATCGCCCCGGCGAACAGGAGGCACACCGGCGTCGGCGCCACCGCGTAGGCGTCCGCGAGCCAGAAGTGAAAGGGGACGACCGCCGCCTTGACGAGGAAACCCGCCGCGAGCAGGCAGAAGGCCACGATCACGAGACCGTCGGGCCCGCCAGCCGCGAGCGCGTCGCCGATCTGAGCCAGGTTGAGCGCCCCGGTTCGCCCGTAGACGAGCGCGATTCCGGTGAGGATGAGGAAGGAGCCGATCGTGTTGGTGACCGCGAAGTTGAGCGACCCCTCCACGGCCTCGTCCTCGTCGATCTTGTAGCCGGCGAGCGCGAACGCGGCGATGCTCATCAGCTCGAAGAAGACGAACATGTTGAACAGGTCGCCGGAGAGGCAGAAGCCGACCATCCCGGTGAGGAACAGGAGCATCAGCGTCTGGAAGTGCGGCGCGTCGGTGTCGCGGTAGCGCGACATCACCACGAGCGCGCCGATCATCAGCACCGCGACCAGCGTCGCAAGCCCCGCGCCGAACACGTCGATCGTGAACGAGACGCCCACAGCGATGCCGTCGCGGGGCTCCCACCCCCCGAACCAGTAGACCTCGGCGCCGGAGGCCGTGCGGACGAGGAGGATCGCGCACAGCGTCGTGACCGCCAGAGCGGCGGCGATCGCGACCACCTCGGCCGCGGACCGGCGCATCCACGTCGAGAGCGCGGCCAGGAGGCCGGCCGACACGAGGGGAACGGCGATCGCGAGGGGGGCGACGGCCACGTCAGCCCCGCAACGCGCCGATCTCGTTCGGGTCCAGGGTGCCGAACCGCTTGTGCGCCTGCACCGCGAGCGATAGCAGCAGCGCCGCGACGGTCGCCTCGACGACCACGTCCGTCAGCGTCAAGGTGGCCACGATCGGGTCGACGACCCGCCTGTTCGGCGAAATATCCGCGAAGATCGGCGCCGCGGCGCCGCTTCGGTATCCGATCGCCAGCAGCAGGACGTAGGTGGAGGCCTGGACCACGGTCAGGCAGACGACGAGGTGGACGAGGTTGCGGCTGGTGACGATCCCGTAGAGGCCGACGAGGAAGAGCCACGCCGCGACTCCGTAGGCCAGGGCGCTCAATCGCTCTCCTTTCGCGTCAGCAGACGCTGGTCGAGCAGCTCGCCGAGCACGACCAGGAGGGCTCCCATCACCTCGAGGCCGACCGCGATGTTGAAGAGAGGCACGTCGCCCCCCGAGAGCAGGCTTCCCCGGGTCCCGGCGGGGATGAAGTTCTCCATGAACGTCCCCGCGAGCACCAGTCCACCGAGCCCGATCAGGACGAACCCCGCCGCTCCGGTCGCCTCGGCGACCTCCATCGCGGTGATCGGCCGCGATCCCCCCAGGCGCAGGTGGCTCCCCGCGAGATAGACGAGCAGGAACGACGACATGAGGACCACGCCGCCCTGGAAGCCTCCTCCGGGGGTGAGCGCGCCGTGGGCTACGACGTAGATGCCGAGCACCAGGACCGGGCCGACCAAAGCGGTGGCGACGCTCCGCAGGCTGAGGCTCTCCGCGACGGGCTCGCGGGGAGTCTGCGGGTCCGCCGGCACTTGCTCCTCGCCGCGCTGCAGACGCAGCAGCACGAGGACGCCGACTGCGGCGGTGAACAGGATGAACTCCTCCCCGAGGGTGTCGAAGCCCCTGAAGTCGAACGTGGTCACCGCGATCACCGAGGTCGCCTTCCGCTCGGGGACGGTGATGTGCGCCAGGAGCTGGCCGTAGGCGCCGTCGAAGTGACCGAAGGATGGGAGCCCTGCGAGGCCCCAGGCCAGAAGCGCCGCGAACCCAGCGGCTCCGCACCCGAACACGACCATCCGCGCGCGCGGGCTCACCGCTTCTGCTCGGCGGCTCGTTCGCGGCGCCGGATCTTGCCGAGCGCCAGCAGGATCATCGCCGGCAGGGCGACGGCGCCCACCACGATCTGCGACAACGCCACGTCGGGGGCCTGGAAGACGAAGAAGAGGGCGGCGAGCGAGAGCCCGAAGACGCTCGTGACCAGCGCCTGGCGGGCAGGATCCCGGCTCAGCACGACCGCGCCGCCCCCCAGGGCGACGACCACCAGCACTGTCGCCTGAACGGCGGTCATCGCTGCCTCGGCTCGGCTCGCTCGTCGGTGGTCGGGCGCCAGTCGCCGAGCTCGCTGATTCGAGTCGCCCGCGCGGTGACGTGGGTCAGCGTGGGCGAGGCGATCAGCAGGAAGGCCGCGAGCAGGGTGGCCTTGAGGCTGATGAACGACGACCCCTCCGCCACCCAGAGCGCCGCGGCGATCAGGACAGCCCCCAGGCTCGCCGGGCCGAGGTAGTGGAGGCGGTCATACACGCGCGTCATGACCATGACCCCCAGCGTGGCGACGACCTCCAAGCCCACCCCCACGACCAGCAGCGCGTAGGTGATCGCCTCGGCGACCCTCATCTGCTGCGCTCCAGGAAGCGCGCGAACAGGAGTGTCCCCACGAACGAGAGCACCGCGAGGACGAGGGCCAGGTCCGAGAAGGGCTGTCGCTCCTCGCCCTCTGAGAGCAGCAGCAGCGCCAGCGAGGCGAGCGTCCCCGCCAGCTGCACCGCGACCAGGCCGTCGGCGAAGGTTCGGCGGGCGCAGACCCACAGGCAGGGGATCAGCCCGACGAGGAGAACGGATGCCGCGATCTGCCATTCGTTCATCTGGCGGACAGCGAGTCGACGGGCTGGTCGCTTTTGACGAGCTCGTGAACCAGGATCAGGCCGCGCTCCTCGTCGATCCCGACGACGTAGCGGTTGGCGGCCAGGGAACCCCAGGTCTCGGTGATGGCACGCCCGGCGGCGCTGCGCCGGGCTGCTTCGGGGTGGTAGCGAGCCGACACGAACGAGCCGGAGGGCATCCGGCGGCGAACGACCGCGCGACCCAGCTCCGCGGTGAGGAGCGCGGTGTCGGCGATCAGGCGCCACATCGGTCGAAGGAGCCGGGGGCCCAACGTGGCGGCCGAAAGCGACTTGGACACTGTCTTCGGCGGCCCGACCCGGGTGAGCAGTCCGGCGAGGGTGGCCCCGATCGCCGCGGCGACGGCGCCGGTGAGCAGCTCGGGAAGCGCGTGCGTGTCGGTGAGCGCGAGCCAGAGCCCGGCCAGGAGCGCCCAGCGGAGCAGCCAGCGTCCGAGTGCTCCCAGCATGTCAGGGAAATACCCTCGGCTCGCCGGGGACAAACGATCGGCCGCGGGTGGGGAGTCCGTGTGTGCGCGGGCCAGTCGACCGACGCTAGTGGCGGAAGTGCCGCCGGCCGGTCAGCATCATCGCCGCGCCGGCCGCGTCGCAGGCCGCGACCACGTCCGAGTCGCGGACCGACCCGCCGGGCTGGATGAACGCGGTCGCCCCCGCGTCGATCGCGAGCTGCGGGCCGTCCGGAAAGGGGAAGAACGCGTCGGAAGCGACCACCGAGGCGGCGAGCAGCCCGTCCGCCGCCTCGCCCCGGGCGTCGCGTGCCTTCTCGATCGCGAGCCTGACCGAGTCGACCCGACTCATCTGTCCCGCGCCTATGCCCAGCGTGGCGCCGTCCTTGGCGATCACGATCGCGTTCGAGCGCACGTGGCGGCACACCTTCCACGCGAACCAGAGGTCCTCCCACTGCCCGTCGTCCGGGCTCCCCTCGGTCGCCACCTCCATCGACTCGCGGGACTCGTCGATTCGGTCCGGGTCCTGCACCAGGAGCCCGCCGCGGACCCGCTTCACGTCCCGCTCGCGCGGCTCGTAGCTTCGCTGCTCGGCCGCCTCGAGGATCCTCACGGCCTCCTTCTGCTTCAGCACCTCGAGCGCCTCCGGATCGTAGCCCGGAGCGATCAGGACCTCGATGAAGTGCTCGTGGAGCCGCTCGGCGAGGGCCCGGTCGACGTTTCGGTTGAGCGCGATCACCCCGCCGAAGGCGGACATGGGATCGCACGCGAGCGCCTGCTCATAGGCCTCGGCCGCGCCGCTGCCCACGGCGACACCGCATGGGTTGTTGTGCTTGACGATCACGCACGCCGCCTTGTCGAACTCGTCGAGCAGCCGGCGCGCGGCGTCCAGGTCGAGCACGTTGTTGAACGAGAGCGCGCGGCCGTGGAGCTTCGCGACCCGCGAGAGGACGTGCGAGCGGGTTCCCACCTCGACGTAGAGGGCGGCGTTCTGGTGCGGGTTCTCGCCGTAGGAGAGGTCGAGGAACTTCTCGTGGGGCATCACCCAGTGCTCCGGGAAGGCCTCGTAGCGCATCCCGAACCAGCGGCTGATCGCCGCGTCGTATCGAGCGGTGAAGGCGAACGCCTCGTTCGCGAGCCAGTGGCGCGTCTCGCCCGACACGCATCCGCCCGTCTCCTGGAGCTCGGCGAGGACCGCGTCGTAGCTCTCGGGCTTCACCACGACGGCGACGAACCGGTGGTTCTTCGCCGCGGCCCGGATCATCGTCGGCCCGCCGACGTCGATGTTCTCGACCGCCTGCTCCTCGGAGACCCCGTGCTGGGCGACCGTGCGCTCGAACGGATAGAGGTTCACGCAGACGAGATCGATCGGCTCGATTCCCTCGGCCTTCAGGGTGGTGACGTGGTCGGGGTCGTCGCGAACGGCGAGCAGGGCCGCGTGGAGGCGGGGATGGAGGGTCTTCACCCGCCCGCCGAGGATCTCCGGCGAGCCGGTCAGCTCCGAGACGTCTCGAACCTCGAGCCCGGACTCGCGAAGCGCTGCCGCGGTCCCCCCGGTGGATATGACCTCGATTCCCAGCGCGGCCAATCCGCGGGCGAAGTCGGCGATCCCGGTCTTGTCCGAGACGGAAATCAGGGCGCGGCGCACCCGCAGCTCATCGGGGCCCGGGGCACGCTCCTGCGCGGCGGTGCTCGCGGGTTCAGCCATGCCTACTCGCTTGCCTGCTCATCGACGTGGACCAGTCGCGGGTTGTCGGCGTCTATGCGCACCGCTCCGCTGGCGATCAGGCGAATCGCGCGGGGCAGCAGCTCGTGCTCGACTCGATGGATCTCCTCCTCGAGCTCGGCGCGTTGGCGAGTGTATGGCACGTCGATCGCGCGCTGCAGGATGATCGGGCCCGAGTCCACCCCTTCGTCGACGAAGTGAACGGTCACGCCGGTCACCCGCACCCCGTGCTCGAGCACCTGGCCGACGGCATCGAGCCCGGGAAACGAGGGCAGGAGCGCCGGATGCACGTTGATGATCCGGTTCGCGAACCTCCGCACGAACTCCGGCGTGAGCAGCTCCATGTAGCCCGCGAGGACGACCAGCCCGACGTCGCGCTCGCCGAGCCAATCGCCGATCGCGGCGTCCCGCCCTCGCCGGTCCGCGTAGTCGCGGCGCTCGAACGTCGCGGTCTCCACGCCGGCCCCCGATGCCCGCTCGAGCGCCGCCGCGTCGGGCCGGTTGGAGACCACCCCGGCCACCTCGACCCCGTCGCGGCCATGGACCCGGTCGAGGATCGCCTGCAGATTCGTCCCGGTTCCCGAGACGAGGACCGCAATCCGAAATCGACTCACCGCCCGTTGGAACTAGCGACGAAGTCGCGGGTCACTCGTGCCGACCTGCCGCCACGACCGCGCGCGAACCCGCCGCCCCCGGAGTCGAAGACGAGGAGGCGGCGGAGTTCTTTGTCGCGGGTCACTCGTGCCGACCTGCCGCCACGATCGCGCCCGAACCCGCCGCCCCCGGAGTCGAAGACGAGGAGGCGGCGGAGTTGTGCTCCTCGAGGGCGAACTTGCCGTTGCCCTGGCCGCCGTCGCCGAGCGGGTAGTGCCCGGTGAAGCAGGCGTCGCAGTGATTGGCGGCCGGGACGCCGATCGCCTCGTAGACCGCCTCCATCGACAGGTAGGCGAGCGAGTCGGCTCCCAGCTCGGCGGCGATCTCCTCGACCGACCGCCCGTGGGCCACCATCTCCTCGCGAGTGGACATGTCGATTCCGTAGTGGCACGGGTGGCGGATCGGTGGCGAGGAGATCCGCAGATGCACCTCCCTGGCCCCGGCGTCCTTCAGTATCGAGACGATCTGCCGGGTGGTGTTCCCGCGCACGATCGAGTCGTCGACCACGACCACGCGCTTGCCCGCGATGATCTCGGGCAGCGGGTTGAACTTCATCCGAAGGCCGCGCTTTCGGAGCTCCTGCCCCGGCTGGATGAAGGTCCGGGCGACGTAGCGGTTCTTGATCAACCCGTCGTCCTGCGGGATGCCCGAGGCGCGAGCGAACCCGTTCGCTGCCGGGTTTCCCGAGTCGGGGACCGAGATCACGAGGTCCGCCTCGACCGGAGCCTCGCGCCACAGGTTCTCGCCCATCCTGCCGCGCGCCCTCTGGAGGACCCGACCCTCGAGTCTCGAGTCCGGCCGCGAGAAGTAGATGTGCTCGAAGACGCAGTGCGCCGTTCGGTCCGCCGCGACCACCTGCCTGGTCTCGATCCCGTCCTCGGTGAGCGAGATCAGCTCGCCGGGCTCCACCTCGCGCACGAGCTCGGCGCCGATGATGTCGAAGGCGCAGCTCTCGGAGGCGATCACGAACCGGTCCCCGAGCTTGCCCAGGGCCAGCGGACGAACCCCATGCGGGTCGCGGAAGGCGACCACCGCGCGCTTGGTCATCACGACCGTCGAGTAGGCGCCCCGGAGGCGGGGCATCACCGCCGCCACCGCGTTCTCGATCGGCTTCGCTTCCTCGACCGACAGCAGGGCCGCCATGATCTCGGAGTCTGAGGTACCGCGGAATCGCAGCCCGCGCTCCCGGAGCTCGTTGTACAGCTCGACGGCGTTGGTCAGGTTTCCGTTGTGGGCGAGGGCCACCTCGCGGCCGTCGTCGCGCCACACCGGTTGGGTGTTCTCCCACGATCCGCCGCCGGTCGTCGAGTAGCGGACGTGCCCGATCGCCATGTCTCCCTCGAGCGCCCGCAGCTTCTCCTCGTCGAATACCTGCGACACGAGTCCCGTCTCGCGCAGGGTGGTGATGTGCCCTCCCTCGCAGCTCGCGATCCCGGCGGACTCCTGCCCGCGATGCTGGAGCGCGTAGAGCGCGAAGTAGGAGAGGCGCGCGACATCGCGCCCCGGCGCGTACACGCCGAAGACACCGCACTCATCGCGCGGCCCGTCGCGGTCCGGAAACGGCCGCTCACACGAGGTCATCTCGGCCAGTCTGCCTGAGGAGGTTGGCTTCGGGGATGCAGGCAGAATCCGCCTGCAGGCGAAGGCTAGCAACGAGCGCGGCGCGCCCGGGCCGGCCAGGGGCCCCACCTCTCGGCTTGGCCCCGCGGGCTACTCGCAGTAGTGTCCGCTGGCCGGGACCGGGTCGCGACCGGGGATCCCGGCGCAATCCGCGAGCTCGGTGAGGCGCGCCGCGAGATCGGCCTGGCGCTGGTCTGTCGGACAGCTCCCGCCGCCGAAGCAGAGGTTGCTCAGTTCGCGGGGATCCGAGCTCAGGTCGTAACGCTCCTGGGCGTTCGAGGGCTCGCAGCTCCCGGTGCCCGGGTCGACCACGCTCGTGTAGCGCACGTAGATCGCCCCCGGCGTCGTGACGCCGTCGAACACGCAGACCGGGGACTGCCCCCGGTCGGTTCGGGAGTACTCAGTCAACAGCGCACGATCGCCCGGGAAGCCGCCGGTGCGCCGCAGGATCGGCAGCATGGAACGTCCGTCCATGGTCCGGCAATCGCCCGGGCTGGCGCACGGGGTGGCGCCTGCGAGCTGCAGGATCGTCGGGGCGATGTCGATGTTGGCGACGGGCGCCGAGCTCTGAGCGAGGCGCTTGGCGCCGTGGCGGTAGCGCTTCGGCACCCGCATGACGAACGGGACTCGGATCGCCTCCTCGTACGGCAGCACCTTCACGTCGTCGATCCGGTGCTCGCCGAAGAACAACCCGTTGTCCGAGACGAACAGGAACACGGTGCGACCCAGCTCGCCGCTGCGGCGCACCGCGTCGAAGACGCGGCCCACACCGCGGTCGACGCCCCGAAGCGACTCGAGCGCGCACTCCCACCGGCGCTTGACCTGGCTCTTGGCCTGCCGGCTCAAAAGCGGCTGGCTGCGGATGAACGACGGCTTGTCCCGCAGGTCCTTCTCGTTGAAGGACGCCGGGCGGGGCAGCTTCACGTTCGCGAGGGTCCCCTCGTCGCGGGGATCGGGGATCGCGCCGTGCGCCCGCTGGCAGGGGTCGTTTCGGTTTCGCCCTCGAAGGGTGTGGGGCGCACGCTCGTCGAGCTCGAGGAAGAACGGCTTTCGTCGCGGCGCGTACTTGTCCACGAGCTTCGTCGCCCGCCGGTCGAGCACCCGGGTCACGTAGTCGGAATCGCTGACCCCGCGGTGCTGGACCGTGCCGTTGACGAAGTAGTCGTAGTTGTAGTAGGGCGCGTCGCCCATGATCGTGTACCACTTGTCCCACCCGGGCGCGACCTGCGTCGGGGGATCGGCGAAGTCCTCGTACTTGTTGAGGAACTTTCCGACGTGGAGGGTCGCGTAGCCGGCGTCGTGCAGCCACACCGGCAGCACGTTGCCCTTGTCGATCAGCGCCGGATAGGCGGTCTGGTTCGAGGTCACCCCATGGTTGTGGGCGTACTGACCGGTCAGCAGGCTGGCTCGTGAGGGGCAGCATTCCGCGGTCGTGACCATGTAGCGGCTGAACGTCGTCCCGTGATCCGCGAGCAGCCGCTTCGTCTCCGGCATCACCGCGCGCGTGAACTCGCGGTCCGTCTGGTCGTCCGTTTGGATCAGGACGATGTTCGGGGGCGGCGCTGAGGCCGCGGACGCGGTCGCGGCTCCACCCGGGTGCCCCTGGGTCCAGCCGATCGCGAGGGCCGCGATGAACGCCAACGGCCCGAGCCAGGCGACCCGACGGCTCACTCGCAGTGGGGTCGGCCGCTGACGTGCGGGTCGCGGCCGGCGATCCCCGCGCAGTCGCGAAGCTGCTGCAACCTCGCCTCGAGATCGAGCTGTTTCGCGTCAGCCGGGCAGTTCGCGGCGAGGCCGCCGAAGCAGAGGTTGTTGAGCTCGAACGGGTCCGACGGCAGGTCGTAGCGCTCCCGCTCGTCGGTGTTCACGCACTGGCCGGTGTTGAGGTCGACGACGCGAGAGTGTTCGATGTAGATCGAGTTTCGGGTCCGGATGCCCGCGAACTGGCAGGTCGCGTACCGCTGGACGTCGGAGTCCGGGGCGTCGTATTCGGTCAGGAGCCCGCGATTCGCCGGCCACCCGCCCGATCGGCTCAGCAGAGGCAGCAGGGAACGGCCGTCCATGATTCGGCATTGTCCCTGAGGCGGGCAGGGCTGCGCTCGGGCGAAGTTGAGGATCGTCGGCGCCAGGTCGATGTTCCCCACCGGCCGCCCGATCTTGCGAAGCGGCCGCCGTGCACCCAGGTAGCGCTGCGGGGCCTTGACGATCAGCGGCAGCCGCAGGGCCTCGTCGTAGGGGATCACCTTGCCGCTCAGCAGGCGATGCTGGCCGTAGAACTGCCCGTTGTCTGAGATGTAGATGAAGATCGTCCGGTTGAGCTCGCCTGTCCGCTCGACTGCCTTGTAGACCTGCTTCACCCCGCGGTCGACGCCCTGGAGCGCGTCGAGCGCGCACTGCCAGTGCTTCTTCACCACGTGTCGCTGGGTCGGCCCGATCTTCGGGGCCGTCTGGAGGTAGGCCGGCTTGTCGCTCATGTCGGCCTCGTTGAACGACGGCGGCTGGGGAAGGCCCGCGGTCCTGAACGCGTGTTCGTCGCGTGGCTGGGGCTGGGCGGACCGGCCGCAGTGGCCGAACGGGTCGTGGGTCTGCGAGATGTGGGGAGCGCGCTCGTCCAGCTGCAGGTAGAACGGGCGCGTCTTGGGCGCGAAGGTCTGGACCAGGCGCACCGCGTCGCGGTTCAGGACGTGGGTGACGTTGTCACCCGGCTGCGCACCGTGGTGAAGGGTCTCGCCGTTGACGAAGTACGTGTAGTGGTAGTAGGCGTTCTTCGCCTCGCTCGGGACGTACCACTGGTCCCATCCCGGCGCCGGAAGAGATGGCGGGACTGTGACCTCCTCGTATCCGTTTATGAACTTGCCGACGTGCATCGTGTAGTAGCCGGACTGCTGGAGCCAGACGGGCAGGACGTTGTCCTTGTCCTGGAGTCCCGCGTAGCCGACTGGGTTCGAGGTGACCCCGTCGTTGTGCGCGTACTGCCCCGTGATGAGCGAGGCCCGGGAGGGGCAGCACTGCGCGGTGGTCGCGATGTAGTTGGTGAACGAGGTGCCGCCGTTGACGAGCAGCTGCTCGGTGTTCGGCATCACCTTGCGGCTGAACTGGTCAGCCGCCTGGTCGTCGGCCTGGATCAGGACGATGTTCGGCCGCGGAGGCGTCGCCGCGCGAGCGAGCTCCACGCCTCCGGGCGCCGATCGCCCACCGGCCAACCCCGCGGCCGCCAAGGCGACCAAGGTGACGACGCCGAGCACCAGCCGGCTCGGTCTGCTTTGTTTGACGGACGGCATTCCTGAAGTGAGCTCGGACGCCATCTGGCGAGGCGCTCACGCCGGACATCGCGACCGGCGGACCGGCAACCCCTGCAGCCGCGTCCGCGAACGCGTGATGGTAGCGACAACACAGGGGGGACGATCTAGTTGCGGGCGCCCCTAGGCGAGCCCGAGCGACCGCCATGCGCGCTCCGCCTCGTGCAGGCTCACGGCGACGCCCGCCTCGGCGGCGGAGATCTCGATCCGCGTGCCAGCCGCCTCGCCGAGCGGGATCACGTCGACGCCGCGGCGGGCGGCCTCGGCAGTGAGCGCCTCGAAAGCCGAGCGCGTGCCCCCGACGAGGAAGCCGCCAGGGCCCTCACCGAACAGGCAGGTCTCGCCCGACGCGCCACGCGCTTCCACCAGCAGGTCGAGGTCGGCCCGCACCCCGACGCCTCCCGCGATCGCGCACTCGGCGAGCGCACATGCGATGCCTCCGTCGCTGACGTCGTGGGCGGCGCTCACCGAGCCGTCCCGGACGGCCTCACGGACGAGCTCGATCGCGGAGCGCACCCGGCCGAGCTCGATCCCCGCAAGCCCGCGACCGAGCTCGCCCCGGAGCTTCGCGAGCTGCGAGCCGGCGAGCGACGGGGCGAAGGGGCCGACGAGGGCGATCGAGTCGCCGTCGCCCAGCGCGATCCCGCCCGCGCGGCGGGGGTCGGGCAGCTCGCCCACGAGGCCGACCACCGGGGTCGGGTAGATCGGGCCCGCCTCGGTCTCGTTGTAGAGCGAGACGTTGCCTCCCACCACGGGGACCGAGAGCGCGGCGCAGGCGTCGGCGAGGCCCTCAACGGAGCGATCGAGCTGCCAGGCGACGCCGGGCTTCTCGGGGTTGCCGAAGTTGAGGCAGTTCGTGAGCCCCAGCGGCTCCGCGCCGACGCAGGCGAGGTTCTGGGCGCACTCGAGCACCACCTCGATCGTCCCCCGATACGGATCGCACGCCACCCGGCGGCCGTTCCCGTCGATCGCCACCGCGATGGCTCCGCCCGTTTCGCTCAGCATCAGGACCGCGGCGTCGGCGGCCTCCGGCCCCTTCGCCGTCCGCGACTGGACGATGGAGTCGTACTGCTCGAACGCCCAGCGCTTGGACGCGACGCTGGGAGCCGAAAGGAGGGCGAGGAGGACGTCGTCGGGGCCCGCCGCGTGGTCGAGCGTTCCGCGATTGCCGTACGACCATTCCGCGGGCTCCGAGGGCTCGAGGTCGTACAGCGGGCAGCCGTCCACCAGGGCCTCCACGGGGACGTCACCGACGATCGCGTCGCCGCTCAGCACCCTGACTCGGCGGGTCTCCGTCACCTCCCCGATCGCGGCCGCGCCAGTCTGCCAGCGATCGCAGATCTCGAACACCTCCTCGACCCGATCTGGGGCGACGACGGCGAGCATCCGCTCCTGGGACTCGGAGATCATGATCTCGAACGGCTCCATGTCGTCCTCTCGAAGCGGGACGCGATCGACGTCGACGTCGATCCCGACGCCCCCGGCGGACGCCATCTCCGCCGAGGACGACGTGAGGCCCGCCGCACCGAGGTCCTGCAGGGCTACGATCAGCTCGCGGTCGAGGAGCTCGAGGCAGCACTCCATGAGCTTCTTCTCCTCGAAGGGGTCGCCGATCTGCACGCTGGGGCGCTTCTCCTCGCCCTCGGCGAGCTCCGCCGACGCGAGCACGGATGCGCCGCCGATCCCGTCGCGGCCCGTCGAGGCGCCGAGCAGGACGACGAGGTTCCCCGCTCCCGCTGCCGCCGAGCGCACCATCCGGTCGGCGCGGGCGAGTCCCACGCACATCGCGTTGACGAGGCAGTTGTGCTCGTAGGGCGCCTCGAAGTAGATCTCGCCACCCACCGTGGGGACGCCGATCGAGTTCCCGTAGTGGCCGATTCCGGCCACCACCCGGTCCAGGAGGTACCGGGAGCGCTCGGAATCGAGCTCGCCGAAGCGAAGGGAGTCGAGGACGGCGATCGGGCGGGCGCCGAGCGCGAAGACGTCGCGCAGGATGCCGCCGACCCCCGTCGCCGCGCCCTGAAACGGCTCCACCGCGCTCGGGTGGTTGTGGGACTCGACCTTGAAGGCGATCGCGTGACCCGCTCCGACGTCCACGGCGCCCGCGTTCTCCCCCGGCCCCATCAGCACCCGCGGACCCTCCGTCGGCAGCCGGCGGAGGAGCTTTCGGGAGTGCTTGTACGCGCAGTGCTCCGACCACAGGAGGGAGAACATCGCCAGCTCGACGTCGTTGGGGTCTCGTCCGAGGAGGGCGACGATCCGCTCGTACTCGGGGTCGGTCAGCCCGAGCTCGCGATGCCGTGGTTCCGCAGAGACGCTCATGGTCGCCGGGCCCAGTATTCCGGTCCCGGCGGCGCTATGGCGATCGCCGCCGCGCCGTGTCGGCGGCCAGCTTCGCAAGCTCGTCCCAGAGCTCCAGCGCTTCGCCGGACCCGACCTGTCCGCGCCAATCTCCCGGCGGGGAGACGGTGAGCTCCCGTTCGAAGAACGACGAATCCGGGCGCGCCTCGAGCCCCCAGAACGCGAGCGCCTGGCGCACCTGGGCGTCGAGCTCGTCGGTGCGCTCGAAGTCGATCACCGGGAAGGGACGCCGGCGCCGCTCGGCGAGCAGAGCCCGGTTGTAGGCCACCCAAAGCGTCTCCCAATCGCGGCCGGAAAGCTGGGGGTGGCGGCGAGGGCGGTCCTGGGCTCGGCGCAGGAGCGACTCGCGCACGGCGACCGGGTTGCGGATCACCCCGATCGGCCTCGGATCGAGATCGCGCCAAAGCTCCATGACCAGGAGCATCCTGGGGTCCTTGACGGCGATCGGGTTCCCGGGTATCGCGTGGAGGATCTCGTCGCGGCGCCGGCGGTCGCCGCGACGCAGGCGGATCCGCTCCGGCGGCCCCCACCACGACCCGCCGCTTCGCTCCAGGACCTCGTCGTGGAGCCGGTTGAGCTCGCGGATCTCGCGGTTGCCGCGCGGGTTGAACCGGTTGCGCTCCGAGACGGGGCCGAACTCGACGCCGTGGTCGGCGAGCATCCCCGCGATCGCGGAGGTGCCGCTGCGATGCATCCCCAGCACCGCCACGGTCGTGCGCTCGCGCAGCTCCGCGGCCGCCCGGCCGCCGAAGAGGGGCATCGCGCTCAATTTACCGCCCTTCCGGCGGGCCCATCCAAGACACTAAGCTCGCTCGGCCGATGATCCACATCGCCACCGTCCACTGGCGCTCGGACCGCTGGATCGACATCCAGCTTCGCTACTTCGAGCGAAACATCGACGAGCCGTACCGCGTCTACGCATGGATCGACCCCGAGATGCGCGACCAGGCGGGGAAGTTCTTCTACTCCACGGACGTGCCGATCCGCCAGCACGGCCTGAACAAGCAGCACGAGCTGAAGCTGACCCTGCTGGGCGACCTGATCGCCCACGCGGCGTCGCCGGACGAGATGATCGTGTTCATCGACGGCGATGCTTTTCCCGTGGCGCCGATCGTTCCATTCCTGCGCGAGAAACTCGAGCGCTATCCGATCGTCGCCATCCGCCGCGACGAGAACAACGGCGACCCGCAGCCGCATCCGTCGTTCTGCGCGATGACCGCGGGACTGTGGCGGGAGCTCCCGGGCGATTGGCGCCGGGGTCACACCTGGCGCAACGCCCAGGGGGAGGAGGTGACCGACGTGGGCGGCAACCTCCTGGAGCTGCTCGAGGAACGCGGGATCGAGTGGTACCCGATGCTGCGGAGCAACAAGATCAACCCCCACCCGCTCCAGTTCGGGCTCTACGAGGACCTCGTCTACCACCAGGGCGGCGGCTTTCGCCGCACCGCGGGCGGGCGAATCTCGTGGATGCCGAGGCAGCGCTCGCTCGAGGGCACCTGGCGGGGGCGATTGGTCTCACGGCTTCCGAAGCGGGGACGGCTGGGCGGCATCCGCAGGCGCCTCGACCCGGTCCGTCGCTACCGCGAGGATCTCGCCGGTCAGCTGGCGGAGACGAACGAGCGCGTGTTCGAGCTGATCCGGCGCGACCAGGAGTTCTACCGGCAGCTGATCGAGCCGGAGCGGGGCGGGGAGCTCACGGAGATCAGCGCCCCGGCGCCGGCCGAGGGCGCGGAGGAGCTCTCGGCTACGCGGTGAGCGGCTCGCGCTCGGGCTCGGCGACGTAGGCGGCCGCCGACGCCAGCAGCCGCAGGCCGTCGTCGGACCCCGTGATGAGGTCCACCGCGTGCTCGGGGTGCGGCATCAGCCCGACGACGTTCCCTCGCTCGTTCGCGACGCCGGCGATGTCGCGGGCCGACCCGTTCGGGTTCTGCCCCGAGGCGTAGCGGAGCACGACCCCGCCGCGTGCCTCGAGCTCGTCGAGTGCGGCCGGGGGGGCGAAGTACCGCCCGGACTGGTGCTTGACCGGGATCGAGAGCCGCTCGCCCTGCTCCATGAGGGCGGTGAACACGGAGTCGGAGCTCTCCACGGCGACGTCGACCCGCCGGCAGACGAACCGCAGCGAGTCGTTGGGCAGCAGCGCTCCCGGCAGGAGCCCCGACTCGCACAGCACCTGGAAGCCGTTGCAGATCCCGAGCACCGGCCCTCCGGCGGCCGCGTGCCGGGCCACGGCCTCCATCGCCGGCGCGAACCGCGCGATCGCGCCGGCACGCAGGTAGTCGCCGTAGGAGAACCCGCCCGGAATCACCACGACATCGATCCCGTCGAGGTCCGTCTCCTCGTGCCAGACGAGGCGGGCGTCGGCGATCCGCCTGCAGGCCTCGAGCGCGTCGCGGTCGTCGCAGGAGCCCGGGAATCGGATGACGCCAAACGTCACCGGCGCCCGCCTCCCGGGCTTCCCGCTCGGGACGACGAGCTCGTTGGCGCTTCGGGCGCGCCGTCGAGCTCGATCTCGTAGTCCTCGATCAGCGGGTTGGCGAGTAGCCGCTCACAGAGCTCGTCGAGGCGCTCGGGGCCGTCGGCGACGAGCTCGACCAGGCGGCCGACCCGTACCTCGGAGATGCCCTCGAAGCCGAGCGGGCCGAGGGCGCCCTCGATCGCCTTGCCCTGTGGATCGAGGATCCCCGCCTTCGGACGGATCAGGACCTTGGCTCTCACGCTCACAACGTTAGTCCGAACCCCGGCGGGGCAAGCGGGGGCGCAGCCGCCACCAGCGCGAGCTCTCGATCCGGCGGGCGCGGCGGCGAAGCCGGCGGACCTGGCGGCGGAGGCGACGCTGCCTGCTCCGCTGGGCCGCCTGCCGGCGGCGCCCCGTCTGCTTCTTGTAGGCCGCGGTCTGCAGATAGCGGCTGAGCGCGTACATCGCGTCGGCCTCGAGCTCGGCGAGGTCCTGCGAGCGCCGTTCGGCGGAAGAGTCCGGTGGAGGCGGCGCCGGCTCCGTGCCCGGGTCCTCCGGACACGCGCGCAGGTAGTCGCGAAAGCGCGTGTCCTCGGTCAGCCACCCGTCGCCGATTCCCGCCTGGACCTGGGCGTCGTCGAGGGTCAACCTCCGATAGACCTCGTCCAGGCGCCCCGCCTCGTAGGCCTCCTCGACCGCGCGGCTCTCGGCGTCGTGGCGGAACCACTTGTTGATCGCGGCGACCTCGATCTTCCTTCGGTACTGCTCGAACGAGCGGAGGGGGAAGTGGTAGATGCCGACCGGAAAGCGCGGGGCGAGCACGAGGTCGAGCTCGGCCTCCTCGACGTGCCTCGCCTGCTGGCGCATCGCCGGCTTCCCGACGAGCCCCTCCCGCGGGGTGCCGCCCCGATCGACCCACACGTCGATCGGGTGGCTGGTCCACAGGGTCACCTGGGGATGGGCCCGGTGAGCGGTCCTCGGCGGTCGGCGAAACCCGACCTCGCGCACCGTGAGGCGCTCGGCGAACGTGCCCGGGCCATCGGGACGAGCCACGAACTCGGTGCGCGGCGCGAGCACCATCCCGAACCGGTCGGGGACCTCCGCGAGCGCCTGCTTGAGGTTGCCGGCGAGCGGCCACCAGAACTCGTCGGCGTCGTTGTGGATCACCCAGTCGGCGCCCATCTCGCCGGCGATCCGGGCGATCCTCGTCTGCCCCCCCGTCTGGACTCCCTGCCAATCCCCTTCGACGTGCTCCAACCGCAGGATGCCGGCGCGCTCGTGGCGCTCCAGGATCTCGACGGTGCCGTCGGTGGACCCGTTGTCGCCGACGACGAAGAAGTCGACCCCCTGGGCGCGGTGGTAGCGGACGTTGTCCTCGATGATGTCGGCCTCGTCGCGGACCATCAGCACCATGGCGAGCTTCACAGTCGCGCAAGGCTAGTGGCTTGTCTCCGGGGAGCCGCGCCCTCGAAGGGGCTCACCGAGGCCTTCGCCGCAGACGCCGCGCCGTCCGCCTGAACCTGCTCCACGGGCGTTCGCGCTCGGCGCGCAGGCGTCGCTTGAGCGCCTTCGCTCGCCGCCGCCTGCGCTCGAGCCGCCCGCTCAGGAACTCGACCTTCTTGCGGGCACGGTCGCGCTGGCGCGTCAGGCGGCCCCGCTCCTTGGCGAGCCTCTCGATCCGCTCGCGGTTTCGGTTTCGCTGCACCACGAGCCAGCCCTCGGTGCGCCCGAGGAGCGCCATCGCGTCGTACTCGAGGTCGGCCAGCTCCCGCTCCCGTTCGGGCTCGGGGAGCTCCGCGCGCACGGAACCGGGCGCGGCGCCCGCGAGCGGGTCCGGGCATGCGGAAAGGAGGTCGCGAAGGCGCTCGTCGCGGACCAGGCGCCCGGCCGCGATCCCCTCGGCGACCTCGTCGTCCTCCAAGGCCATCTCCGCGTAGAGCTCGTCGAGACGCCCCTCGGCGTGGTGCTGGCGAAGCCGGTCGAAGCGCCCGCCCTCGGGATAGTCGCCGCCGGCCGCGATCTGGGCGCGGCGCTCGAACTGGGCGAAGGAGCGGACCGGGAAGTGGAGGATCCGAACCGGCCACGTGGGGGCCCACACGAGCGGCCTCTCGTCCACGGGCTCGGCGGAATCGTCCCCGTCGGGATCGCGGACGCTCCGGTGGATCGGCCTGCCCGGCGGCCGCAGCGTGTCGGCGGCGTTGCCGGTTGGGCCGGCGACGGCGACCGCGTGGCCGCCTCGGTCGATCGCCACGAGATCGGGCTGGGCACGATGGGCGAGCTTCGGGCGCACCCGCGATCGGGCCTCCCTCACCGTGAGCCGCTCCGCGAACGTGCCCGGGCCGTCCGGCGTGCCCACGTACTCGGTCCGCGGGGCGACGACCGCGCCGTAGCGGCCGGGGACCGAGGCGAGCACCTCCCGCAGCGACCCCTCGGCCGGGAGCCAGAACTCGTCGGCGTCGCCGTAGAGCACCCAGTCGGCCCCCTGCTCGGTGGCGGCCGCGCGAGCCATCCGGGTGAGCCAGGCGCGCTCGTTGCGGTTGTAGTCGGCGCCGGACTCGTCGAAGACCTGGACGAGGCCGGCGTCCGAGTAGCGGGCGAGGATCTCCGCGGTCTCGTCCACCGAGCCGTTGTCGGTGACGACGAAGCGGTCGACCCCCAGCGCGTGGTGGTAGCGCAGGTTCGCCTCGAGGATGTCGCCCTCGTCACGGACGATCATCACCATCACCAGGCGCTCGTCCGGGCGCGGAGATCCGGGGTCGGGCAAGGGACGGCGGATTTTAGGCGGGGTGCTCTGCTAGGAATCGTCGGCCGATGAAGCTGGTGATGACCCTGCTGGTGCGCGACGAGCAGGACGTCGTGCGCGAGAACCTCGACTTCCATCTCGCGCAGGGGATCGACGAGGTGATCGCCACCGACAACGGCTCCGAGGACGCCACCGTCGAGATCCTCCGTGAGTACGAGGCGCGCGGAGTGCTTCGCGTGCTGCTCGAGCAGAGCGACGACTATGCGCAGGGCCGCTGGGTGACCCGGATGGCGCGCCTCGCGGCGAGCGAGCACGGCGCGGACTGGGTGATCAACAACGACGCCGACGAGTTCTGGTGGCCGCGGGAGGGCACGCTGAAGTCGCGTCTCGAGCGACTCCCCGCCGAGGTCGGCCTGACGGTCGGGCACCGGATGAACTTCGTCCCGAGGCCGGAGGACGGGCGCCCGTTCTGGGAGCGGATGACGCTGCGGGAGCGAGTCTCCTTCAACCCGCTCGGCAAGCCACTGCCGCCGAAGGTCGCCCACCGTGCGCATCCCGAGATCACGGTGGCCCAGGGAAACCACAAGATCGAGGGCGCGGACCTCGGCGAGCGGCTCGACGACGGCTCGATCGAGATCCTCCATTTCCCGATGCGCACCTACGCGCAGTTCGAGAACAAGATCGTCAAGGGCGGCCGCGCGTACGCGCGAAACCGCGAGCTCCCGCAGCGCACCGGCCGGACCTGGCGGCGGCTTTACGAGACCTGGGAGGAGGGCGGATTGCAGGCCCACTACGAGGAGGCGGTCGCCGTCGACGAGGCCGGCGCCGACCTGGTCGAGGACACCCGCCTGCGCGACTTCCTTCGCGAGCTGAGGGGCACGGACGGGGCCGCGGCGCCGGGTCCCGAGGGAACTCGCGCGGATCCCGGCCGCTCCCCCGGTTGAAAGGCGCTGAAGCTCGGGCCTACTCCTCGGGGGCGGGCGCCTCGAAGGAGTCGGCGTCGGGCTCCGCCAGCTCGCCCTCGTCGGCGCGCCTCCGCGATCGCAGGCGACGAACCGCCTTCAACAGCCGCCGGCCCAGCGTGCGGTTCAGCTTCAGGCGCAGATGGTCGTTCTTCGCGTGCAGCTCGTCGAGCCGCTCGCGCGCCTGGTCCAGGCGAAGCATCGAGAACCGTTGGGTTCGCGTCACGAGCCGCATCGCGTCCAGCTCGACCTCGGCCCGCTCGCGCTCGAGATCGGACTCGGCCACCTCGACCCGGACGCCGCCGGGCTGCCCGGTGAACGGATCGGGGCAGCGGGGAAGGAGCTCCGCGATCCGGTCGTCACGGACCAGGGTGCCGTCGCGCAGGCCGTCGGCGATCTGCTCGTCGGCCCAGGTCAGCTCGGAGTAGAGCTCGTCGAGGCGGTCGTCCTCGTAGTGGCGGCGGAGCCGCCGAAAGCGCCCGCTGTCGCGGAATCCGCCGTGTTGCAGCGAGATCTCGGTGCGGCGCCGGAACTGCTCGAAGGAGCGAACCGGGAAGTGGAAGATGCGAAGCGGCCACACGGGGGCCCAGACGAGCCTGATGTCCTCGTCGCCGCCGTCGGACTCGACCTCGACCCGGACGCTGCGGTGGACCGCGCGACCGGGCGGCCGCAGGGAGCGCCACAGGTCGCCGCTTCGACTCGAGGCGACGTCGTGAGCCCCGCGGTGGAGCACGACCACGTCCGGGTCGGCGCGGTGGGCGACCTTGGGCTGAAGGCTCGAGCGCGCCTCCCTGACGACGAGCCGCTCCGCGAACGAGCCGGGCCCGTCCGGACGACCCACGAACTCGGTGCGCGGGGCGACGACGGCGCCGAAGGGCTCCGGGATCGGCGCCAGGGCGTCCTTCAGCGTCCCCACCAGCGGCCACCAGAACTCGTCGGCGTCGTTGTGGATCACCCAGTCCGCGCCGTGCTCGGTCGCCGCCATCCTTCCCATGCGCGTGTACCACTCGGCGCCCAGGGCGCGCAGGTCGCCGCTCGGGTCGCGCAGGACCCGCGCAAGGCCGGCTTCGGCGTAGCGGTCGAGGATCTCGGCGGTGGCGTCGACCGAGCCGTTGTCCATGACGATGAAGAAATCGACCCCAAGCGCGCGGTGAAAGCGCAGGTTGTCGTCGATCACGTCCTCCTCGTCGCGGACCTTGAGGGTCATGACGAGTCGCATCGCGGCCTCAGCCGGCCATCTACGCGTGCTTCGGCAGTCGGGCGGTCGATCCGTGGGGCCGCTTGGGCGTCCGCAGCGGCGCTTTCGGGGGCCTGAGCCGGTCCACGAGACGTGAAAGAGTAACGGTCGGTCATGGGGCCGCTCCGCGGGATTCGCAGCCAGATTCGTCGGCGTGCCGCCGCGCGCGACGCCGCGGGCCGGGTCAAGGCGCCGTTCGTCGTGGGCGTCTCACGCTCGGGAACCACGCTCCTGCGGCTGATGCTCGACGCCCATCCGGAGCTGACGATCCCGCCCGAGACCCACTTCGTTCCGAAGCTGATCACCCATCACGAGCGGTGGGTCGCCGAGGGCGCGACGGGCGCCGAGCTGCGCGAGCGAGCGTTCGAGCTCATCACCTCGCACCCACGCTGGGGCGATTTCGGGCTCGAACCCGCTGACCTCCGAGAGCGCCTCGATCGGCACGATCGGCTCACCGCCGGCGACGCCGTCCGCTCGTTCTACGAGGCCTATGCGGCCCGCGAGGGGAAGCCGCGCTGGGGCGACAAGTCCCCCCCGTACATGTGGAAGGGGCCGCGGATCCAGCGGGGCCTCCCCGAGGCGCACTTCGTCCACCTGATCCGTGACGGCCGCGACGTCGCGCTGTCGTTGCAGGAGGTGAGCTGGGGCCCGGACGACGTGGCCGAGTCGGCCCGCAAGTGGGTCGCGGAGCTGCAGAAGGCCCGACGCCGGGCGCGGCGGCTTCTCCCCGGCACGTACATGGAGGCGCGATACGAGGACCTGGTGGCCGATCCGGGCTCGGTCCTCCGCAGGGTCTCGGATTTCGTCGAGCTTCCCTGGGACGACGCGATGCTGTCCTACCACCAGCGCGCGGAGGAGCGAAGACAGGAGGAGATCCGCGAGCTCAGGCCGCTCGGCGGTGGCACGATCACGGCCGAGGAGCGCGCCCGCCAGCACGAGCTCGTCACCAAGCCGCCCAGCGTCAGCCGGGTGGGTCGCTGGCGCACCGAGATGGCGCCCGAGGACCGCGAGGCGTTCGAGGCGGTCGGCGGGAAGCTGCTCGTCGAGCTGGGATACGAGGTCTGAGCCTTCGGGGTTCCCGCCGCTAGCGAACGGCGGCGGTCGCGGCGGCGCGGGCACGCCCCTCGCCCGCGAGGCTCGTCCACAGCGAGAGGTCGATCTCCGGGCACAGCTCCGCGAGCCGCGCGGAGTCGTCCCCGTAGGCCGCCGCCAGCTCCTCGCTGATCGCGCCCGGCAGGGGATCTGTCTTCCGTCCCGCCTGCTTGTGCTTCATCAGGCGGCCCGGGACCTTCTTCGGCGGCTCGAGGCCGATGAACCGCCACGTGCGCTCCATCTCGCTCACGGGGTCTCGAACGCAGCGCTCGAACTGGAGCACGATCACCTGCTCGCGAGGGAAGTACTCGAACAGGTGGCGAAGGTGCTCGTGGTAGAAGCCGCGCCACGTCGCGTCGCTCACCGACGCCAGCAGCACACGGTCGCCCCGCTCCTCCGCCATTCGGTGCAGCCGAGCGATCGCCGACCGGTAGCGCGCCACGGGATCGCGCAGCATGACCAAAAGGCGGGCGTCGGGAGCGGCCTTTCGCAGGAGCGGGGCGGTCCAGAAGTCCGCGAGGTAGCGGGGTGTCCATTCCCCGGAGATCTGCCCGGGCGGGCGCGGGAAAAGAGACGCGTACTCGGCCGCGATGCCCTCCGGGGCGTTGCCCTGCCAGAAGCGATCGAAGTAGTGGACCTCCTTGCCCAGCGGAGAGCGCTCGATCGCCGGATGGCGCCGCATGGCGTCGTACCACCAGCTCGTTCCGCAGCGCTGCGCGCCGATCCCCACGTACTCCGGAGGCGCGGTGATCCACCCCTCGGGGCACTCCGGGATCTCCAGCGGCGCGTCCCAGGGCTTGAACCGATCCACGAGACGGGAAGGGTACCGGGCGCCAATCCGAGCGCCCGGGGGCGGGCGGGGCGCTAGTCGACGGCGGGCAGCGTCCGCCCGGTGATCCGCTCGTACGCCTCGAGGTACTTGGCGCGCGTGTTGGCGACCACCTCGTCTGGGAGCTCGGGCGCCGGTGGGCGATGGTCCCAGCCAATCTCGTCGAGCCAGTCGCGAAGGTACTGCTTGTCGAAGGAGCTCTGGGGGCGGCCCGGCTCGTACCGGTCAGCGGGCCAGAAGCGCGACGAGTCCGGGGTGAACACCTCGTCGGCGAGCACGACCTCGGCCCCAGCGGAGGCGCCGAACTCGAACTTCGTGTCGGCGAGGATGATCCCGCGCTCCTCGGCGTGGGCGGCCGCGTGCCGGTAGAGCTCGATCGAGACCCGCCGGAGCTCCTCGACCAGCGGCCGGTCCCCGACGATCTCAGCGGCGCGGTCCAGGTCGATGTTCTCGTCGTGGTCGCCGATCTCGGCCTTGGTCGCCGGGGTGAAGATCGGCTCCGGCAGCCGCTCGGACTCCCGCAGCCCGGGCGGGAGCTCGATCCCGCAGACGGATCCGGATTGCGAGTACTCGCGCCACCCGGATCCCGAGAGGTAACCGCGCACAACGCACTCGACCGGGTACATCTCAAGCCTGCGGACGCGGATCGCCCTGCCCGCGACCTCCTCAGGGACCTGGTCCGAGAGGAAGTGGTTCGGGCAGATGTGCTCGGTGCTCTCGAACCAGAACAGGGACATCTGGGTGAGCACCCGGCCCTTGTCGGGTATCGGGTTGGGCATGATCACGTCGTAGGCCGAGATCCGATCCGAGGCGACCATCAGCAGGTCGCCGTCGACCTCGTACATCTCGCGGACCTTCCCGGTGGAGTGGAGGCGAAGTTCGGCGAGGGCGCTCGCGTTCGGCATCGAGGGCGATGCTAACAACCGGTCCGGCAGCGAAAGGAGGCGAATTTGAACGAGATTGCGGAGGGCCTCTTCCACTGGAAGGCCGTCCATCCGAGGATCAAGACGGAGGTGAGCTCCTACTACGCCGAGGACGCGAGGACGCTGATCGACCCGATGCTTCCGGACGCGGGCATCGAGTGGTTTCGCTCCCACGGGCGGCCCGAGCGGATCGTCCTCACGAACCGCCACCACTACCGCGAGAGCGACGCGCTGCGCCGCGAATTCGACTGCCCCGTCATGTGCAACGAGGCAGGCCTCCACGAGTTCGAGGGCGGCCCCAAGGTCGAGGGGTTTCTCTTCGGCGACCAGATCGCGCCCGGGATCGCCGCGCTGGAGGTGGGGGCGATCTGCCCGGAGGAGACGGCTCTCCATATCGAGGCGGGGGGCGGGACCCTCTCGTTCGCCGACGCCCTGATCAACTACGGCGAGATCCGGTTCGTCAGCGACCGTCTGCTCGGTGACGATCCCGAGGCGGTCAAGCGCGGCATCCACGAGTCCCTTCGCGCCCTTCTGGAGCGGGACTTCGACAACCTGGTGTTCGCCCACGGCGATCCCCTCGTCAGCGGAGGCAGGGCGGCGCTTCAGGGCTTCGTCGACGCCGCCGGCTCCGGGGGGTGAACGCCGGTCGAGGGCCGGGCGCTTTGCGGCCGGAGGATCCGGTTCGTGGGGCAGTCGGTTCCGGCCCGGCAATACCCCCTCCCCGTATACACTACGCGGTGGTGAGCGAGCGGGCCACGCCGGGATATGTCGAGGAGAAGGATGCCGTCATGCGGCGCCTGGCGCGGATCGAGGGGCAGGTGCGGGGCCTCGAGCGGATGGTCGGCGACGAGGCCTACTGCATCGACGTCCTCACCCAGATCGCGGCGGTCCGAAACGCGCTCGACGGCGTCGCCCTCAAGCTGCTCACCGATCACACGAACCACTGCGTCCGCGACGCCGTGGAGCGCGGCGGGGCCGAGGCGGACGAGAAGGTCGACGAGCTGATGGCCGCGGTCGACCGCTTCGCCCGCGCCCGCTGAGCCCGTCGTCGAGCGAGCCGCTTCGTCGAGCGCAGCGCATCGTCGACCAATGCTCGGACGGCGTGTCCGCGTTGTTCAGCGGAGCGGGAGTCAACACCCCTCGTCTCGCGAACACACCGCGGGCCAACCCGATCGCTGGTCGAGTTCCGTTGTCTATTTCGTCGTAACTCGACCAGCGATGGACTCGCCCGGCGATGCCGTGGCTCGGGGCCCGGTAAACGGCACGGCCAAGGGCCAAGGGCGCGCCGGTTAGCCCCGGAGCGCCTTCAACCGGTCGAAGACCTCCGGCACGTGGGCGAGGTAGGCGCCGGGGTCGAAGACGGCGTCCAGATCGATGCCGATGGTCTCGCCGGCTCCCCCTCCTGATTCGGCCCGGCCGGCGGCGAGTCGCTCGGCCAGCAGGTCCCTGAAGCTCGTCCCGTCCTCCCAGGCGCGCTGCGCCGACTCCTGGACGATCCGATACGCGGCGTCCCGTTCCATGCCCGACTCGACCAGCGCGGTGAGCGCCCGCTGGCTGTAGATGGCGCCCGAGGTCAGTTCGAGGTTCCGGGTCATCTGCTCGGAGTGGACCGTCATCCCTCGAACGATCCGCGTCCCCACGTCCTGCATGTAGTCGAGCAGGATCGTCGCGTCCGGGAGGACCACACGCTCGGCACCCGAGTGGGAGATGTCGCGGTCGTGCCAGAGGGCGACGTTCTCGTAGCCGCTCTGCGCGTAGCCCCGCAGCACGCGAGCCAGGCCGCAGAGGCGCTCGGACAGGATGGGATTTCGCTTGTGAGGCATCGCCGAGGAGCCCTTCTGGCCCGCTCCGAACGGCTCCTCGACCTCGCGGACCTCGGTCCGCTGGAGGTTCCGCACCTCGGTCCCGAACCGCTCGAGGCCGGCGCCCGCCAGCGCGATCGCCGCCGCGAGCTCCGCGTGGCGGTCTCGGGGGACGATTTGGGTCGAGACGTCCTCCGCCCGAAGCCGCAGCTCGTCCATCACGCGGCGCTCCACGGAGGGCGGCACCGAGGCATAGGTGCCCACCGCGCCCGACAGCTTGCCCACGCGAACTCCGTCGAGCGCCCGCTCCAGCCGGAGCCGGTTGCGATCGGCCTCGAACGCGAATCCGGCGAGGCGCAGGCCGAAGGTGGTCGGTTCCGCGTGGACCCCGTGGGTGCGCCCCACGGTGACCGTCTCGCGGTGCTCGAGCGCGCGGTCGATCAGGGCGTCTCGGTACTCCAGCCCGCCGGCGAGGATGAGCTCGCCCGCCTCGCGGAGCTGGAGGGCGAGCGCCGTGTCGAGGACGTCAGACGAGGTGAGCCCGTAGTGGAGCCACCGTCCCTCGGGCCCGATTCCCGCCGCGACGACGTCGACGAATGCGGCGACGTCGTGGCCCGTGGTCCGCTCGCGCTCCTCGACCGCCTCGACCGTGAACGACGCCCGCTCCCGACACGCCGCGGCCGCCTCCGGCGGGACCGCGCCCTCCCTCGCCCACGCTTCGGTGGCCGCGAGCTCGACCTCCAGCCAGGCCGCGATCCGCCGCTCGGCGGTCCACACCGCGCCCATCTGCGGACGCGTATAGCGAGCGATCACGCGTTGATTATCCGAGCAGCGAGCAGCCCGGCGTTCTTCGCCCCGTCGATCGCGACGCATCCCACCGGGACGCCGGGCGGCATCTGCGCCGCGGACAGGAGGGCGTCGAGGCCCCCCAGGGTCTTGCCGGAGATCGGGACGCCGACCACGGGCAGATCGGTGTGCGCGGCCGCCACGCCGGGCAGGGCCGCGGACATCCCGGCGCCGGCGATGATCACCCTCAGGCCCCGCATACGCGCGGCGTGGCAGTACTCGCGGACCTTCTCCGGGTCCCGATGGGCGCTCATCACGCGCACCTCGTAGCGGATCCCCTTCTCCTGGAGGGCCTGACCGGCCGGCTGCATCTTCGGCTTGTCGTTGGCCGAGCCCATGATGATCCCGACCAGGGGAGCGTCGACCTCGATCTCCTCGAACGCGGCCTCCACCTCCGGCATCGGCTCGGCCGTCGCGGTCTCGGTCTCTGTGTCGCGACCCTCGGGCTCCGCTATCTCCATCTGCTCCTCTCCCTTCGGTCCACGCGGATTCTCTCGCGGCGATCGGCCGTTCCGCCGCGCTACGGGGCCGGGACCCTCTCGACCGCTCGGGCGGCGATGTCGGTTCGCATCTGCATGCCGTCGAAGGAGATCAGGCGCGCCGCCTCGTACGCGCGCTCGCGGGCTGCGCCCGGGGTGGCGCCCAGCGCGGTGACGTTCAACACCCGGCCGCCGGCGGTGACGATCGCCTCCCCGGCGCGCGCCGTCCCGGCGTGGGTGATCTCGACGCCGTCGAGGGCCTCGGCCCGGTCCAGGCCACCGATCGCGTCTCCCTTCGACGACGAGGCCGGGTATCCGGCGGAGGCGAGGACCACGGTCACCGCCCACTGCTCGGCGAACTCGGCCTCGACCCCGGCAAGGCCACCGGGCGCTCGCGCCGCGAGGCAGAGCTCCACGAGGTCGGAGCGCAGCCGAGGGAGGACCGCCTGGGTCTCGGGGTCTCCGAGCCGGCAGTTGAACTCGAGCACCTTCGGCCCGGCGTCCGTGACCATCAACCCCGCGTAGAGGACCCCGTGATAGGGCGTCCCCTGCCTTCGCATCTCCTCGACGATCGGCCGGTGGACGGCGTCGGCGATCTCCTCGACCCTCGATTCGTCGTAGTCGGGGACCGGCGAGTAGCTGCCCATGCCGCCGGTGTTGGGTCCGCGGTCGCCGTCGAAGATCCGCTTGTAGTCCTGAGCGGGTGCCAGCGGAATCACGTTCTCGCCGTCGCAGAGCGCCAGGAGCGAGAGCTCCTCACCCTCCAGATGCTCCTCCAGCAGCACCTCGGTCGGGCCGAAGCGCCGCTCGACGAAGAAGACCTCCGCGGCCTCGCGCGCCGCGGCCTCGGATTGGGCGATGATCACTCCCTTGCCGGCGGCGAGGCCGTCGGCCTTCAGCACCGCGGGATACGAGGCGCAGGGAAGCTGGTCGCGCGCCTCCTCGATCGACCGCAGCACGGTGTGGGAAGCCGTCGGCACGCGCGCGGCCGACATCAGCTCCTTGGCGTGGACCTTCGAGCCCTCGATCCGCGCGGCCTCGGCCCCCGGGCCGAAGGCGGGGATCCCGCGCGACTCGAGCTCGTCGACCAGCCCTCGCACGAGCGGCTCCTCGGGGCCGACGACGACCAGGTCGACGCCCTCGGCCGCCGAGACGATCCCTGCGACGTCGTCGGCGGCGACATCGAGGCAGTGCGCGTCGGCGGCGATCCCCGCGTTGCCCGGCGCGCACAACAGCTCGGGAGCGGACGGGGAGCGGGCAAGAGCGCGGACCATCGCGTGCTCGCGGCCCCCGCCCCCGACCACCAGGGCCCTCACAGCGACTTCGTGAACTCCTCAGCCGGGATCGCGGCCATCGTCTCGTTGGAGGTCGTGCCGCGGGAGCCGAGCTCGACGGAGACCTTGGCCATCGTCCTCTCGTCGTCCGCCTCGACCACGCTCACGAAGTCGTACTCCCCCAGGGTCGCCCACTGGTTGAGCACCTTGACTCCGAGCTGCTCGACCTCCTTGTTCACCTCCTGAACGCGGCTGGGGTTGTCCTTGAGCGTCTTGACCCCGTCGGGCGTCAGCCTGGTGAGCATGATGAATACCGGCATCTCCTCCTCCTTTCGGTGCGGGGGTTGAGCCTATCTCTCGCCGCGAGTGGAGGTTCGTTTACCCTCGGGGCGTCGGGTAAGGGGAGACTCGGTGAGGAAACTCGAGCCCATTCTGCTCAGGCCCTGGGTCCTGCCGCTGATCGTGCTCGCGGTCGCGGTGCCGATCGTCGCCGCATTCATCCTCGGCGGGCCGCCCGCGGGTCTTGCGGCCGGGGCAATCGCGGCGACCGTCATCCTGGTGCTCGCGGCCCGCGCCCGATTCGACGAGCCGATCGAGGTCGGCGCGGCACCCGGCGACCGCTTCATGCTGCTCGTCGTCCTCGTCGCGCCGCTCGAGGATCCGAGCCTCGCGGGCGCGCTCGCCGAGATCGCGCTGGCCGGCGCGGCCGCGACCGGCGCGGGCTCCACTCCCGAGGTGCTCGCCCTCGCGCCGGCGCTGAACACCCGTCTCGCCCACTGGCTCTCCGACCTCAGGGGAGCCCGGTTCGACGCCCAGCGTCGGCTCGCGCTGTCGCTCGCCTCGCTGGCGGGAACGGATGTCGACGCGCGCGGTCAGGTCGGCGACTCCGATCCGGTACAGGCCGTCGAGGACACGCTTCGGACCTTCCCCGCCCAGGAGGTGGTCTTCGTCACCGACCCCGATGGGGCCGCGGCCGTCGAGGAGGTGCGCCGCCGTCTGGACCGCCCGGTGCGTGTCCTCCAGAGGACGCCGTCCCGGAGCCATCGGGAACGCTCCGCGCCGTGAGCGCGCGAACCTAGGCGGCCTCGGCCACCGGCTCGCGCGCCGGCGCCATGGTGAACGTGAGCTCGCCGCCGTCGGCGTCGACTCGAATCACGTCGCCCTCGGCGAACTCGCCCTCGAGGAGCTTCAGCGCCAGCCTGTCGATCAGCTGCTTTTGGATGACGCGCTTCAGCGGCCGCGCGCCGTAGGTGGGGTCGTAGCCCAGGTTGCCGAGCAGCGTGCGGGCGTCGTCCGTGAGCTCGATCTCGATCCCACGTTCGCGAACCCGCCGGGCGAGCTGCGCGACCTGGAGGTCGACGATCCGGCCGAGGTCCTCGCGACTCAGGCGGTGGAAGATCACCGTGTCGTCGACCCGGTTCAGGAACTCGGGCTTGAACGTGGTCGCGAGGATCTCCTCGATCCGCTCGCGGATCCGCTCGTCGATCGTCTCGCCCGCGATCTCCTGGGAGCCGACATTCGAGGTCATGATCAGGATCGAGTTCGTGAAGGCGACGGTCCGGCCCTGGCCATCGGTGAGCCGGCCGTCATCCATGATCTGGAGCAGCACGTTGAAGACGTCGGGATGGGCCTTCTCGATCTCGTCGAGGAGGATCACCGCATACGGGCGCCGGCGGACGGCCTCGCTGAGCTGCCCGCCCTCCTCGTAGCCAACGTAGCCCGGCGGGGCGCCGATCAGGCGGGCCACGGTGTGCTTCTCCATGTACTCGGACATGTCGAGGCGCACGATCGCCTGCTCGGAGTCGAACATGAACTCGGCGAGCGCCCGCGCCAGCTCGGTCTTGCCCACCCCAGTCGGGCCGAGGAAGAGGAAGACCCCGATCGGCCGGTTGGGGTCGGCGAGCCCGGCCCGCGAGCGGCGGAGGGCGTTGGCGACCGCTGCGACGGCCTCCTCCTGGCCGACGACGCGGTCGTGGAGGCGCTCCTCCATGTGGATCAGCTTCTCGACCTCGCCCTCCATCAGCCTCGACACCGGGATCCCCGTCCACTTGGAGACCACCTGGGCGACGTCCTCCTCCGTGACCTCCTCGGTGAGCATGGAGCCGCCGTCGCGGTGGAGCTCGGCGAGCCGCGCCTCCTGCTCTGACACAGTCTTCTCGAGGTCGGGGATCTCGCCGTAGCGGAGCTGGGCCGCTCGCTCGAGGTCGGCGTCGCGCTCGGCCCGCTCGGCCTCGCGGTTCGCCTCCTCCAGGCGCGACTTCGCCTCCTTGATCGCATCGATCGCGCCCTTCTCGTTCTGCCACCGGGCCTTCATCTCGCTGGAGCGCTCGCGGAGCTCGGCGAGCTCTGCCTCGATCGCCTCGCGTCGGGAGACGGAGACGTCGTCCTTTTCCTTCTTCAGGGCCTCGCGCTCGATCTCGAGCTGCTGGATCCGGCGCTCCACCTCGTCGATCTCGGTCGGCATGGAGTCGATCTCGATCTTGAGGCGCGACGCCGACTCGTCGATCAGGTCGATCGCCTTGTCGGGGAGGAAGCGGTCGGCGATGTAGCGCTCCGACAGCGTGGCCGCAGCGACGATCGCGGCGTCGGTGATCCGGACGCCGTGGTGAACCTCGTAGCGCTCCTTCAGGCCGCGGAGGATCGCGATCGTGTCGGCCACGTCGGGCTCGTCGATCATCACCGGCTGGAAGCGGCGCTCGAGCGCCGCGTCCTTCTCGATGTGCTTGCGGTACTCGTCGAGGGTGGTCGCGCCGACCGCGCGCAGCTCGCCGCGCGCGAGCATCGGCTTCAGGAGGTTGGCCGCGTCGACGGCACCCTCGGCGGCGCCGGCGCCGACGATCGTGTGCAGCTCGTCCATGAACAAGACGATCTGCCCCTCGGCCTCCTGGATCTCCTTGAGCACCGCCTTCAGGCGCTCCTCGAACTCGCCGCGGTACTTGGAGCCGGCGAGGAGCGCGCCGATGTCGAGCGCGATCACCCGACGGTCGCGGAGGCTCTCGGGAACGTCGCCGGCGACGATCCGCTGCGCCAGCCCCTCCACGATCGCGGTCTTGCCGACCCCGGGATCGCCGATCAGCACCGGGTTGTTCTTGGTCCGTCGCGAGAGCACCTGGATCACGCGGCGGATCTCCTCGTCGCGCCCGATCACCGGGTCGAGCTTGCCCCGCTCGGCTTCGGCGGTCAGGTCGCGCCCGTACTTCTCGAGTGCCTGCATCGTGTCCTCGGGGTTCGGGGACGTGACCCGGTGGGGGCCGCGAGCCTCGGCGATCCCCTTCGACAGCGAGCCTCGATCCGGCAGCAGGTCCGCCAACCCGGAGGCCTTGTCGGCGAGCGCGAGGAGGATGTGCTCGGTCGAGATGTACTCGTCTCCGAGCCCGGCCATCTCCTTCTCGGCCCGCTGGAGGACGCGGACCAGCGCGTCGGCCGGCCGGATGTCGGGTTCAGCGTCGCCGGACAGCCTGGGCAGGCGCTGGACCTGCTCGAGGGCCGCCTGGCGGATCGCGCCGGCGTCCGCTCCGATCTTCTGCAGCACCGGGACGACCAATCCCTCGTCCTGCTGGAGCAGGGCGAGGAGGAGGTGCGCGGGGGCAACCTGCGGGTTCTGGTGCTCGCGGGCGAGCCGCTGGGCGGCGGCCACGGCCTCCTGGGACTTGATCGTGAAGCGGTCTGGCTGCATCTCGTGACCTAGCTTAGCGGCTTTATTGCCGTTTTCACAGGAAATCTATACATATCGGACTTAGATTTATGCCCGCTTGCAGCGCCCGGCGAGCCACCTGCCGCTCAGGCTCGCCCCGAGTGCCGAGGTGACGCCGAGGAGCGCGGCGCGATCGAGGCCCTGCCGACGGGCGAGCGGGATCGCGAAGGTGACCGCGTCGCCCGCGTCGACGCAGGCGTTGACGAGCGTCACGCGGCGCAGGAGGCGCCGATCGTGCGTCGCGGCGACGGCCAGCGCGCCGAGAGCGATGTCCCTGTTCCCAGCGAGGCGGGCGAGCGCGCGGGGCCCCGGTCCGCGGTCGAGCCCGAGGAAGCGCAAGCCGGTCGGAGTCGCGATCAGCGCCCCGCCGACGGCGATTCTGAGCGCACCGAGCGCGAGCGCGAGCTCGCGCTCCGGGGAGTCGACTCGCCGGGAGCGCCGCACCTCACCCAGCGGCCGGAGCGCCCCACCTCACGCGGCGCTTCCGTCCGGCGAGCTGCGACGCCCGGGCCGGCGCACCGGGATCCTGATCGCCTTCGCGTCCTTTGCCGGGACGATGTCGCGGACGTCGTAGGCGCCATACGGGACGATCTCGGCGCGGAACGAGCGCTTCACGCGCTCGATCTCGTCGAACATCTCCGCCTCGAGCTCCGCGGCGCGCCGGCGCATCCTGCTCAGCTGGCGGCGGGCGCGCTCGAGCTCGAGCTCGAGCTCCAGCACCGTCTCGACGCCGGCCAGGTTGAGGCCGTCGTCGGCGGTCATCCGCTGGATCCGGCGCAGGCGCTCGACGTCGGCCTGCGAGTAGAGGCGGGTCTGCTTTGGGGAGCGCTTCGGGGTGATCAGCCCGCGCGCCTCGTACAGGCGAAGCGTCTGCGGGTGCATGCCGGCGAGCTCCGCGGCGACCGAGATCATGAACACGCCGCGCTCGGTGTCGAGCGAGGCATCGTCCTGGCCCTTCGCCCGTCGCCCGCGGGGCTCGCGCTTGCGGTCCTTGCGCTCGCTCACTTGCCCCTTACCTTCCTCGACCGCGCGGACGCGTCGCGGATCAGGCGCTCTCGCGGGTCGTGGTCATTCATCGCCTCCGCGAAGTCGCCGAGCGCGGCCTTCTGCTCGCGCGTGAGGTCGCGTGGGATCTCCACCTCGAGGCGATAGAGGATGTCGCCGCGGCCTCTCCCGCCGGGCTTCGGCGGCCCCTCGCCCCGCAGGCGCTGCACCGTCCCGTGCTTCGTGCCGGCCGGGACCCGGATCCGCTTCGTTCCGTTCAGCGTCGGCACCTCGATCGTGCCGCCCTGGATCGCCTCCGCGATGGTGATCGGCACCGGGACCTCGAGGTTGCCGTCGGAGCGCTGGTTGAAGATCGGAGACGGCGCCACCCGCGTGGCCACGTACAGGTCGCCCGGTGGGCCCCCTCGGGGACCGTCCTCGCCCTTGCCCGCGACCCGGATCCGGCTTCCGTCGCGAACTCCCGGCGGGATCTTCACCCGATAGCGCTTTCGCTGCATAGTCAGGCCGGAGCCGCCGCAGGTCTCGCAGGGGCTCTCGATCACCTCGCCGCGGCCGCCGCATCGGGGGCAGGGTTGGCTGATCGAGAAGAATCCCTGGCTCTCGACGTCGATCCCGCGGCCGCCGCAGCGCGGGCAGGTGATCGGGGCGGTGCCCGGCTTCGCGCCGCTGCCGTGGCAGGTGGGGCAGGCCGCCTGCTTCGGGACCGTCACCGAGACCTCCACGCCCTCCATCGCCTGCTCGAACGAGAGCCGGACCTCGGTCTCGAGGTCGCGCCCGCGGGCGGGCTCCTGCTGCGCGCCGCCCCGGCGGCCGAAGATGGTCGAGAAGATGTCCCCGAGGTCGGAGGTGAAGCCGCCTCCGCCTCCGCCGGGATAGCCGCGCTGGCCGAAGCCCGAGAACATGCCGCCGGCGTCGTACTGCTTTCGCTTATCGGGGTCCGACAGGGTGTCGTAGGCCTGCTGGACCTCCTTGAACTTCTCCTCCGCCTGCTCGTCGCCGGGGTTGCGGTCCGGGTGGTACTGGCGGGCGAGCTTGCGGTACGCTTTCTTGATCTCGTCCGCGCTGGCGTTCCGGGAGACCCCGAGGATCGAGTACAAGTCGCTCGCCGCCACTCGCCGCCCCTACTCGCTCACGATGACCCGCGCCGCGCGCAGCACCTGGCCGTCGAGCCGATAGCCCTTCTCGAGGGTCTCGAGGACGACGCCCGGATCGACGGCGTCGTCGCCGGGCCGGGTGGCGAGCGCCTCGTGGAGGCTCGGGTCGAAGCGCTCGCCGGTCGGGTCATACGTCTCGACCCCCGCCCGCTCGAGCGCTGCTCGAAGCTCGCCGTACACCAGGGCGACGCCGCGGGCCAGCGCCTCGTGGGCCGAGACCTCCTCGCTCGGCGCCTCCTGGCCCCCGACTTCGCTTGAACCTGTCGGCTTCGCGGGTGACGGAGAGGAGCCGGTGGGTGTCTCTGGATCGACGCCGGCGGCGCGCAGCGCGCGCTCGAGGTTGTCGACCGCCGGCACGAGCTCGCGGGCGAGGGAGGACTTGCCGCGGCGCTCGGCCTCCTGCGCCTCGCGCGCGGCGCGCCGGCGGTAGTTCTCGAAGTCCGCCCGGGCCCGCTGCGCGATCTCCAGGTACTCGTCGCGCTCGCGCTTGACGTCCGCGAGCAGGGCGTCGAAATCGGCGTCGACCGCGGCCCCGGACTCGTCGTTGGCGGCGTCGCCCGAGGTCTCGGCGGCCGTTTCGCCCTCCTCCTTGGGCGCGCCGGCCGGGCGGCGCTCCTCCTCGGGCGCGCCGGCCGGCCTACGAGCGCTCGTCATCAACGACCTCTGCGTCCACGACCTCCTCCTCGGACTCCGCCGAGGCGCCGTCGGTGGCGGCGCCGTCGGGCCCGCCCGACGAGGCGGCCTGCTGCTCGGCTGCCGCCTGGTAGATCTGCTCGGAGACCTTGTGGAAGGCCCCCTGGAGGGCGTCGGTCTTCGCCTTGATCTCATCGGCGTTCTCGGACGAGAGCGCCTCCCGGACGTCGGCGATCGCCTTCTCGATCTCCTCCTTCGAGGAGGAGTCGACCTGATCGCCCATCTCGGCGAGCTGCTTCTCGGCCTGGTAGGCCGCGTTCTCCGCGACGTTCCGGGCCTCGGCGAGCTCGCGCTGGCGCCGGTCCTCGTCGGCGTGCGCCTCGGCGTCGGAGACCATCTGCTCGACCTCCTGCTCGGCGAGGCCGGATCCGCCCTTGATTTCGATCTTCTGCTCCTTGCCGGTGCCGAGGTCCTTCGCCGAGACATTGAGGATGCCGTCGGCGTCGATGTCGAACGTGACCTCGATCTGCGGGATACCCCGCGGGGCCGGCGGGATGCCGGTGAGCTGGAACTTCCCCAGCGACTTGTTGTACGCGGCCATCTCGCGCTCGCCCTGGAGCACGTGGACCTCGACGGAGGGCTGGTTGTCGTCGGCGGTCGAGAAGATCTCCGACTTGCGGGTCGGGATCGTCGTGTTTCGCTCGATCAGCTTCGTGAACACGCCGCCCTTGGTCTCGATCCCGAGCGACAGGGGCGTCACGTCGAGGAGCAGCACGTCCTTGACGTCGCCGGCCAGCACGCCGGCCTGAATCGCGGCGCCGATCGCGACAACCTCGTCCGGGTTGACGCCCTTGTGGGGGTCCTGGCCGGTCAGCTCCTTGACCTTGTCCTGCACCGCCGGCATCCGGGTCATCCCGCCGACGAGCACCACGTGGTCGATGTTCGGCGAGCCCGAATCCGACAGGGCCTGCTTGACGGGCGAGACGACCCGGGCGAGCAGATCCGAGCTGAGCTCGTTGAGCTTCGCTCTGGTGAGCTTCATCTCCAGGTGCTTCGGCCCGCTCTGGTCGGCGGTGATGAATGGCAGGTTGATCTGCGTCTCCTGCGTCGTGGAGAGCTCGATCTTCGCCTTCTCGGCGGCCTCGTAGAGGCGCTGGAGCGAGTTCTTGTCCTGCGAGAGGTCGATTCCCTGGTCGCGCTTGTACTCGGCCACCATCCACTCGACGATCGCCTTGTCCCAGTTGTCGCCGCCCAGATGGTTGTCGCCGGCCGTCGCCTTGACCTCGAACACGCCGTCGCCGATCTCGAGCACCGAGACGTCGAACGTGCCGCCGCCCAGGTCGAAGACCAGGATCGTCTGATCGGCCTCCTTGTCCAGGCCGTACGCGAGCGACGCGGCGGTCGGCTCGTTGATGATCCGCTTCACCTCGAGCCCCGCGACCTTGCCGGCGTCCTTGGTCGCCTGGCGCTGGTCGTCGTTGAAGTAGGCGGGGACGGTGATCACCGCCGAGTCGACCGTCTCGCCGAGCTTCGCCTCGGCGTCGGCCTTCAGCTTCTGGAGGATCATCGCCGAGATCTCAGGCGGCGAGTACTGCTTGCCGCGGACCTCGACGCGGACGTCGCCGTTCGGCCCGGCGACCACCTTGTAGGGGACGATCGTCTCCTCCTCCTTGACCTCGGCCTCCTTGCGGCCCATGAACCGCTTGATCGAGAAGATCGTGTTCTCCGGGTTCATCACCGCCTGGCGCCTGGCGACCGTGCCCACGAGCCGGTCGCCCGAGTCGGTGAAGGCGACCACCGACGGCGTCGTGCGGCCGCCCTCGGCGTTCTCGAGCACGGTGGCGTCGCCGCCCTCGAGCACGGCTACGCACGAGTTGGTCGTCCCAAGGTCGATTCCGATCGTCTTCGCCACTTACGTTCTCCTTCTACTTGACTGCACAAGAAATCTTAGTGTGAGGCTAGCAGGTGTGAGCGAGGACCCCAGCGCGCCGGTGCGATTCGCCCCCCATGATGTGTTCAACGCGCGCGGGTGGCGCGGTGGGCGCCGTCGAGGAGATACCGATCGCGGGCGGGCGGCGCGGAGCCCCCGTCGGGCGATTCTCCACCGATGCGAAGGAAAATCGCACGAGCTCGGCCGCCAACCGGCGCCGTGGCCTCTCGATGCCAGTCGGGAGATCGGGCCCTACGGGTTGATGTACGCCGCGTTGTCGGCGACGAACTGGGCCACGGCCTTGGCCTGCGCGCCCTGGAGGATGCCCTTCGGCATCCGGCCGCCGATCCCGCTCTGCACGGCGTTCAGGACGCGCGACTGATTCGCCTTCACGGTCTGGGCCGTCTTCGGGCCCGTCGCCAGGAGCTGGTCGAGGTTCGGCCCGACGACCCCGTCCGTCCCGGCCGCCTGGAGCGTGTGGCAGGCGCCGCAGTTGATCTGGAAGAGCTGGAGCCCCTGCTTCTCGCTCGGCGGAACCGACGAGCCAGGCGAGGCCTCCGAGCCGCCGCGGGCCTGCAGCGCCCAGAACGGCAGGACGATGAGGCAGACCGCGGCGAAGACGAGGAAGATGACGATCGGCCGCTTGCTCATTCGCATCCGCCGGCACCCGCTCGAGCGGGCCGCGGCGCGGAGATACTAACGGCCGGTTGCGGCACGGGCGCGCCCTCGGTCTGGGGCCGCGATGCGCGAGAGCGAGCGATGCCGGCGAGCGCCGGCCGATCGCCGCGCCGAGGTCCGGGCAGGGCCCCGGCCGACGTCCGGGCGGGCACCGCGCCGAGGTGCTGAGGCTGGAGGAGGCGTAGTCAACCTCAGCGGTTCCTCGACGCGGAGCCCGCGCCGGCGGCGCCTAGCGCAAGCGCAGGGTGCTGAAGAGCCCGGCGTGGTCGGAGTCCCAGAATCCGTTCACGGGATGCCGGCCGGTCACCGAGGAGTTGACGAGCTTCACCTTCTTCGGGCTGTCGGTGAGGACGTGATCGACCTGGTGGTCGAAGTCGCTGACGCTGCCGCCGCCGCCCTGGGTGATGATGTCTGCGTTGAGGCAGCACCCGAGAGGGTTGTCCGTGCTGCGCTCCCGGAATCCGCCCCCGATTAGGGCGTTGTAGGCCAGGCGGTCACCGTCCTGCACGGTGTCGTCGTCCGAGTTCAGGTCACCAACCAGGATCACCGGGAGGTCACCCGTGGCGGGACCACCTTGGGCGAAGAGCTCTCTCGCCTGCGCCTCCCGGATCTCGCCCTTGCCGACGTCGGTGCCGTGGTTCGTGTGGTTGCTCGCCTGGCTGTCGAACGCCTCGAGATGGGTGTCCACGAACCGGAACCATGGGCTGCCATCGACCTTGGCCTTAACCCGTGTCCAGCCACGCGTGACGTTGACGGGGATCCCTGCGGGCGACTCCTGGAGGAGCGTGTCGAAGTTGGCCCCCTTTGCCTTCTTCGTCTTGATCCTCTTGCCGCTGTGCACGAGGATCGCGTCGCGCATCGTGAGGCGGCCGTTGATCTCGCTTCCGAACGGACAGCCGGGCGCCGAGGTGGACTCGTTGCCATCGGTGTTCGCGTAGACCTCGAAATCGAACTCGGGCTCCGAGATCACCTTCCGGTAGCGCTTCTTCCCCTTGTTGAGCTGCTTGAGGAGCAGCTTGGTGTAGTCGTTTCCATGACGGACATGGGTTGCGTGCGGGGGAATCGGATTCTCCGTGCACGGTTCATCCCGCCACAGGGACGCCTCCTGAAGGCCCACGAGGTCGGGGTTCTTCTTCTTGATCTCCTCCGCGAGGCCCTTCGCGCGGACGTGGAAGTCGTTCGTATCGACGTCGTTCAGGATCTGACCGGCGGCATCCACGAGCTGCTGGAGACTGCCCGCCTGGACGCCCGGCGTCAGGTCCGCGCCCAGATAGAGGTTCCGGGTCATGACCTTGACCTTGGTGCCCTTTGACTTCGCCTGCGCGCCGCCGGGTAGCGCGAGAAGGGCGAGCGCGGCGAGGCCGACCAGCCCGATCGCCAGGGTTCGCGCGCCGAACCGCGTCCCTGCGGGAAAGAACGTACTCAAGTTGCCTCCTCCATGGGTTTGCCTCCTTGCCGGGATGGCGAGCCCAGCCTCACCGCGACCTGGCCAACACCCCACCACATCGATGTATCGGCAGCCCGTCGAAAACCTTTAGGTCACCGATCGGACGTCCGTCCACCCACCGCCGCGCCGACCCCGGCGCCAGTAGGGGCACATGCGTCGCAGGGCGCACTCGCCGCAGCGGGGGTGTGGCCTGCAGACCGACCGGCCGTGGCGGATCAGGTTGATGTGGAGCTCGTACGCGTCGTCGGGATCGACGACGCGGCGCATCTCCTCGTGTGCCTCGGCGAACGAGGCGCCCTCGCGGAAGAGCCCCAGCCTCCCGCCGACCCGGTAGACGTGCGTGTCCACCGGGATCTCCGGCCTCCCGAACGAGAAGAGGAGCACGCATGCGGCGGTCTTCGGCCCCACCCCCGGGAGCTCCGTGAGGAAGGCGAGCGCGTCGTCGCGCGGCGCGCCGGAGAGCCAGTCGAGGTCCGGGGGGTCGTCCAGCTCACGAAGGATCGACTGGATTCGAGGGGCCTTCGTGTTGGCGAGCCCGCCGGGGCGGATCGCGTCGATCACCTCCTCCACGGGCGCGTCGCGCACGTCCTCCCACCCGGGGAACCGGGCCCTGAGCCGGTCGTATGCCACGTCGCGATTCGTATCCGAGGTGTTCTGAGAGAGGACCGTGCGGACCAGCTCGGCGATCGGATGGCCGTGCGGGTGGTTGACCGGACGCCCGTAGAGGCTGCGCAACCGGTCGCGGATCGCCAGCACGCGACGCCTCGGCGGCCGCCTCCAACCATCGATACTCACCCGACGAGCATTGCAGGGCGCGCGCCGGAGCCGTCGAAGAGTGGCCGGATACAATCCTCCCCCGCGGTGCCCCGCCTCGTCCACAGCATCGGCCGTCGACTGCCCCATGGCTGGGGCGACCTGCTGCGCCAGGTCGCCCTCTTCGTCCTCGCCTACAACGGCTACCAGGTGGTGCGCGGGATCGCGGACGGCCACCCTCAGGTGGCGCTCGCCAACGGCAGTCACATCATCCACCTCGAGCGCTCGCTGGGCGCGTTCTTCGAGCCGAGCTTCCAGCAGGCCTTCCTCAACCATCAGTGGATCATCGACATCGCGAACTGGATGTACTTCAACAGCCACTTCGTGATCACCACCTCGTTCCTCCTGTGGCTCTACCTCTACCGGAACGAGCACTTCAACTTCGTTCGCAACATGTTCTTGGTGGCGATGGGCCTGGCGCTGGTCGGCTACGTGCTCTATCCCACCGCCCCGCCGCGGATGTTCCCCGGTGCCGGCTTCACCGACACGATCGCGACGTTCACGAGCACGACTCAGGACGCCTCCTTCACCAGCCTCCTGGTCAACCCGTATGCGGCCGTGCCGAGCATGCACATCGCGTTCTCGCTCCTGGTGGCCGGACCGGCCATCAACCTCGTGCGGAGCTCCTGGGCCCGCTTCATGTGGTCGCTCTATCCGCCGACCGTCTTCTTCGTGATCGTCGTGACCGGGAACCACTTCTGGTTCGACGCGGCGATGGGAGCGATGGTCGCCTGCCTCGCCGCGGTCAGCGCGCACCAGCTCGCCCGCCTGCGACCGGATGACTGGTCGTGGCGGGACGTGGGGGACGAGGCCCCCGCCTAGCGGGGGGTGGGGAGCCTTCTGCCCGCTATGGGGGCAAAAGCCTCACTACCCCCAACCTCCCAGCCGCGCTCGACCCATTAGCTTCTGAGCCGTGGCGACCCAGGTTCCGGGCGGCGGGCAGCTTCGCGACGTTCGCACCGCTGACGAGTTCCGGAGCTACGCGAGAAACCGCCTGATCGAGTCCCGGCTCAGCCCGAACGCGATCTCGCTGACGGGCCTGGTGCTGAACCTCGCGGCGGCCGTGCTCGTCACGCAGCGGCTCTTCTTCTGCGCCGGCGTCGCCTTCATCGTCGGCTCCGTGATGGATACCCTCGACGGCCGCTACTCGCGCATGTCCGGCAAGGGGACCCTGTTCGGCGCGTTTCTGGACTCGACCCTTGACCGGATCGAGGAGGGGGCCGTTTTGACCGCCGTCGCGTGGTACTTCGCGGACACGGGCCACGCGATTCCCGCGGCGGCCTGCGTGGTCACGGTGCTCGGCTCGCTCATGGTCTCCTACACCCGGGCGCGCGCCGAGGCGCTGGGGGTCGAGTGCAAGGTCGGGATTGCGACGCGACCCGTGCGGGTAGTTCTGCTGTCGATCGGGCTGGTGTTCGCCAAGGGTGCGCAAGTGTTCGACGTCGAGTTGCTGGCGCCCGCGGTCTACGCTATCGGCGCGCTGACGGCCGTGACCGTGGTCCAGCGCGTGTTGCACGTGCGGCGCGCGCTGGCGGCGCTCGACGTCTCCGAGGTGTAACCCGGGCCCGAGCGCGGCGTAATAGCAAGCTCCAACCGCTGCGAGGAGGACTTCGT
>DATGAF010000062.1:0-11769 GCA_035313645.1 Solirubrobacterales bacterium
GGTGCTCGCGTGCGGAGAGGGCGCCGTTATGAGCCATCGCTCTGCCGCAGCGCTGTGGGGACTCGCCCAAACGCCGAGCGCGCGCATTGAGGTGAGTATCGGCCGTAGCCGTCGCCCGCGTCGACCCGGCATCGCGGTTCATCGCTCCCGCAGGCTCGCCGCCGGCGATCGCACGGTTCGGTGGCGCATCCCGGTGACCACCTCCGCGCGAACGCTCTTCGATCTGGCAACCGTCGTCTCCCCTACCCAGCTCCGGCGGGCGTTCGAGGCCGCTGACCGACTCGAGCTCCTCGACATGAAACGCCTCGCGCGGTTGTGCGACGGCGCCGGGCCGCGCAAGGGAATCGGCCGGCTTCGCGCCTTCGTCGCCGATCACCGGCCTCTGCCCGCGACCCGCTCGGACCTGGAGCGGCGCTTCCTGCGGTTCTGCCAGGAGCGCGGCTTGCCGATGCCCGCGGTCAACGTGCCGCTCGCCGGATACGAGGTGGACGCCTACTGGCCCGACCACGAACTCGTCGTCGAGCTCGACGGATACGGCACGCACCGTGGCCGCACGTCTTTCGAATCCGACCGTGCCCGCGACGCGGCGATCCAGGTGGCAGGGTGCCGGGTGATTCGCGTCACCGATCGTCGGCTCAGACGAGAGGCGGCCCAACTCGAGCCCGAGCTTCGCGCCCTTCTTCGCCTGGGCGGGTCGACGGGGTGGTCGCCCGATCGCAGCTAAGCTAGGCGGCGCCGCGCCGCCCGTGTAGGCGATCACCCGGAGTCCAGACGTATCCCCAAGCGATCCGGGTAGGAGGTCGAAGATGCCCGATCGGATCAACGGTGGCTTGGCGCTGGCCGCGATCGGCGCCATCGTACTTTTCGTGAGCCTGTTCCTCGACTGGTTCGAGCCAAGCCGCACCGCCTGGACCGTGTTCGAAATCAACGACCTCGTGCTCGCCGCCCTGGCCCTCCTGACGATCGCGATCGCGGCCAGCAGCATCTTCGCGCCGACGAGGGCGGCGTACGCCCCCGAGGGCACGATCCCCTGGGCCGGCGTCGGGGCGCTGATCATCGTCGTCGCGACGCTCATCCAGCACCCGCCGACGGCCCTGCACGACTCTCCCCAGACCGGCGCCTGGCTGGCGCTCGCCGGCGCGGCCTTGATCACCCTCGGCGGGCTGCTGCTTCGCGCCCGCGTGTCGATCGTGGTGACGCTCAGGCCCCGGCCGCCGGAGCGGACCTCCAGCGTCCGAGTCTCGGGACGGCCCGAGGGGACGATGCCCTCGCGGCCGATCGACGAGCCCGAGTTCGAGCCGGACGAGACGGAGACCCGGCCGCTGGGCGGCGAGCCCGGCTGAATCGATTCCGGTGGCGTCCGAGAGCGGCATGCGCGTGCTCGGAGCCGGCGAGGTTCTCGGGGAGCGCTACCGCCTGGAGCGGAGGATCGCCACCGGTGGCATGGCCACGGTATGGCTCGGGCGGGACGAGGAGCTCGACCGGCCGGTGGCGGTCAAGGTGCTCTCCGACATCCTCGCTGACGACCCCTCCTACGTCGAACGCTTTCGGCGCGAGGCGCGCCTCGCGGCCGGGCTCTCGCACCCGAACCTGGTCCGGATGTACGACTTCTCGAGCGAATCCGAGCGCCCCTACCTCGTCATGGAGTACATCGAGGGCGGCACGCTCGCGGAGCGCATCGCCGCCGAACGCAGCGGCGAGCTCGATGAGCGGCTGCTTGCCCAAGAGCTCCTCGGCGCGCTGGCCAGCATCCACGGAGCGGGCGTGATCCACCGCGACGTCAAGCCCTCCAACGTCCTCCTGGATCGCGAGAATCGCGCTCGCCTCACCGACTTCGGGATCGCGCAGCCGGAGGACGCCACCAGGATCACCCGCACCGGCGAGGTGATCGGCACGCTCAAGTACATGGCCCCCGAGGTCCGCGAGGGCGAGCCGGCGACCGAGCGCTCCGACCTCTACTCGTGCGGCGTGCTGCTCGGCGAGTGCCTGGGGGCCGGCGGCGCGCCCGAGGTCGTCGCCCTGGTCGAGCGATTGAGCGAAGAGGACCCGATCGAGCGCCCCGCGTCGGCGCGGCATGCGCTGACCCTCCTCGAGACGGCGCCGGCCGCGACCACGGCGCCGCTGGGCGCCCCACCCCCTCCGGCGCGACGCCCGCGGGAGATCGTGGTCAACGGACGGCTGCTCCTTGCCGCGATCGCGGCGCTGGCGATCGGCGCGCTCCTCGCCGCCCTCGCGTTCGGTGGCGGCTCCGACTCCGGGTCCGGCGGACACAAGGCCGCCCACCGCGGGACGCCGGCGCCAACCACGACGCTCACCGAGACCACGACGAGCGTCACCACGACACCTGCTCCGGCAGCCCCGGCGCCCGCCGCACCGACCCCCCCGCGGCACGCCGAAAAGCCGCCGTCGGGCGAGAAGGTCCCGCCGGGGCAGGCGAAGAAGGAAGCGGGGGGCGACTAGAGAGCGACTCTGGTGGCGTCCACCTGGCCCCTTCGCCAAGCGTCGTAGACCGCGATCGCGATCGCCAGGTCCTGGATCGCGAGCCCGGTGGAGTCGAACAGCGTCACGTCGTCGCCCGAGGCCCTCCCCTTCTCCCGCCCCGAGATCACGTCGCCGAGCTCGGTGACCCGGTCGCGATCGACCGTCCCGGCGGCGACCGCCCCCGCGAGCTCGCCCCCTCCCGAGGCCTGCCGCCACTCATCGCAGAAGAGCCGGCAGCGCTCCAGGGCCCCCGGCTCCACCTCGGCCTTACCCGCGGCGTCGGCGCCGAGGACCGCGAGGTGCTGCCCGGCGCGAAGGTCCGAGGCCAGGATCACGTGCTCCTCGCCGGGGGTCACGGTGACGACGACGTCCTGCGCCGCGGCCTCGGCGCGCCGGCCTGTGCGCCAACCGAGCTCGCGCGCGACCCGTTCCGCGGCCTGCTCGCGGGCGTCCGCGCAGACGCCCGGGCCGAAGCCGGCCTCGGCGAGGCACCGCGCCGCCCACGCCCCGTTGACCCCGCATCCGACCAACCCCACCGAACGGGCCCCCTCACGGGCCAGGACCTGGGCGGAGACGGCCGCCGCAGCCCCAGTGCGAAGCGATGTGATCGAGGGGCAGTCCATGATCGCTCGCAGCTCTCCGGTGGCCGCGTCGGAGAGCAGCAGCGCCCCCGTGACCACGGGCAGGCCGCGCGCCGAGTTGTGCGGGAAGGACGTCACCCACTTCACGATCGCGAAGCCCTCGCCGCGCGCCGGCATCGCCCGGAAGTCGCCGTGGGGTGGGGAGTCGAGGTAGACCTTGGCGGGCATCACCCACTCCCCGTCGGCGAGGCGCGAGAACGCGAGTCGGGTGCGCTCGATCGCCGCCTCCGCGCCTACGGCCGCCAGCACCGCCTCCGAGCCGATCACTGGGAGCTCCACCACCTCGCCAGACTAGAGTGCGGCCCATGGGCGCCAACGGAGAGCGCCGTCCGCCGCGGCCCCGGATCGAGCTCCTGACCGAGCCTGGAACGCCGAGCGAGGCAGCGGCGATCGTCGCCGCGATCGAGCGCTTCCTGTCCGACACCGCGCCGGCGCCCTCGCAGAAGCGATCGCCGCAGAGCGGGTGGCAGCGCGCGGCGCTCGAGGAGGGGGTCTCGCGCTCCGTCGCCCTTGCCTGGGGGCCCCGTTCCGGATAGAACAGGACCCGCACCCGCAAGCCCCCCGCGACGAACAGGAGGAACGTGTGGCCGTAGTCAAGATCATCGAGCTGGTGGGAAGCTCGAAGACGTCGAGCGACGACGCCGCGATGCAGGCCCTCAAGCAGGCCCAGGGCTCGCTGCGGAACATTCGGGCGGTGGACATCGTCAGCACCGGGATCAGGGGGGAGAACCTCGACGAGTACCGCGCCCACGTGCGGGTTGCGTTCGTCGTCGAGGGAACCGACGTCGGGTAGGCGCACCTGATCGCGCGCGGGCCGCCGGGGCGGGCCGGACGTCGCCCAGGACCGGCTGCGCCGGGCCCGCCGGGGCGGGCCGGACGTCGCCCAGAACCGGCTGATCGCCCCGGGCCGCCGGGGCGGCGGGCGCTCATCGCTGGTCGAGTTCCGTTGACATTGTCGTCGGAAGTCGACCAGCGACGCGAATCACGGCCGTAGAGAGCGCTACTCCACGCCCGCCGTCGGCGGCAAACGGGGTCCCGCGGCCCTTAAATGCCCTAAAGCCGGTCGGGATTTGTGTAATATCGGCCGCCATGGAACCGACCGCGGTCGACCACGGCTCGGCGGCCGAGCGCATCTTCGCGGAGCACGAGCTCGACGTCGACCCCGCCAAGGGGCGCCACGGCAAGGGCGCGACGGGGTCGCTCGAGAACCCGGAGGTCTACGAGGACGTCCCCGGGCACGTGATCCCCATCCTCGAGCACGAGTTCGAGGACTTCGACAGCGAGACGGGCAGGTTCCTTCGCGGCGAGGTCGAGGAGGACGGCTACATCCCGTTCCGTCTCAAGCAGGGCGTCTACGGGCAGCGGCAGCCCGAGGTCCAGATGATCCGGGTGAAGCTGCCCCTCGGCGGGGTGAACCCAGAGCAGATGGAGAAGTTCGCCGATGTGGTCGAGCGCTACGCCCCGCTTCGCAAAGGCCACATCACCACGCGCCAGAACATCCAGATCCACCACGTCCCGACGGCGGACGCGCCCGACGCGCTCCGCGAGCTCGGTGAGGCCGGGCTCTCCTCGCGCGAGGGGTGCGGCAACACGATGCGAAACGTCACCGGCGATCCGTACGCGGGGGTCTGCGCCGACGAGCCGTTCGACATCACCCCGTACGCCACCGCCTACGTGCGCTACTTCGTCCGCCACCCCACCACGCAGGTCATGCCGCGCAAGTTCAAGACCGCCTTCACGGCATCCGACGCCGACCGGGCGGTGACCGGGATCCACGACATGGGCTTCATCCCCAAGGTTCGCGACGGCGTCCGCGGCGTGGAGGTCGTGGTCGGCGGCGGCACCTCGATCATGCCGCGGGTCGCCCAGACCATCTATGACTTCGTCGAGCTCGACAACGGCGATTACCTCCGGGTCGCGGAGGCGGTCGTGCGGATCTTCGATCGGCAGGATTGGCTGCGCGCGAACCGCGCCAGGGCGCGCATCAAGGTGCTGGTCGACAAGATCGGCGCCGAGGCGTTCCGAGAGCTCGTCGACGAGGAGCTCGAAGGCGATTGGGTGTGCGAGCGCGACTTCGATCTCGACCGCCTGACGCTCCACGACGACGAGGAGCAGCGAGCCCCGCAGCCCGCCGTCTCGTACGGAAGCTCGAACGGGGACCGCTCCGAGTTCGATCGCTTCTGCGAGTCGAACGTCCACTCCCAGCGGCAGGAGGGGTTCTCGACGGTGACCGTCAAGGTGACGCGCGGGGACCTCACCGCCGAGCTGTTCCGGGGCCTGGCGGCGATCATGCGCGAGTTCACCGGCGGGTACGCGCGCACGACCGTCGAGCAGAACCTGGTCCTCCGCTGGGTCCGGGACGAGGCGCTCTACGACGTGTGGCGCCGGCTCGCCGATCTCGGTCTGAGCGACTCGGGCGCCGACGAGGTGAACGACGTCGTGAGCTGCCCCGGGACCGACAGCTGCAAACTCGGGATCACGAGCTCGATGGGCCTGAACCAGGCGATCCAGGAGCGGATCGAGGGCATGGCGATCGAGGACCCGCTCACGCGCCAGATTCAGATCAAGATGAGCGGCTGCCCGAACGGCTGCGGGCAGCACCACATCGGCCACATCGGCCTGTACGGGGCCTCGTTGAAGGTCGGGGGCCGCCAGGTGCCGGCCTACATCGCGCACCTCGGCGGCAGCGGCGCCGGCCAGGTCGTCTTCGGCCATCGGCTGAAGGCCCGCCTGCCCGCCAAGCGCGTTCCCGACGCGGTCGAGCGGTGGATCCGCTTCTACGAGGACGAGCGTCGCGACGGAGAGACCTTCAACGAGCTCGTCGAGCGTCTCGGCACCGACCGGTTCGAGGAGCTGGTCAAGGACCTGGCGATGCCGGTCGAGTTCAGCCTCGAGAACCTGAACCACTTCATCGACTGGAGCCGCTCCGAGCCGTACAAGGTGGAGCGTGGCGAGGGGGAGTGCGCGGTATGACTCGCCGCTCGCCCGTCACCAACCGGAGTGCCGACCGCCGCCCGCGCCCCCTCCACGAGGACGCCCACCTCTATGTGTCGAACGGCAACGGGGCGAGCCGGAACGGGCGGGCGGCCGAGACCCCCAGGATCGACGGCCGGGCGGTGGACCCGAAGGAGATCTCGGCCGAGGTCGAGGCGATGAGCGCCGAAGAGTCGATCGGCTGGGCGATCGAGACCTTCCACCCCACGCTGCGCTTCGCCTGCTCGTTCCAGAAGACGAGCTCGGTGATCCTGGACATCGCCAGCCGGATCGAGCCGGAGGCGAGGTTCTTCTACCTCGACACCGAGCTCCTGTTCCCCGAGACCTACGCCACCCGGGACGCGCTCGCGTCCCATTTCGGGGTCGACTTCGAGCGGTTCGCCGGGATCTCGCTCGCCGAGCAGGAGGAGCGGCACGGCGCTAACCTGTGGCGCCGCGAGCCGGACGCCTGCTGCGGGATCCGGAAGGTCGAGGCGATGCGCGAGGCGCTCGATGGCGTGGAGTGCTGGGTCTCGGGGATCCGCAGGGGCGACTCGGAGACTCGGGCCAACGCCCCCAAGTTCGGCTGGGACAAGCGGTTCGGGCTCTGGAAGCTGAACCCCCTCGCGGACTGGGATGAGAAGCAACTCTGGAAGCACATCAAGGATCACCAGGTGCCCTACAACCCGCTCCACGACCAGGGCTATCCGTCGATCGGGTGCATGCCCTGCACCTCGAAGCCCGCTGCCGGCGAGGACTCCCGCGCCGGGCGCTGGGCGGGAACGGATCGCACGGAGTGCGGCATAAATGGGTAGCGCGGATACGGCCCTGGCGCTGACGCTCACCGCGCGCCAGGCCTCCGACTTCGAGCTGCTCGCGAACGGCGGCTTCGCCCCGCTTCGGGGCTTCATGGGCTCCGACGACTGGTCGTCGGTGTGCGAGAACATGCGGCTCGCGGGGGGCGAGGTCTGGTCGATCCCGATCACCCTGGCGACCGACCTCGAGGCGGGGGTGGGAGACGTCGTCGAGCTCAGCGCCCCGAACGGCAAGGCGCTGGGGCGCCTGACCGTCGACGAGGTCTTCGAACGAGACGTCGACCGCGAGGCGGAGCTCGTCTACCTGACGACGGACGACGCCCATCCCGGGGTGGCGGCCATCCGGCGCGAGGGCACACGCTGCGTCGCCGGCTCGATCGAGGCCGAGGCTCTCCCCGATCACGATCAGGCCTTCATGCGCCGCTACCTGACGCCGGAGGAGTCGAAGCGCGCCTTCGCCGAGCGCGGGTGGAAGCGGATCGTCGCCTTCCAGACCCGAAACCCGATCCACCGTGCGCACGAGTACCTCACCAAGGCCGCGCTCGAGGTCTCGGACGGACTCTTCCTGCATCCCCTGATCGGCGAGACCAAGGCGGGCGACATCCCGGCCGAGGTGCGGATGCGCTGCTACGAGGTGCTGATGGAGAAGTACTACCCCCAGGGCCGCGTGATCCTCGGCGTCAACCCGGCGAAGATGCACTACGCCGGCCCCCGCGAGGCGGTGCTGCACGCGATCATCCGCCGCAACTACGGCGCCACGCACTTCATCGTCGGCCGCGACCACGCGGGGGTCGGGGACTACTACGGCACCTACGACGCGCAGCGAATCTTCGACGACATCGATGTCGCCGAGCTGGGGATCGAGCCGCTCTTCTTCGAGCACACGTTCTGGTGCCACGCCTGCGAGGACATGGCCTCGAACAAGACCTGCCCCCACGGCGACGAATCGCACTTGGTGCTATCGGGTACCAAGGTGAGAGAGATGCTCGCCAACGGCGAGAAGCCGCCGCCCGAGTTCTCGCGAGACGAGGTCGCCGAGATCCTGATCGACGCTTATAGGAAGGAGTCCGTCTAGTGGCCTCGGAGGAAGGGTTCTGCCTCTGGTTCACCGGGCTCTCCGGGTCCGGGAAGACGACGATCACGAACGTCCTCGTCAAGGAGCTGCGCCGGCGCGGCTCCAAGCTCGAGGTGCTCGACGGCGACATCGTGCGCCAGAACCTCTCGAAGGGTCTCGGCTTCTCGAAGGAGGACCGCGACACCAACATCCGGCGAGTGGCCTTCGTCGCCGACCTGTTGTCGCGAAACGGCGTCCCGGTGATCACCGCCGCGATCTCCCCCTATCGCGAGATCCGCGACGAGGCACGGGCGAAGATGGACGGGCGCTTCATCGAGGCGTACGTGAAGGCCTCCGTCGAGGAGTGCGAGAGGCGCGACGTCAAGGGCCTCTACGCGAAGGCGCGGGCAGGGGAGATCAAGGAGTTCACCGGCGTCTCCGATCCGTACGAACCTCCCGAGAGCGCGGAGATCGTGATCGAGACCGAGGCCCAGTCGCCCGAGCAATCGGCGCAGCAGATCCTCGGCTACCTCGAGCAGCAGCAGCTCATCCCGCCCGGCTGAGGCTCGCGGCGGCGTTTTGGGGGAAGGCGGAGCCCGGCTCCGGGGGATCTTGCATCGCATGGATGAAAAATCGCCCGGTGCCGGGGCGCGGGGTGGCTCATCGACCGGTGCCGCCGCGGCGGCTCATGGGCGGGGCGGGACGCGCGGCTCACCCAGACCGTACGTGTCGTACGCGAGAAACCGGGCGAACGTCCTGTGCGTCGGCCCGTGAAAGTCGGAGGAGGCCGTGGGCACGAGGTCGAGCTCCCCGCAGAGCTCGAGGCAGTGGGCGGTCTGCGCCTTGGTGTGCGGCGGATAGAAGGTCTCGACCCCCTCGAGGCCGACCTCGCGCACGAGGCTGAGGACGAGGTCGCGCACCTGCCCGGGCTCCGAGACGTCCCAGTAGGGATGGGCGACGACCGCCCGGCCGCCCGCCGAGTGGATCAGCTCGACGGCCTCCTCGGCGCTCGGCCAGCGCCGGGGCACGAACGCCTTCGCTCCGGGGACCAGGTACTCCTCGAAGAAGGGACCGAGGTCGGGCCCGGCGCCGGCCGCTCGGGCGATGTGCGGTCTGCCGATCGAGTCGGCCGCGCCCGCCTCCGCGACCGCGGCCTCGAAGCTCACCTCGACGCCGAGCGCGTTGAGTCGCTCGATGATCTCCCTCGCCCGGTCGACGCGCTCCCGCTGGGCGCGCTCGCAGGCCGCGGCGATCGCCTCGAGGTCGACCCAGTAGCCGAGCATGTGCAGGTCGTCGGAATAGCGATGGACGCAGGACATCTCGACCGCGGGGACGCAAGCGATCCCCGCCCGTTCGGCGGCTGCGAGCGCGGCGGGAACGCCGGCGACCGCGTCGTGATCGGTGAGGGACATCGCGGTGACTCCGGCCCTCGCGGCCGCCTCAGCCACCTGCGCGGGCTCCAGCTGCCCATCCGATACGGTCGAGTGCGCCTGCAGGTCGATCAAGCCGGCGCATTCTCGCGAATGCCCGCGGCCCTCACCCCCGGGCCCCTCCGATGAGGATCTCAGCAAAAGCCGACTACGCCGTGCGCGCGGCGCTCGAGCTTGCCGCCTCCCCCAACGGCGAGCCGATCAAGGGCGAGCAGCTCGCCGAGTCTCAGGACATCCCGCTGCAATTCCTCGAGCACATCCTGCTCGAGCTCAAGCACGCCCGCCTGGTGCGCGCGAAGCGCGGCGCCCGCGGCGGATACTGGCTCGCGAGGTCGGCCGAGAAGATCACCCTCGCCGACGTGATCAGGGCGGTGGAGGGCCCCCTGGCCAACATCCAGGACTCGGCCCCGGAGGCGACCCACTATCCCGGCCCGGCCGAGCACCTGCGGGACGTGTGGATCGCCGTCAGGGCCAACCTGCGTGCGGTGCTCGAGCAGATAACGCTCGCCGAGCTGACCGCCGGCGAGCTTCCCGACGTCGTGCGGGGGCTGACCTCGGACCCCGATGCGTGGCGGGCCAGGTAGCGGGTACCAGGTACGATGTCGTTTGACTAAGCCGGTCAACAAAGGCCGGAAGCCGGCGGCTTAGCCCGCCGGGCCCCACGCTCCCAGGAAGATGGACCCGATCATCGTCGTCTTCGGCTTCGGCATCGGCCTGCTGGTCGGCATGACCGGGATGGGCGGCGGCTCGCTGATGACCCCGCTCCTGATCCTCGTCTTCGGCATCCAGCCGGTGACCGCGGTCGGCACCGACATCTTCTACGGGGCGGTGACCAAGACGGTCGGAGGCTGGCGCCACCTCAAGCACAAGACCGTCCATCGGGGAATCGCGTTCTGGCTCGCGGTCGGCAGCGTTCCGATGGCGATCGCCGGCGTGTGGCTGATCGAGGTCCTCCAGCGAAACTACGGGGAGGACGAGGTCAACAAGGTCGTGCTGGGGATGGTTGCCTCGGCGCTCCTGGTGGTCGGCGTCGCGACCCTGATCCGGGCGCTGTTCCTCCGCGATGTGATCCCCGAGCGCTCCGCGATGCACCTCTACCGCCGTCACATCGTCGCCGCGATCGTCACCGGCGCGGTCACGGGATTCGTGATCGGCCTCACCTCCGCCGGAAGCGGGACCCTGATCGCGCTCGTCCTGATCGCGGTCTTCAGGCTCACGCCGCAGCGGGTCGTCGGCACCGACGTCTTCCACGCCGCCGTGCTCCTGTGGGCGGCGGGGGTCGCGCACTGGATCGGCGGCAACGTCGACATGGGGCTCGCGCTCAACATCCTCGTCGGCTCGATCCCGGGCGTCCTCATCGGAAGCCAACTGGCCGTCCGAGTGCCCACGGGGCTGCTGCGGAACGCCCTCGGCCTGGTCCTGGTGGCCTCGTCGATCACCCTCATCACCAAGGAGCACGTCCCGCACTCCGTCCTGATCCCGTCCCTGAGCGTCGCGGGGCTTGCGATCGCGGGCCTGTTCGCCGTCCAGATCGGGCTTCACCGTCAGCGCCAGCGCGAACCCCGCGGCCCGCGTCAGGCCCCCGCCGCGGCGGGCTAGAACAACTAGTCTCCGGCCCCATGGAGTTCGAGGTCACGGGCCGCGTCGAGGAGCTCCGCGATCGGATCCGCTCGTTCATGGACGAGCACGTCTTCCCGGTCGAGCTCGAGGCGATGCGCGCGCTCGACGCGGAGGTGGCCCCCGGGACGCCTTATCCCGAGCTCCTCCTCGAGATCCGGGCGAGGGCCCGGGAAGAGGGGCTTTGGAACCTGTTCACGCCGGACGAGCGCTACGGCGCCGGGTTGGGCAACTGGGAATACGGGGTCCTCTGCGAGGAGATGGGCCGCAGCCCGGCCGTCGCGCCGATGGCCTTCAACTGCTCGGCCCCGGATACGGGGAACATGGAGATCCTCGCCGAGCACGGAAACGAGGAGCAGCGGGAGCGCTGGCTCGGGCCGCTGCTCGACGGCGAGATCCGGAGCTGCTTCTCGATGACCGAGCCGGAGGTCTCCGGCTCGGATCCGACGACCCTGCGAACCCGCGCCGAGCTGGACGGCGACGAATGGGTGATCAACGGCCACAAGTGGTTCACGTCGGGGGCGGTCGGCGCCAGCGTCGCGATCGTGATGTGCGTGACCGACGCCGACGCCCACCCCTACGCCCGCGCGAGCATGATCTGCGTCCCCGTCGACAACCCGGGGTTCGAGCTCGTGCGGCCGGTCTCGGTGATGGGCCACGCCGGGGGGCCAGGCCACTGCGAGATCCGCTATGAGGATTGCCGGGTCCCGGAGTCGAGCCTCCTCGGGGACCGGGGCGCCGGCTTCGTCATCGCCCAG
>DATGAF010000063.1:0-9848 GCA_035313645.1 Solirubrobacterales bacterium
TCGTTCACCACGTCGCCCTTCAGCACCATCGAGTTGTTCCAGTCGGGATCCTCGAGGGTCGAGGAGACGACGTACTTGGGCAGGCTGTTCAACCTGTCCGCCAACGCGCCGCCGCGGGATGGCCACCGTGCGGCGAGGAACTCGTAGCTCCGCCGGCCGAACAGCATGGCCTCGGCGCCCAGCGCCTCGTCGAGCACGGCCTTGCCGACCGCTTCGCGGTCCGTGACCTTGCCAACCCAGCCGCCGCGGCCGAAGCCCTCGTCGCCGGACGGGTCCTGGATGACTCCGTCGAGCGTGATGTTCTCGCTGATCACGATCCTTCCCATTTTCGGTTCTCCTTTCCTTGGTGTTGTCGCTGCTTGTCGAAACACCGCACCCGACGGGAACTCAGCGATGTATATGCGGCGGGGATGGTGTTGCTATGTCTCTCGATGCCAGTGCTGGGAAGGGGGCGTGCGAGGATCCCGCGGTGGCTAAGAGCACCCTCACTCTCGCTCGTCAGGGCGACGACGACGCGTTTCGCGAGCTGACCGATCCCTATCGCCGCGAGCTGCAGGTCCACTGCTACCGGATCCTTGGCTCGCTGCAGGACGCCGAGGACATGGTCCAGGAGACGCTTCTGGCGGCCTGGCGCGGGCTTGAGCAGTACGAGGAGCGCGACTCGCTGCGTCCCTGGCTGTACCGGATCGCCACCAACCGCTGCCTGAATGCGCTCCGCGACAGCCGGCGGCGCCCCAGCGATGCCCCGGGGCTCCCGTTCGAGGTTCCCGAGCCCACTCGCCGAGGAGAGCCGCTGTGGCTGGAGCCGTACCCCGACGCGCTGCTCGAGGGGATCGCGGAGACCTCGCCCGGGCCGGAAGCACGCTACGAGACAAAGGAAGCGGTGACCCTCGCGTTCGTCGCCGCCCTCCAGCGCCTCCCGCCCCGGCAGCGGGCGGTCCTCGTGCTGCGCGACGTGCTCGGCTTCCACGCGGCAGAGGTCGCGGACATGCTCGAAAGCAGCGAGGTGTCGGTCAACAGCGCCCTGCAACGCGCCCGGGCGACGCTCGAGAGCCGCCGCCCCGCCGATCGCGAACGGGCGCCCCTACCGCGCTCGCCTGGCGAACGCGAACTCGTCTCGCGCTTCGCCGACGCGGTCGAGAGCGGCGACGTCGACGGGATGGTCTCGTTCCTCACCGACAATGCTCTGCTCACGATGCCGCCCCTGCCACTCGAGTACCAGGGAGGGGAGGCGATCGCCGCCTTCCTCAGCTACCGCGACGAAGCGCGCGGCACGCCGCTGCGCGTCGTGCCCACCCGTGCCAACACCCAGCCGGCCTTCGGCTGCTACACGCCGGACGCGGCGGCTGGGATCGCCCAGCCCGCCGGGCTGTTCGTGCTGACACTCGAAGGGGACGCCGCCGCGGCGATCACCTGGTTCACCGACACCGCCCTCTTCGAACACTTCGGGCTTCCACGGACGCTGCGCTCGTAGGCCGCGCTCGGGCGCGCGAGGCGCGAAGCGGAGGAGCCGAGCGGCAAGGCTTTCCGTACTGGCCGAACCTCACCGGACCGGCGCTGCTCCCCTCGCGTGAACCCGGGAGCTAACCCGCCCACGTGAGAGGGAGCTAAGTCCCGCTCACGGGCCACTTATCTCCTCCCCCGTCAACCTCTGACCGGACGCGCCCCGCTTCGGCAGGGCGCGCCCGGAGAGGTTCAGTCGTCCGACAGGGTGGCCAGGACGTCGCCGTTCGAGGCGTCGACCTTCACGTCGCTCGAGCCCACGTCGACGTTCCAGACGAGCCGGCCGTTGTAGTACTCGAGGTCGTCCTCGTTGAGTGGCCCGGACGCGGCAGACTGGGCGGCCCGGTCGGCCTGCTGCTCGGTGATCTGGGCCTGCGGCAGCAGGTTGGCCCCGTCGTCGAGGCGGGGTGCGGCACTGGTCGATCCGGCCGCAGGCGTCCCGCCGCCGCTCGACCCGCCGTTTGATCCGCCACTCGAGCCGCCGTTGGAACCGCCGCTCGCGGCGGCGAGCCCGGCACCGCCGAGCGCCATCGCCGCCAGCACGGCGGTCGCGGCAAGGATGCGTCTTCGCATCGTTCCTCCTTGTCTTCGCCTGACACGAAGGCCGCATCGTGAAGACGCGAGATGAAACGGCCGTGAACGCGAGTGGCCGCCTAGGCCACCGGTGGCGGCTTCTCGTAGCGGCGCCCGGCGCCCGCGAGCGATTGCCGAGCGGCGATCATCTGCTCACGCTCGGCGGGGAGGGTGGGCCGCACGAAGAAGTAGGCCAGCGTACCCAGGACGGGGAACAACACGATGATCAGGAGCCAAGCGGCGCGGTGGCGCCCATCGAGGTCCGGGCGCTTCGTCATCACGTCGACGAGGCCGCAGATCCAGAAGATCGTCACGACGATCCAGAGGAACCCCCCAGCCTCGAGGCTCCAGAAGCCTACGTCGGCGACCGTCACCGGACCACCCTCCTCACACGGGCTCCGCCCAGCGCGCGGTGAGGTTGTAGATGATGATCACGTCGAGCAGGATCACGATGAACGCCCACAGCGGGGCGGCCGGGAAGATCCACACCTGCTCGATCGCGTTCAGGGTGACGAAGAACACCGCCGTCCAGCGAGCCCACTCGGCGCCGACGAAGAGCCCGAGGGCCGTGAGCACGAGGATGATGGCGAGGATCAGCGTCACCCAGCCCCAAGCGGTGAGGTCGGCGATGATCGCCCCGTGACCTCCCACCACGACGACCTCGTCGTTGACGATCGCCGCCAACCCGTAGAAGAAGTTCAGGAACCCGATTAGGACCATCATCACGCCAGCAAAGACCACCCAGCCGGTCGGCTCCCTCGTCGTGTCACGCGCTGCCATCGATCGTCCTTCCTTTGGTGTGAGGCCCGGAGCGGCTTCGAGCTCATCCGCTCAGGCTGCGCACGTCGGCGTTCCTTTCACCGCGCACTTCCACATCCCTTTCCTGGGAACGATGGATGCACCGGGCGTCGAGGGGTAGATCCTCGCCGACGCACACGTCCGCGAGCCAGTCGACCCGCGTGATCGCCTATGCGGCCTCGGCTATCGCGTCCTCGGGCGCGCGGCCGGCCTCGGACTGGACGGGGCCAGGCGGTCGGTCAGCTTGCTGGCGGGGATCATGAGGATCGCCATGATCAGGAGGAAAAGGGTGATCGCGGTCTGCGCCCCCCTCACCGTCGTGTCGAGGTCGCGGCTTATGTCGTTGATCATCACGTTCATGTTCGAGCCCGCGAAGCTGCAGATGAATTGAGCGAGAGCCAGCGGGGCGAGAAGCCTCCGCGAGCTCACTTCGCGCGGGCCTCGGCCTCGGAGATCGCCCGGGCCGCGAGGATCAGGGTGAGGTGGCTGAACGCCTGGGGGAAGTTCCCGACCTGCCGCTTCCGTCCCACGTCGTACTCCTCGGCCAGCAGGCCGAGATCGTTGGCCAGGCCGACCAGCCGCTCGAAGAGCTCCCGCGCCTCGGCGGCGCGTCCGTTGAGGGCGAGCGCGCTGACGAGCCAGAACGAGCACGCGAGGAACTGCCCCTCGTCTCCGGGCAGCCCGTCGTCCGTCTCTGCCGTCGAGTAGCGAGAGACGAAGCCGTCGCGCCCCAGCTCGCGCGAGACGGCGTCGATCGTTCCCGTGACGCGGTCGTCGGTTCCCTGGAGGAAGCCCACGAGCGGGATGTTGAGGACGCTGGCGTCGAGCTCCTTGGATCCGTAGTACTGGGTGAAGGTGCGGCGCTCGCGGTCGTATCCGCGCTCGCACACCTCGCGGTGGATCTCGTCGCGAATCCCCTTCCAGCGGTCGAGGGGCGCCTCCAGCTCGAAGCGCTCGGCGATTCGGATGGCACGGTCGAACACGACCCAGGCCATGACCTTCGAGTACGTGTAGTGGCGCCGCGGCCCTCGCGCCTCCCAGATCCCGTCGTCCGGCTCTCGCCAGATTCCCGCGACGTACTCGACGATCGCCCGCCATCGCGGCCACAGCCGCCGCTCGACCCGGCCGATGAGCTCAGTGCCCGCAAACATGACGGCGGCCACCTCGCCGTAGACGTCGAGCTGGAACTGCTCGGACGCCGCGTTGCCGACGCGGACCGGCTTGGAGCCCTCGTAACCGGGGACGTCCTCGAGCTCGAACTCGGTCAGGCGCCGCTCGCCCCCCACCCCGTACATGATCTGCATCGCGGCCGGGTCGCCGGTGCCGACCCTCAGGAGGAAGTCGCGGAAGGCGAGCGCCTCCTCCGCGTATCCCGCGGCGAGCAGGGCCTCGAGCGCGAGAACGGAATCGCGCAGCCAGCAGTAGCGGTAGTCCCAGTTCCGCACGCCGCCCAAGTCCTCCGGCAGGGACGTCGTCGGAGCCGCGATCACCGCCCCCGTCGTCTCCGAGGTCATCGCCTTCAGCGCGATCAGCGAGGTCAGGACCTCCTCCCGATACGCTCCCTGGTAGCCGCAGCGACCGCTCCACTCACGCCACCACGAGTCCGTGCGGGCAAGGGCCGAGTCGGCGTCCTCAACGGGAGGGCTCTCCTCGTAGGAGAGATGCCACGTCAGGGTCAGTCGCTGGCGTTCCTCCTCGACCACCACGAACTCGGCTCTCACCGTCCCATCCTCGACCCGCAGGGACAGCGGCGTGCTGAGCCGAAACGCATCGGGGCCCGCGGTCGCGACCACCCCATCCGACGTCGGCTCCACCCAGGGCATGATCGATCCGTAGTCCGGGCGCAGCGAGAGCTCCATCCGCATCGGGACCCGACCGCGCAGTCCCTCGACGATCCGCATCAGGCGTGGCGGGCCTTCGCCTCGGCGCGGCATGAAGTCGGTCACGCGAACCGCGCCCTCCGCGGTCTCGAACTCCGTCTCGAGCACGAGTGTTCCCGGCCGGTACCGACGGGAGCTCGAGCGCACCTCGCCCGCCGGGGCCACCAGCCAGCGCCCGTGGCCCTCGTCCCCCAGCAGGGCCGAGAAGCACGACGCGGAATCGAAGCGCGGCAGGCACAGCCAATCGACCGCTCCGTTGCGACCGACGAGGGCTGCGGTCTGCAGGTCGCCGATCAGCCCATAGTCCTCGAGCAGCATCCGATGCCATCCTTTCGCATCGACGCGCTCACCCCGGCGATGGCCGCGCCGCCGATCGATACTAACCCGAGCGCGGCGGAGGCCTTACCTACCCCACCGCCGCGTTCAGGGCTCAGAGTCCGCCCCTGGCGCGGACACGCCAGCCGCCTCCTAGCGGCCGAGCAGCATCCCGACCATTCCCGTCGGGCGCTTGTCGAGGTAGCACTGGTGGTACTCCTCGGCGCGCCAGAAGGGCTGGGCGGGCTCGACCTCGGTGACGATCGGGTCGCGGAAGCGCTCCTGGGAGCGCTCGATCACGCGCCGGGCGATCTCGGCCTGCTCGTCGGAGTCGGCGAAGACCACCGAGCGGTACTGCCACCCGACGTCGGGGCCCTGCCGGTTCAGCTGGGTGGGGTCGTGGATCTCGAAGTACTTGGTCACCAGGTCCTCGTAGCTGACCTTCGCGGGGTCGAAGGTGACCTGGCACACCTCGACGTGGCCGGTGGTGCCGGTGCAGACCTGCTCGTACGTGGGGTTGTCGACGTCACCGCCCTCGTAGCCGACGGCGGTCTCGATGACTCCCTCGACCTCGCGGAACGCGGCCTCGACCTGCCAGAAGCAGCCGGCTCCGAAGGTCGCCTTCTCGGTCTGTGTCTCGGTGTCACTCATGGGGGATCCTTCCGGGTCGATTGGGAGCAATGATCGCACCCTGTTGGTTAGACGAACGAGCGGCCGCGGCGTTACGCCGCGGCCGCCCGGCGAGGATCCCGATTCGCGCTAGCCCTCCATTGTCTTGACCAGGCCGATCAGGTGCCCCTCGGGGTCATTGAAGAGACCGATCGTGGGCCCTCCGGGCACGTCCATCGGGCCCATCACCCGGGTGCCCCCGAGGGTCTCGACCTTCTGGAGCCCGGACTCCACGTCGTCGACGGCGACGTAGAAGGTGACGTACCCCGAGCCGCCTTCCTGGCTGGGGCCGACTCCCCCGCCGATCCCGATCCCATGGTCGAGGTTGTCCTCCCGCGAGACCATTCCGTAGTTCATCTCGTTGTTCGCGTCGATCTCCCAGCCGAACATCTGCGAGTAGAAGCCCTGGAGCTTCTCCGCGTCCTTCCCGATCACCTCGAAGTGCACTACCGCTTGACCCATCCTGTCTCCTTTCCGACGCTGCTGTCGCGCCTCTCGATCAGTCCTACATCCGAGCGGGCCCGGAGGTTCAATCGTCACGCTTCCGGCGGCCCCGGCGGGCCCTCGAATCCAAACGCTCCTCGCAGGCGAACGAAATGGGCGCCCGTCAGCGTCCGCCTTCGCTCCAGCCCTCCCGGGCCCTTGGCGAACAGGACCACCTGATCGTCCCCACCCCGTCCCAGAGGCTGGACCAGGGCGCCGCCCGGCGCGATCTGGTCGGCGAGGGGCTCGGGCACGTGCGGGAACGCGGCTGAGACGACGATCGCGTCGAATGGGGCCGCCCGGGGCAGGCCGAGGGATCCGTCTCCCACCGCGCACTCCACGTTCTCGATCCCGCGCCGCTCGAGGTTGCGCGTCGCGGTCTCGGCGAGATCGGGCCAGCGCTCGACGCTCCACACGAGCCGCGCCAGGGCCGCGAGGATCGCGGTCTGAAAGCCGTAGCCCGTGCCCACCTCGAGCACCCGCTCGCGGCCGCTGAGCGCGAGGGCCTCGACCATTCGCGCGATCAGCGAGGGCTGGGTGGTCACCTGGCGGTGGGGAATCGGGAGCGGCTGGTCCACGTAGGCGACGCGGGCGTGGTCCGTCGAGACGAACCCTGCACGGGGTACCCGCCGGAACGCGTCGAGGAGGCGCGGCTCGCTCAGCCCCGCGTCCGCGACCTGCCGCACGAGATCCTCCACGCCCGGAGGGTCCGATCGCCGAATGGCGCTCCGCGTCCTAATCGTGGGGGCGCGCGAGTCGGCGGTGATCGAGGGCGCGCTCGAGGGTATCCTCGTCGACCCCCATCTCTCGGGCAACCTCGCGCAGTGGCCGCCCCTGCTCCGCCGCCGCGTTCACGATCTCCGTCGCGCGGTCGTAGCCGATGTGGGGGTTGAGCGCGGTCGCGGTCGCGAGCGTCGCCTCCGCGTGGCGCTCGGCCATCTCCACGTCGGCCTCGATCCCCTGAACGCACCTGGTGTCGAACAGCCGGCACGCGGCGGCGAGGAGCCGGATCGAGTCCAGCAGGTTCCGGGCGATCAGCGGCACGCGGACATTCAGCTCGAACTGGCCCTGGGAACCGGCGATCGTGATGGCCGCGTCGTTTCCGATCACCTGCGCGCCGACCTGGATCACGACCTCGCAGATCACCGGATTGACCTTCCCGGGCATGATCGAGGAGCCCTTCTGAAGAGCGGGCAGGCGAAGCTCGGCGAGGCCGGCCCGCGGGCCCGATCCCATCAGGGCGATGTCGTTGGCGACCTTCGTGAGCGACACGGCGACGACCCTGAGCATGGACGAGAGCTCGACCAGCGCGTCGCGGTTCCCCTGCGCCTCGAAGGGGTCGAGCGGCTCGGAGATCTCGAGCCCGGTGTCCTCCGTGAGCTTCGCCCGCACCCGCTGAGCGAACTCGGAGTGCGTGTTGAGGCCGGTCCCCGTGGCCGTGCCCCCGAGCGGTATCTGCCCCACCCGGCCGAGAGCGCCGCGGACCCGGTCCACGCCCAGGCGGATCTGCGCGGCGTAGCCGCCGAACTCCTGCCCCAGCGTCACCGGGACCGCGTCCATCAGGTGGGTGCGCCCGGCCTTCACCACGTCCGCGAACTCCTCGGCCTTTCGCTCGAGCGCCGCCGCGAGGCCGTCCATCGCCGGCAGCAGATCGCGCGTGACCTCCTCGAGCGCAGCCAGATGGACCGCGGAGGGGAAGACGTCGTTCGACGACTGGCCCATGTTCACGTGGTCGTTCGGATGGGCCTCGTCGCCGGCGAGCGTGGCGATCACCTCGTTCGCATTCATGTTCGACGAGGTCCCCGAGCCGGTCTGGAAGACATCGATCGGAAACTGGTCGTCGTGCTCGCCGGCGGCGACCGCGTCGCCCGCGGCGGCGATCCGCTCGGCGAGCTCGGGATCCAGGAGCCCCAGCTCTGCGTTCACCCGGGCCGAGGTGGCCTTGATCCGCCCCAGCCAGCGCACCACCGGAGCCGGCACCGGCTCTCCGGAAACCGGGAAGTTCTCGACCGCCTTGCGTGTCTCCATCCCGAAGAGCTCGCTCTGAACGTCGGTCGCCATCGTCTCCTTCGTCCGCCCGGCCGTCGCCGTTTGGTCTAGCCGGTGGCCTCTCCAGCAGCGTATCCCTTCCCGAACGCCCGCTCGAAGGCGGCGCCCGGGGACCGGCCGCCGGGGTTGAACCGGGCCGCCGTGTCGAGACGCCGAACCAGATCGGCGTCGACGCCCGAGGCGTGCGAGGCGCCCTCGTGGACCGCCCCGTCCAGGTAGCCGAGCTGGACGGTGGTCTCGCCGCCGGGAGCCCGTCGAGCGCGGGCGTTCAGCCCGGTGGCGGCCTCGATCACCGTCTTGCCGACGGTCGCCTGGTCACCCGCCCCCTGGGTGCCGCTGAAGCAGTCGCTGATCGCGGTCGACCCGTCGAGCCGGACCTCGGCGGGCGCTGCCCGGAGGGCAGTCAGGTAGTGGCTCGCCGGTTCCAGGCAGGCGGCCGGGGTCGAGCTGGTGCCGCTCGAGCCACAGCCGGCCATGCCCAAAACCAGCAACAAGCCGACGCTCAGGGTGAGACAGCGCATCGCCTCCATGCTAGGGCGGGGGCGGATCCCCGCCGCTAGGCTGACTCCGTGGAGACGGCGGCGAAGATCCTGCTCGGCTTGGCCGTGGCCCTGGCGGTGGTGGGAGGCGGGCTGCTGCTCGCGTCGAGGCTGGGAATCGAGCGCCTCCCGGGGGACCTGGTGCTGCGCAGGGGCAACTTCACGCTCTATGCCCCGATCGGCCTGATGATCCTGCTCAGCCTCGTCGGCACGATCGTGCTGAACCTCTTCTTCCGGCACTGACGCCTCGATTGGCAGAATCCGGCGGCCAATGCCCGGATTTCGACCCGTAGACCCCAAGCAGTCGTTTCCCGAGCTCGAGGAGCGGATCCTCGACCGCTGGCGGGAGCGCGACGTCTTTCACCGCTCGCTCGCGGAGCGCGCCGACGCCGAGGTGTGGAGCTTCTACGAGGGGCCTCCGACGGCGAACGGCCGGCCCGGCTCCCACCACGTCCTCTCGCGGGTGTTCAAGGACATCTATCCGCGCTACCGCACGATGTGCGGCTACCGCGTGCCCCGAAAGGCGGGCTGGGACTGCCACGGCCTGCCGGTGGAGCTCGAGATCGAGCGAGAGCTCGGGATCAACTCCACCGCCGAGATCGAGGCCTACGGGATCGACGAGTTCAACCGCCTCTGTCGCGAGTCCGTGTTCCGCTACGTCGAGGAGTGGGCGAGGCTCACCGAGCGAATCGGGTTCTGGATCGACCTCGACGACGCCTACGTCACGCTGACGAACGATTACATCGAGTCGGTCTGGTGGTCGCTGCGAAGCATCTGGGACGACGGGCGGCTTTACCAGGGGCACAAGGTCGTCCCGTACTGCCCGCGCTGCGGGACGGCGCTCTCCTCGCACGAGGTGGCACTGGGATACCGGGACGTCGAGGACCCGTCGGTGTACGTGAAGCTGCCCGTTCGCGAGCCCTCCCCGAGCGACGCGATTCCGGAGAACCCCCTCGAGGCAGGGGACCAGCTCCTCGTCTGGACGACGACTCCCTGGACGCTGATCTCGAACGCCGCCGTCGCCGTCGGGCCGGAGATC
>DATGAF010000064.1:0-66642 GCA_035313645.1 Solirubrobacterales bacterium
CTCGTAGCGGTCGGGGACGTAGACGGGCAGCAGGCCGCCGATGTCGGGAACGTGGACGGTCACCGAGCCGCCCGAGCCGGACGCCGTCCCCACCCAGGGGCGCTCGTCCGCGCGCCGGTCCTGACAGAACAGGTGGACCTCGTGGCCGAGGCGTGCCAGCGCCTGCGCCAGGCTCGCGTTGTAGACGTTGCTGCCCGTGCCCCGGAGCAGGTAGCCGTGGAAGATCAGGACTCGCACCCGCGCGTTGTATCGTGTCGCCGCCCGTGAACCGACGGCAGGTCTACAGGCTCCGCGCCCCGGCTTCCGGCCGCGAGGCGCTCGCGGCGGTCGAGCCCGGGACGGTCTACCTCGATCGCGAGACCGGCGAGGAGATGCGCCCGGTCACCCGGGCCCTGCCGCTCGCCCCCTCGGAGTCCTCGCTGCTGCGCACTCCGGACAACCTGCGGATCTGCCGGCGCTGCGATCAGCTGATCGGCGTCGACGTGAGCGATTGCCCGTACTGCGGGCTTCGCCAGCCCGCCCTCGACGGGGGATCGTGAGCCCTTCGCACGGGAAGCGGGGGGAATCGCCGGCCTCCCGCCCCTTTCGACTGGTCCTCGCCTGCCTCACGGGCGCGGTGATCGCGCTCGGGGCGGTCGCCGGCTGCGGAAGCAGCACCTCGACCACGAGCGTCTCGCTGCCCACCGTGAGCAGCAGCTCCACGACCACCGGCTCCACGTCGACCAGGTTGACCTCGACGACGTCGAACACTCCGACCACGACCGGCACCACCACGACGCCCACGATCACAACCACGACCGAGTCGACGAGCGGCAACGGGAACGGCGGCACGTCGCCCGGGAGCGGCGGCGGGCGTGGGGGTCAGGGAGGAGCCGCCGACAGCGGTGGCAAGCCTCCGCCGGGTGGTCCGTCGTGCCCGGCCAACTCCTGCGACTGAGCGTCCGCGCCGCTCAGCCGGCGACGAAGTACGCCCAGTAGAGCAGCCGCGCGCCGGTGTAATCGCAGCCGTAGGTCCGAGTCGATCCGGCCTTCTGCTGGGCCTTGCTCGTGTGGACCCAGCGCTTGATCGCCCGGCCGCTGTTGTTCTTGGGCGAGCAATTGCCCCGGACCCTGCTGGAGCGCCACTGGTTGGCGCCCGTGTTCAGCCCGGCGAAGGCGAAGTTCGGCGCCCAGGTCGGATACGAGATCGCGACGATCTGCCCCTTGCGGACCTTGAGCGGCTGGTCGAGCGTGAAGATCTCCTTCTGCCCGAGGGCGCTCTTCAGGTTGACCGTCGGGCCCTGCCGAACGAGCTTGTAGTCACGCCCCGTCTTCTTCTTGATGATCGCGATCCTGGCCGTGGGCTTCTTGCCGAACCGGTCGTTCTGGAAGAGCGTGCCGAGCGAGTTGCTCTCGTCCTTCGTCGGCTTCGACACGTCGATCGCCCAGGCGACGATGTGGCCGTTCTTGTGCACGTTCAGCGGGCGCTTGTCACCGTCGGCCATCAGCGGGAACCCGGTCACCCGACCGACGACCCGGCAGTCGTTTGGATTGCTCTTGTTGGGACAGGCCGGCGGCGGGGTGTGCTTGGTCCTCCCCAGGAGCTTCGCCGTCGTCGCACCTGCCATCGAGACCGCCGCCACCGTCACGAGCGCGGCGCACAGCGCCGCGAAGGCGATCTGGTGGCGGCCACGGCGTCGCCGGCCGGTTGTCGATTGGGTCGTTCCGGTCATCGAGTCTCTGAACACCGCCTGGCCCACCGGGTTGCGGACGTGGCCGCGCACCGCGGCCGGGCTGCGATGTGGCCGCATAGCTTAGGGTCCACGCCCGATCGCGGCAGCCAGTGCTCGGTCGCGGCCATCAGTCCGGCGTGGCGATGGTGGATCTGACCCACTCGCGAAGGAAGGGCTCGGCGATCCGGTACTCGCCCCCTTCGTGGACCACGGTCTCCCGGTCGACCAAGGCGCTCAGCGCCTTCTGCACGTTGGTCGCGGCCGGCAGGTGATGGCGGCGGCTGTAGTCGGCGGTGAAGGGGCGCCCGGGCCCCTCCTCGGCGAGCGCTTGAAGGACCAGCTTCTGCATCGCCGAGGCGCCCTCCCACAGGAGGCTGAAGTGGGCGTGCTCGGACCGGATCACGGCCGTCAGCGCCCGATCGAGCTCCTCGTGGGTGGCGGTGGCGCCGGCCTCCGTCTGCTCCCAGAGGAAGTAGCCGAGCTCCTGGGTGGCGTAGGGATGGCCCTGGGTGCGGGCCAGGAGCTCATCGACCACGTCGCGCTCGATCCTCTTCCCCGTCCTCCGAAACCTGGCCTGGACGAACTTCGCGAACGGCGCGGCGTCGATCAGCCGCAGCTCGATCGCCTTGGCGCTCCGCCAGAACGGCTCGTTCTCGTCGCTGAAGATCCGCTCCATGACGTGGCGCCGGGAGCCGAGATACACGTGCGCCACCTCGGGCTGTTGCTGGAACACCGAGCGAAGGAGCCTCGGAAGCTGGGGGTCGATCCGGACCACCTCCTGGAACTCGTCCATGACCAGGGCCACGCGGCGCCTTCTCGGCGCTCCGAGCTCGGCCGGAAGCTGGAGCAGGCGCTCGAGCGTGGCATCGATCGCCTCTGGACGGTGGCCGACGCCGAAGCTGAAGCTGAACGATCCATCCTCGGGGTTGACGGTCACCGTCGGCTGGACCTGGAGGCCCCGAAACGGCGCGAGCGCCCTATCCCTGGCGCGCTCCAGCGTGGTGGCGACGTTCTCGTAGATCGAGCTTGCGAGCTTCTCGGCCAGACGCTCCTTCGTGGGCGTCGTCATCAGATCGACCTGGGCCACGAGCACCCTGTCGACCACGAGCGCCTGCGTCGCTCTCCACACCAACGACGACTTCCCGTACCGGCGCGGGGCGAGGATCACCACGTCCTGGCCGTTGCGGACGTCGCCCGTCAACTCGGCCAGCTCGTCCTCGCGATCGGCGAACGACTCGTCCAGCGCGAGGGCGCCGAACCGAAACGGGTTGCTCGGGGCCGGAGTTCTTATGCTGCGAGGTGTCATACCGCAGGGTATAAGGGCCGCTCGACGGTCATATACTGATTGGCATTATACCACTGGGTATGGGATGCCTACGGCGCCCGACCCGCCCCGCTCAGGCGCGCCGCGGCGCCCGGGCCATCGACTAGGGTCCGCGGCCGATGACCGACGAAGGAGAGAGCGGGGCGGCGCTGGACCCCGCGGCCGCCACGAGGCAGTACGTGACCGCCGGCCTGGCGGCGCTCGGGCTGAAAGCGAGGGACGACGAGCTGGCGGTGATCGAGGCGGTCGACGCCGTCTACCGTCCCTCGATCCGGGCCCTGCTCGACGCCGAGCTGGACCTCGTCGTGCCGGAGCCGCGCGCGGACATGTCGGGTCCTCCGCGGACGCTCGACCCGTCGTGAGGGCCCTCGACCGCCCGCTTCGGGAGCAAGCGGAGGCGGTGGCGTCGGACGACGCCGATCCGGCGGAGCTCCTCGAGGAGGCGCTGGCCCGCATCGAGGAGCGAAACCCGCGGGTCAACGCCATCGTCGCGACGTTCCCGGAGGAGTCGAGGCGGATGCTCGCTGAGGCGCCGCGCGGCCCCCTCTACGGAGTGCCGGTTGCGGTCAAGGACGAGTGGCCGCTGCCGTGGCGCGCCGAGCGACTCGGCGCCGCCGCTCACGTCGGCCGGGCCCCCGCGCCGGGCGAGTCGGGGCCGTACCGGGCGCTCCGCGACGCCGGGGCGGTGATCGTCGGGGTGGCGAACATGCACGAGTACGGCGCCGGCAGCACCGGGCACATCTCGGCGTACGGCCCGGCGCGCAATCCGTGGGACACCGAGCGGTGCCCCGGCGGCTCGTCGAACGGCCCCGGAGCGGCGGTCGCCGCACGCCTGGTCGCCGGCGCGGTGGGGGCCGACGGCGTCGGCTCGATCCGCTACCCGGCGGCGTACTGCGGGCTCACGGGCCTGAAGCCGACCTTCGGGCGCTCGACGATGGCCGGCCACCACGTCCCGCAGACGACGACGATCGTCTCCGGCCCGCTGTGCCGCGACGCGGCCGACTGCAGGCTGCTGGCCGGGGTCCTCTTCGGAGGGGCGCTCGACGCAGCGGCGCCCGAGCAGCTCAGGATTGGGATCGTGCCCGGTGAGCTCTGGGAGGACTGCGATCCGGAGGTGGCGGCGGCCTGCCGGGGGGCGCTCGAGGCGCTTCGCGAGGCGACCTCCGGGACGGTCGCGGAGGTCGACATCGTGGGCCGCGAGCACGTCCTGATCTCCTCGATTCTGATCGGCCAAACGGAGGAGCTCGCGGGGGTCACGCCCGAGCGCGTGGCCGCGCTTCCGGACGAGGTGAGCCTCGTCGCGCGTGCGCTGCTGCGCTACCGGCTGCTCCTTCCGGCCGTCGCGATCTCGAAGGCCGAGGCGGTGCGCACCGTGGTCCGACGCTCGCTCGCGGAGCTCTTCGAGCGCGTCGACCTGCTCGCCTGGCCGACGGTCCCAGCCCCGGCGCCGCCGCTCGAGAACCCCACGGTCGAGCTTCCCTCCGGGACCCACCCGGCCGATTTCGCCAACCCCCGCCAGGCCGGGATCGCGAACCTGGCCGGCGTGCCGGCGATCAGCGTCCCGGTGGGTCGCAGCGGCGAGGGCCTCCCGATCGCGCTCCAGCTGCTGGGGCCCTGGGGAAGCGACGAATTGCTGCTCGACGCCGCCGAGGCGCTGGAGGGCGCGAACGGACGGGAGTGGGTCGACGCGGCACCGCCTCTGGCGGCCTGAGGGCGTCTCTATCCTCCGGCCGATGCCGGCGATCGAGGCGAAGGGCCTGGAGCGAACGTTCGAGGGCGGCGTGCGAGCCGTCGCGGGCGTCGACCTGGCGATCGCCGAGGGCGAGATCTACGCATTCCTGGGACCGAATGGCGCCGGCAAGACGACCACCGTTCGCATCCTGACCACGCTGCTCCAGCCGACCGCGGGAAGCGCGCGGGTGGGGGGCTTCGACGTCGTCTCCGAGGCCGGCAAAGTGCGACGCGCCATCGGGGTCGCGCTCCAGGAGGCGGCCCTCGACCCACTGATGACGGGACGCGAACTGATTCGCCTCCAGGCGACGCTCCACGGGCTGCGCCGCGCCGAGGGGCAGCGACGTTCGGACGCCCTGCTCGAGCGGGTCGACCTCGTCGACGCCGCGGATCGTCAGGTCGGGACCTACTCCGGCGGCATGCGCCGGCGCCTCGATCTGGCCTCGGCGCTCGTCCACGAGCCGCGCGTGTTGTTCCTCGACGAGCCGACGACCGGGCTCGATCCGGTCAGTCGCCGGGCGATCTGGCGCGAGGTCTCGAAGCTCAACGAGGAGGGCACGACGGTCTTCCTCACCACGCAGTACCTGGAGGAGGCCGACAGGCTCGCCGACCGGGTCGGGATCATCGACTTCGGCAAGATCGTCGCCGAGGACGCCCCGGCGAGGCTAAAGGCGCAGATGGGCCACCCCCACCTCGAGATCAGGCTTCTCGAGGCGGCCTCCGCCGCCTCCCGCGCCGAGCAGGTGGTGTCCAGATTCGGCAAGCCGCTGCCAAGCACGGATGGCGCAGTCCTGGTGGAGGTCGAACGGGGCGCCGCCGAGATCGCCCCGGTGGTCCGCGCGCTCGATGACGCCGGGCTCGCGGTGGAATCGCTGGATCTCGTCGAGCCCAGCCTCGACGACGTCTTCGTGGCCAAGACCGGGCACCACCTGGAGGCCGGGGAAACCGAACCCGAGCAGCCCGGGTGATGGTGGCTGCGAACCTGCGGGTCATCGGGGCGCTCGCCGCCCGATCCGTCAAGCAGACCTTCCGGCGCCCGCAGCTCATGGCGCCGATCCTCGTCTTTCCGACGCTGCTGCTCGCGATTCAGGTGGGGGGCGCGGGGCGCGGGGTAAATCTGCCGGGCTTCCCCCACGTCAACGGCTTCCTCGATTTCATCCTCGCCGGCGCGATGATCCAATCGACCCTGCTCGCCGGCAACAGCGGCGGGATCGCGCTCGCTGTGGACATCGAGATGGGTTTCACCGACCGTTTGCTTGCGGCGCCGATCTCGCGCTTCGCGATCGTGCTCGGCCGTCTCGCCGGGACGGCGGCGCTGGGGGCGCTGTCGGCGCTCTGGTTCATCGCGCTCGGGTTGATCTTCGGCGCGAGGATCGCCGAGGGCATCCCAGGCGCACTCACGATGATCCTGTTCGTGACCCTGTCGGCGATCGCGTTCGGCGGCATCGCCGCAGCGGTCGCGCTGCGGAGCGGAAGGGCCTCGGTCGTCCAGGGGCTATTTCCGCTCGTCTTCGTGATCCTGTTCCTCTCGTCCGCCTTCTTCCCGGCTCACCTGATGCTCGAGCCGGCGGCGACGATCGCCAGGTACAACCCGCTGAGCTTCATCGTCGAGGGGGTCCGCGACCCGGTGATCTCCTCGCTGTCCCTGCACGCGTTCGCCAAGGCGCTCGGCTCGATCGCCTTGATCGCCTCGATCAGCATCGGCCTCAGCGCCCTGGCCTTGCGCAGGCGGCTGAGGGTCGGGGGGTGACCGGTGGACTTGCGCGCCGACCTCCAGACGATCGCGGCGCTCGTGCGGCGCGCGGCGAACGAGTTGCTTCGGGTCCCAGGGGCAGCGATTCCCGGTGTGCTGGCGCCGACGATCTTCTTCCTCGGCATCTTCGCGGTGTTCGGCCACCTGACCCTCCTGCCGGGCTTCACCTCGCAGAGCTATCAGAGCTTCCTTATCCCGATCAGCCTCATGCAGGGCGCCGGGTTCACTGGCGCCGCCACGGGAGTGAACCTCGCACGCGACATCGAGCAGGGCTGGTTCGATCGCCTCCTCGTCTCCCCCGCACCGCGGCCGGTTCTCCTCGCCGGACTGGTGCTCTCGGCAAGCCTCCGATCGTTGATCCCGGCGACGGTGCTGCTCGCGGTCGGCTTCGCTTTCGGGGTCCACTGGCCGGGGATCGGCGGCCTCGCGATCGCGCTCCTGATCGTCATGGGAATGGGCACGATCGCCGCCTGCTGGGGCGCCGCGATCGCATTGCGGTTCAGGTCGCAGTCGGCGGCGCCGCTGATGCAGGCTGGGATGTTCGTGCTCATTCTGACCACGACCTCCTACGCTCCGCTCGCGCTGCTCAGCGGCTGGCTGCACACCGTGGCCCAGTACAACCCGGCGACCCAGATCGTCGAGGCTGCGCGCCAGGGGTTCGTCGGCGGCGTGACCTGGGGCGACACCTGGCCCGGAATCCTCGCGCTCGCCGGCCTCCTCGCCCTGCTCAGCGCCCTTGCCCTCCGGGGAATGCGACGTACCGCGGTTTGAGCTCCGAGCTCGCGGCGTCCTGCCGCCGGGTCCTGGAAGCGAACTGGACCGAGGGAGCGAGGGACGGTGTCACGTACGCGTACACCCGACCGAGCCGCGGCCGCTATCCGTGGCAGTGGTACTGGGACTCCTGCTTCGCGGCGATCGCCTGGCGTCGCTTCGACCCGAGCCGCTCGCAGGCGGAGCTACAGACTCTCCTTCGCGCCAGCCGGCCCGACGGATTCGTGGGCCACATCCTCTTCTGGGAGCGCCCGGTGTCGATCTGGCGCCGGCTCTACTACAACGTCGACTCGCGCTCGTCGCGGATGACCGGCACCATCCAGCCGCCGCTCCTCGCCTGGGCGTGGCGGATCGCGGTCGGCGATCCGGCCGCGGAGCCGGCGATCGAGCGCCACCACAAGTGGCTCCTCGCGAACCGCGACCTCGACGGCGACGGGCTGCTGTGGCTCGTGCAGCCGGACGAGTCCGGCCTCGACTCCTCACCGAAGTTCGATCCCGTGTGGGGCGGGCGTGCCCACGGGCAGCGGGGCTTTCCCGCCCTCGTCGCCCGCAACCGCGGGCTTGGATGGGACGCCCGCCGGATCCGCGATGCCGGGGGGCCGGTCCTCTGCGAGGTCTCGACGAACGTGCTCTGGGGGCTGGCGCGCCTGGCGATCGGCGAGCCCTCCATCACTCCCGCGCTGGTCGAGCGATCGTGGGACGAGGATCGGGGGCTCTTCCTGGATCGGGCCGAGCCCGGTGGCCTGCGGCCGCCGATCGAGACCTGGGCGGCGCTCGCGCCGCTGGCGCTCCCCGACCTCCCCGAGGCGATCGGCCGCCGCCTCGTCGAGGAGCACCTGCTCGATCCCACCCGCTTCTGGCTGCCGGTCCCTCCCCCATCGGTCTCGGCCGCGGAGCCGACCTTCGAGCCCGGGCGCGGGCGCGGCCCGACCCGGCGCTACTGGCGCGGCCCAACCTGGGTGAACGCCGCCTGGCTCGTGTGGATCGGGCTGCGGCGGCTGGGCTTCGAGGAGCCGGCGCGCGAGCTGGCGTCGCGACTCGCCGAAGCGATCGCCCGCGATGGGCTGCGCGAGTACTACGACCCGCGGACCGGCGCCGGCCTCGGCGCGACGGACTTCGCCTGGACGAGCCTCATCCTCGAGCTGGTCGACCCCGCCCCGGACGCCGCCCGCAGCTATCTATGAGGCGGCGCGGGCCCGAGGCGCTTGACCGCGCGGCAGGTCAGCTGCCGGGCACCGCGCACGCGGTCGCCCACGCGCAGAGCCCGAACCCGTCGACATCGGAGTCGGGGGCCGACGGCGTCCCGATCACCTTGTTGCTCTGGTCCGTGAGCTGGATCTCCTCGCTTGGCTTGAGCTGAACGGGTGCGCCGTTCACCGTGCCGAGGTCGAACGCCGTGTTCGTGAGGTTGGGAAGCGGCGCGAGTCCCGCACCGGTGCCGATGATGAGCGGCGTCTCCTCGATCCACTCCGCCGTCGCGTGCGTGGAGGGGTAGGGCACCGTGGTAGTGAAGCTCTCGTTGCGGGTGACGTCCTGAAGGGTGATCTTCCAAAGCTCCGAGCCCGAGACCGTCTCGGAGATGTCGGCGTGCATGTGGTCGCCGGGGCCGACGGTCATGCCATCGATCGAGATCGAGGGGCCGGGGATGATCTCCCACCAAGCCGAGTAGGAGGCGTTGCCCGACGAGTCGACGTCCTGCTCGGTGCCGGTCTGGATCAGGGTGTTGTCCCCGACTACGCAGCTCGCGTCGACGCACCCGCCGCCGATCCCGATCCAGTCCGACGAGGACTCCGACTGGCCGTGCGTGTGCTGGGTGGCCGTCGGCACGGTCCAGTCACCAGTGATCGAGTGGAACTGGGTGCCTCCCTGCTCCAGGGTGCCCTGGTTGTAGCCGAACCAGTTGTTGCTCTGGTTCGCGTTCGCGCGGGCCCCCGGCTTCAGGATGTGGACCGTGTGGCCATGCGCGAGGGGTGCAGCGGAGGCTCCGGTGGCGAGCCAGCAGAGGGTCGCGCCGACCGCGACTGTCGCCGCGACCAAGCGACCGAACGCCCTGACATGAAGCCTCGAGCCCATACGCCTCCTCGCGGGCGTTATACCCACTTGCACCCCGTTCATGCGCCGGTTCCGCAACGCCCTCCGCGCCCACTTGCACGCCGTTCATGCGCCGGTTCCGCAACGCCCTCCGCGCCCACACCCGCGCCGCCCACGTCCCGGCCCGCCCCGTCGCTGGTCGAGTTCCGACGACAATGACAACGCAAGTCGACCAGCGATGGCGGGCGCGCCAGCGCATTCATGGCGCGAGAAGCTTTCGTAACACTTGCGTCACATGGCGCGGATCGCCCGTGACGTCCTCCCACGTGAAGCGGGCGACCTGCCAACCCTCCAGCCTGAGCAGGCGATCACGTCGCCGGTCGCGGCGAAAGGCCTGACGGGTGCGGTGCGCTCGGTAGCCGTCCGTCTCGACAATCGCCCGGCGATCTCGCCACATGAAGTCGACCTGCATCGGCTCGCTGGATACGGTGATCCACTCGTTGACGCTCGGCCGGGGCATGCCGGCGTTATGGCACAGCGACACGAAGCGCTCCTCGAGCTCGCTGCGCGGAAGGTTCTCGCCGAGGTCGCCGAGCTCGAGGACCCAGCGGAGGCGGCGAACGCCGGGGCGGCGAGGGTTGCGGGCCATCGCCTCCCGGACGGCGACGACGTCCAACAGGCCGAGCACATCCGCCTGGTCGCACGCGCGCTCGAGAAGCCGCGGCTCGACCACCCCGGCGAGGTCGAGCAGGGTGCGCGGCACCGAGGTGCATGGGATCGACCGAACCGAGACGCAGTCGACCGATGGCAGGCAGGTGAGGCGATGCAACCGGATGCCGGACACGGATCGCCCGGAACGCCGTCCAAGGGTCACGTCGATCACGGCTCTCACGTCCGCGAGCAGGCCGTGAAGCGCCGCCGCGGAGCGGTGCGAGAGGACGGCCCCGCTCCCACACGCCAACACCGCCGCCATCCACCGCCCGTCGAGCGGCAGATCCGGACGACCCACCGCGTAGACGGCCCGACGGACGCGGTGAAGCCTGCCCACGGCGACGCGAGCGCGCACCGCTTCGGCAGTGAGCCCAAGCGAGCGCAGCTGGTCGAGCGAGATCACGCCGTGCTGCTGCTCGGCGAAGGCCAGGACCTGGCGCTCCCGCTCCGCTCGGCGCCGTCGCTGGTCGACTTCCGTTAACGATGACAACGCAACTCGACCAGCGATGGTCATTGCGGGAGGATGCACTCGCTTGCGTCCCGCATGGCTCCATGAAGCGGGGGAAAGGGACGCCGACGTGTGACGAAGGCGTAACGGCCGGGGGCGCGACCAGCGCCCCTACGTGCCGGGCCTGGACCCGGAGCGGTGGCGCCGCCCGCGGCGAACGCGTGACGCCCGGGCGAGGCGACCAGCGCCCCTACGTGCCGGGCCTGGACCCGGGGGCGGCGCTCGCAGTCGCGACGCTACTTGTACCGGTAGGTGATCCGGCCGCGGTCGAGATCGTAGGGCGAGAGCTCGATCTTCACCCGGTCGCCGGGGAGGATGCGGATGTAGTGGCGTCGCATCTTGCCCGAGATGTGCCCGAGCACCTCGTGCTCGTTGTCGAGCTTGACCTTGAACATGGTGTTGGGGAGGGCCTCGGTGACCTCCCCCTCCATCTCGATCTTCTCTTCCTTCCCCATCGGCGCCGAAGAGCGTAGCGAACGCAACTAGCGTCCCTCGAAGGTGGCCTTGCCGGGCCCCTCTTCGAGGAACGACCTCACCGCGCGCTGCAGGTCCTCCGTGTGGAACAGCGAGCCGGCCACCTCGGGCGTCACCCGGTCGGCCTCGTCGACGCCCCCCTGGAGGTAGGCGCGGACGATGCGCTTGGTGGCGGCGTGCGCCTTCGTGGGGCCGCTGGCCAGCCGGTGCGCGAAGCGCATCCCCTTCTCCACCAGCTCCCCGTCTGGGAGGATGCGGTTGACGACGTTCCAGCGCTCGAGCGTCGCCGCGTCGTAGACCCCCTGCGACATCACGAACTCGCGGGCCCGGGCGGGGCCGGCACGCTCCGCCATCCGCTGGGTGCCGCCGGCCCCCGGCGTCAGGCCGACCACCGCCTCGACGAGCCCGAAGCGGGCGGACTCCGATGCCCAGATCATGTCGCAACCGAGCGAGACCTCGAGGCCGGCGGTCAGGCAGAGGCCGTGGACCAGCGCCAGCGTCGGAATCTCGAGCGCCTCGATCCGCCTGACCGCGTTGAGCAGCGGGTCGAACGCGACCGCCGAGCGGTCGCCGCCGGCGTCCACGATCTGCTGGAAGACGTTGACGTCGGCGCCGCCGGTGAACACCTTGCCCTCGGCGCGCCACACGAGCGCCCGGGCGTCGGAGCCCTCGACCTCGTCGATGCAGGTCTGAAGCGCCTCGAACACGGCGGACCCGAACAGGTTGAGAGGCGGCGCCTCCAGGACCATCTGGGCGACTGCGCCGTCGCGCTCCAGCCGCACCGGCGCCTCCGTCATCCCGCCTCCCTGATCTTCGCGGCAACCGCCGCGATCTGATCCGCGTCTCCCGGGCCCGGGACCCAAGGCAGCTTCAGCGGGTCGTCTTCGTACCGCGGGATCACGTGCAGGTGGAAGTGGAAGATCGTCTGCCATGCCGCCGCCCCGCACGAGTTGATGACGTTGAGGCCGTCGGGATCGAGCGCGGCATCGATCCGCCGCGCGAGCCGCCGCGCCGCGACCACCGTTCGCTCCAGGTCCTCGTCGGAGATCTCGAGCAGGTTCGCGGAATGGCGGCGGGGAACGACGAGCGCGTGGCCATCGGTCGCCGGGTTGATGTCCATGAACGCGACCGTGTGCTCGTCCGAGTCGACGATCTGGGCGGGGACGTCGCCGGAGACGATCCCGCAGAAGAGGCAATCCTCGGCCACTGCCGCGGGACCCTAGTCAAACGAGCCGCCGGGCGAGCGCCACGGCGTCGTCCCGCCCCTCGACCTCGCCGGCGTAGACGGCGGCCTGGATCTCGCCGAGCAGCCGGCCGAGCTCCGGGCCCGGCTCGATCCCGAGCTCGCCCGCGAGCTCGTCCCCGGGAATCGGCGATCGCGGCGGCCCGACCCGCCGCCAGTCGAGCGCCGCGGCGAGCATCTCGCGCCCCAGCTCGAGGTGGGCGTTGACCATCTCGGGCCCGGCGATCGGCCCCCCGCCCCGAGCCGCGAGCCGATCCGCCATGCTGAGCAGGGTGACATCGGGCGCCACCGGATCGGTCTCGCGGAGATACTCGTAGATGCGCCGCCGCGAGAGCGACCCTTCGTGGACGAGGAACCCGAGCCGCAGGTGATGCAGGGTCAGCCCCTGGAGGTGGCGCTCCAGGGCCCGGCTCGTCTTCAGCCGCCGGCACAGCGAGGCGACGAGCTTCGCCCCCTCGCGATCGTGGCCGATGAAGGTGACGTAGCTGCCGCGCTCCACCCGGGTCGCCGGCTTGCCGAGATCGTGGACCAGGGCACCGAAGCGCAGCGCGCCGCCGCGAGTCAGCTCGTCCGCGAGCGGCTCGGCGAGCAGCTCAGCGACCACTCCCGCCAGATCACCCGCGTAGCGATCCGGATTCGCCTCGAGCTCGAGCACGTTGCGCAGCACCTCGACCGTGTGCCCGTGGACGTCGAGGTGGTGGTTTGGGTTCTGCTCGACTCCGCGGAGCGCGTCCACCTCGGGGAGAACCACGGGAGTCGCGCCGAGCTCGTCGAGGAGCGAGAGTGCCCGGACGGGATCCGGCCCGGTGAGCATGAGGCGGAGCTCGGCGAGCTGTCGCTCCCCCGCCGCTTCGGCGACCCGCCCCGCCGCGGCACGGGCGAGCCCCGCCGTCCCGGGGTCGATCTCCATCCCGACCTCGGCGGCGATCCTCGCGGCGCGAAGGACCCGGAGCGGGTCGTCGATGAAGCTCCGCTCCGATACGGCGCGGAGCAGCCGCGAATCCAGGTCGGCGAGGCCTCCGCTCGGATCCAGCGGGGGCTCCGAAGGATCCCCGAGGGGGACCGCGACCGCGTTGACCGTGAAGTCGCGCGCCGTCAAGTCGTCCTCGATGGAGACGCCGCGAAAACGGGTCACGTCGACGTGCCAGGAGCCGTCCGCGGCGAGAGCCCGCCAGGTCGCGAACCGCTCCGAGAGCTCGAAGGCCGGCCCCCCGGTCACGCGGGCGATGGCGGCGGCGGCTTCACCCGGGTCGCCGGCGACGGCGAGATCGACGCCGACAACGGGCCTTCCGAGCGCGGCATCGCGGACCGCCCCGCCGACCACCCAGACGTCCTCGGCCTCGCCGAGCGCCTTCCGGCAATCCCGCAACGCGGGCGCGTCGGCGAGAAGCTCGGCGATGGAGGCGCTCATCTGGTCCCCGCGTCGAGGTGGACTCGCGGGACCCTGGGCGAGATCGCGCACGTAACCTCGTAATTGATCGTCTCGAGCCGCCGGGCGATCTCCTCGCAGAGGATCCGCTCCTCTCCCTGGGCGCCGATCAGCACCGCGGGCGCCCCCGCCTCGATGTCGGTCCTTGGGCCGAGGTCGACCGTCACGTTGTCCATCGAGACGGTCCCGACGAGCGGGTGGCGGGTGCCGCCCACCAGGACGTCGGCGTTGTTAGTCAGCGCGCGGCGGACGCCGTCGCCGTAGCCGATCGGCAGCACCCCCACCCACGTGTCCCTTGGCGCGCGCCAGCGCCGTCCGTAGCCGGCGCTCGCTCCCTCCGGGAAGCGCTTCAGGTCGGCGACGTGGGAACGCAGCTCGAGGGCCGGCTCGAGCCCGCGCGCGAACGGGTCCGCACCGAAGGGGTCGAGGCCGTAGATCGCGATCCCGCACCGGACCATGTCGAAGTGGGCCGCCGGGTCACGGAGGGCGGCGGCGCTGTTCGCGGCGTGCAGGAGGAGGCCCGGGTGCTCCGCGCGAAGCGATTCCGCGAGCGACCGAAACCGGTCGAGCTGCTCGTCGAAGAACCCCGAGTTTCGGTCGTCGGCGGTGGCGAAATGGGTCCACACCCCCGCGAGCTCGACGCGCTCGTCGCCAGCGATCCGCTCTGCCAGCGCCCGGACGGCGTCCGGGTCTCGCTCGCCCAGCCTGCCCATGCCGGTGTCGTACTTGACGTGGATCCGAGGGCGCGTCCCCAGCCGCGCTCCGCGATCCGCGATCAGCTCGGCGAACCCGGGGCGCCACGCGGCGACGTCGGAGCCCGCGCCCAGCGCGAGGTCGAGCTCGCTCGCGGTCAGCGCGCCCATCGTCAGGATCGACGGCTCGGGAAAATGCGGCCGGAGCGCCACCGCCTCGGTGGCCGCCGCCACCGCCAGCCAGGACGCGCCGCCGGCGAGCGCGGCGCGCGCGCACGGGACTGCCCCGTGGCCGTATCCGTCCGCCTTGACGACCGCGCAGAGCCGGCTCTGCCCCCCGAGCTCGGAGACGAGCCGCGCGCAGTTGCGCTCGATCGCACCGAGGTCGACGAGCGCCGCCGCCCGCCCGACGTCGCCGGCGCTCATCGGACGAGCGCCGGCGGAAGGGCCCCGATCACGTCGGTGGCGATCACCGACTCGGCCGATCCGGCCCGCTCGGCGGCAATCCTGCCCGCCCGCTGGTGCGCGTGGACCCCGGCGCATACCGCGGCGAACGGGTCCTCTCCGCGGGCGAGGAGCGCCCCGATCGTTCCCGAGAGCACGTCGCCCGTCCCCGCGGTCGCCAATCCCGGGCTTCCCCCGCGACTCACAGCGAGGCGGTCCGCGGAGACCACCAGCGTGTCATCGCCCTTCAGCACCACGATCGCCCGACTCCGCTCCGCTGCTGCCCGCGCGCAGGCGAGTCGATGCGCGGAGACCTCGTGCGAAGGAATCCCGAGCAGCCGTCCCAGCTCGCCCGCGTGCGGGGTGAGCACGGTCGGAAAGCGCCGCGCGGCGATGAGCTCGAGCCGCTCGGCGTGGGCGTTGAGCCCGTCCGCGTCGACCAGTAGCGGCGCCTCCACCCCGCGCGCCACGGTTCGCGCGAGCTCGAGCGAATCGGGGTCCCGACCGAGCCCCGGGCCGAGGACGACGGCCGCCGCGCGAGCGCCCGCGGCGAGGATGCCCTCGGCGGACCCGCTCGCGAGCCGACCCTCCGCCTCGGCGAACCCGCGCGACATCACCTCGGTCAGCTTGATCTCGAAGATGTGCTCGAGGTCGGCGGGCACGGCGACCGTCGCGTAGCCGGCACCGGCGCGAATCGAGGCCTCGGCGCTCATGCAGACCGCGCCCGTGAGCCCGCGTGAGCCCCCGACCACGAGCACCTCCCCCGAGTCGAACTTGGTCGAGTTCGGGAGGCGGCCGGGGGCCGTGGCGAGGACACCGTCGCCGATCACCCCACCGGCGGGCGCGCCTGGCGCCCCGGGCGGGATGCCGATCTCGGCGACCCGCAGCTCGCCGGTATGCGACTTGCCCGGGGCGATCCAGTGCCCCAGCTTCGCGGCGTGGAAGCTCACGGTGATGTCCGCCTCCACCGCCGCTCCCTCGGCCACGCCGCTCGAGGCGTCGACGCCGGAGGCGATGTCGGCGGCGACGATCGGTGCGTCGCACCCGTTGATCGCCTCGATCGCCACGTCCGCCGGGGCCCTGGGCGCCCCCTCGAACCCCGTGCCGAAGATCGCGTCGACGACCACCCCCGCGCCGTCGATCGCTGCCGCCACCTGATCCGGGCTGAGCTCGCGCACGGGGCCCTCGAATCGCTCCAGGTTCGCCTTTGCGTCGGGCGATAGCTCGCTCGCTGGCCACAGGAGAAGCGCCTCCACGTCGTGGCCGGTGTCCGACAGCTGGCGAGCGGCCACGAGCCCGTCGCCGCCGTTGTTCCCCTTCCCGCAGACGACGCGCGCCGACGTGCCCCGCGCGGCCTCGCGCGCGGCCTCGGCGACCGCGGCCCCCGCCGCCTCCATCAACCGGACCGACGGGACCCCGACCTCGTCGATCGCCCACGAGTCCGCAGCGCGCATCCCGGCGCTGTCGTAGAGCGGCTCGAGCCAGCTTTCCACGCGAGGCAGCGTAAAGCCGGCGCCGGAAAAAGGATGGGGCCTACCCGCGGCTCACCGACGGGCTGAGCGGCGCGAGGAAAGCACGACCGCCGCCGCGAGCTCTCGCGAATGCGTCAGCGACACCGTGAGGTCCACGTCGCACTGGGCCGCATGGGCGCTCGCACGACCGTGCAACCGCAGGCGGGGCGCCTCGTCCCCCCCGCCCTCGACCTCGATCTCGACCGGCGCGAACCGCTCGCCTAGCGCCTTGATCGCCGCCTCCTTGGCGGCGAAGCGCGCCGCGAGATGGCGCCCCGGGCGCCGCCGGGACCGGGCCTCGGCGAGCTCGGCGCCCGTGAACAGCCGGTCGGCCAGCCGCGGGCGCCGCTCCAGCGCCCGCTCGAGGCGCCCGATCTCGAGCAGATCGATGCCCACTCCGTTCACGGCGTGGAGGGCGGCCCCGCGACCGCGGGCGCGGCAGCGGAGCCCTGCGAGGGGGCGGCCCGCGAGGGGGCGTCCTTGAGGCCGAGCACCGTCCGCACGGCCGCGCGCGATCCCTCGGAGCGAGCGCCGGCGATGAGGTAGTCGAGATGGTCGAGGTAGGGCTTGGCGCGCTGGAAGGACGGGTCGCTCGCAGCCTGGGGAAAGCTGTCGATGAGCTGCGTCAGCGGGCCGAAGTCGAGGAAGGTCACGGGCGAGAAGTCGCCGCCCAGCGCGTCGGCCGCCGTCTTGAACGCGGCGGAGTCGTCGAGGGTCGAGCTCGGCGAGAACACCTGGTCGACCGAGTCGCCCAGACCCGCGAGGACCTTGCCGTCACGCTGGACGAACTGGAACTGGATCGGCACGCCCGCCGGCGAGAGCGAGAATCCCTGCTCGCCTGGCGAGTCGAGCGGCGAGACCGTCACCGATGGATCCCGGGAGAGGGCGTCGCGGAGGTTCGCGAGCGTCCTTGCCGAGGCTTTCTCGTCGCTCGTCTCCAGGACGAGAGCGCCTCCGAGGCCGAACAGCGAGGTACCCCCGACGAACCCGCCCACGTCGCCGGCCCATTGGCTGAGCTCGGAGCCGAGGTCGAAGCCGAGGGCCCGCGGGAGGGCCGCCGCGCCTCCCTGCCCGAGCACCTGCCCGTAGGAGCGCCCCACGTCGGCGGAGGCGAAGGCGAACCACGAGTCGCTCGGGAACTCGCGCAGGAGCGGCGACTCGTGCGGAGCCGGCGTCGAGCTCGACGCCGCAGCGGAGGCCTCGATCGAGACCTGGTCCGCGGTCGCGCCGACCGAGGCCGCGGCGGGAGCGGAGAGCAGGCTCTGGAGCTGCGGGCCCGCCTGGCTCACCTGAGCCGCCGTCACCTGACCGGACTTCTCCAGCGCGTCCACGACGGCCCTCGGGTCGGCGTAGACGAACGCCACCTGGTCGTCCGCCCCCGCTTCGAGCTGGGATCGGAACTCGCTGGAGTCGGCCAGCGAGGATCCCCGCGAGGCGTCGACCGCGTCCCGAAACGCGACCTCGGTCCCGAACACCGCGAAGTCCCCGACCATGCCGGCCGCGGTGCCCTTGCGATCGACCTTGTACTCGACGCCCTCGTACGCGCGGGTGCGCTCCGGCGTCTTGTCGGCCGCGGCCGCCTTGTCGAGCGCCCGCTGCGCCGCGGCGGGATCGGTGGTGTCGACGATCGCCGCGCCGTCGGCGTTTTGGTCCGTGAAGGTCTCGAAGAAGACCCCGGCTCGCTCACCGAGCCACGGTGCCACGTCCCTCTCGTAGGTGAGACCCGTGTGCCCTTTGGCGAGCGCGTTGTCGAGCTGGTCGACGATGAACCCACCGGGGTCGTCGGTGGCGAGAAGCTTCGACAGCGCGCCATCGATCGCGTCCTTCGCGTCTCCCTGCGGGCGAACCACCGACTCCGCGAAGAACGGCGCGTCGGCGGGAGCCAGGGTGGCCGGGTCGGGGCCGGTCAGGGCCGTCGTCGAGGCCTCGCCGCCGCCACCCCCGCAGCCGGATACGGTCACGGCCGCGCAGGCCGCCACGGCGATCGCCGCCCGCCGAATCACTCCACCGTCACCGTCTTCGCCAGGTTGCGCGGCTGGTCGACGTTCAGCCCACGCAGCCGGGCGACGTGGTAGGCGAGCAACTGGAGCGGCAGGATGGCGACGATCGGCTGCAGCACCCAGTCCGTCGCCGGAACGTGGATCGTCTTGTGGGCGACCTCGGCGACCCTGCTCGAGCCCTCGGTCGCGATCGCGATCACCTTGGCGCCGCGGGCGCTGACCTCGGCAACGTTGGAGAGCATCTTCTCGAGGATCGGGCTCTCGGTCGCGACGCAGACGACCGGCGTCGACTCGTCGAGGAGCGCGATCGGGCCGTGCTTCATCTCCCCGGCCGCGTACGCGTCGGAGGGGATGTAGGAGATCTCCTTCATCTTCAGCGCGCCCTCGAGGCAGACCGGAAGGCCGATGTTCCGTCCCAGGTAGAGGAAGAAGCGTCCTTGGTAGTTCGCCTCGGCGACCTCCCGGACGGGCCGGTCGACCGAGGGAATCGTCAGCTGGATCTGTCGCGGAAGCGACTTCAGCTCGGCGATCAGCTCCGCGATCCGCTCCTGCGGGAGGGAGCCCCGAGCCTGGGCCAGCCAGAGGCCGATCAGGTACATCGCCGCGACCTGGGCGGTGAAGGTCTTCGACGCCGCTACGCCGATCTCGAGCCCGGCGCGCGTGAAGAGCACCGTGTCGGCCTCGCGCGTCGCCTGCGACCCCATGATGTTGGTGAGGGCCATGACCTTCGCGCCGCTCTCGCGGGCCAGCCGCATCGCGGCGAGCGTGTCGGCCGTCTCCCCTGACTGCGTGATCCCGATCACCAGGTCGTCGCGACCGACGACCGGATCGCGGTAGCGGTACTCGGAGGCGATGTCCATCTCCACCGGGACCCGCGCCCAGCGCTCGATCGCGTAACGGCCCACGAGCCCGGCGTGGTAGCTCGTACCGCAGGCGACGATCACAATCCGCCGCAGCCCGGCCACGATCTCCGGCTCGAGCTCGAGCTCGGAGAGGTCGACGCGGTCGAGCTCCGGGAGACGGTCGGCGATCGTCTCGGCGACCGCGTCCGCCTGCTCGTGGATCTCCTTCAGCATGAAGCTCTCGAAGCCGCCCTTCTCGGCCGCCTCCTCGTCCCAGCCAACCTCCTCGGAGTCGCGATCGACCCGGTTGCCGGCGCCGTCCGTGAACGTCGCGCTGTCCGGCTCGACGGTGATCACCTCGCCGTTTGCCACGTACTGGACCCGCCGTGTCTCGGCCAGGAAGGCCGGGATCGCCGAGGCGACGAAGGACTCTCCGTCCCCGCGGCCCACCACCAGCGGGCACTCCTGGCGCGCGGCCACCAGGGTGGCGGGATGCTGGGCGTGCATCGCGGCGAACGCGTAGTGGCCCCGGAGGCGCTCGAACGCGGCTCGCACCGCGTTGGTGAGATCGCCGTCGTAGTGGCGCTCGATCAGATGGGCGACGATCTCGGCATCGGTCTCGGAGCTGAACCGGTGGCCCTCGGCCTCGAGCTCACGCCGAAGCTCCGCGTGGTTCTCGACGATCCCGTTGAGGACGATCTGGACTCGATCGTCGCAGTCGCCGTGCGGGTGGGCGTTCTCCTCGGTGACCCGCCCGTGCGTTGCCCACCGCGTGTGGGCAAGGCCGATCGTCGCCGGGGGCGCCGCGACCGCGACGCCGCCGGAGCCGTCCATGCCGACGGCGGCGCGCAGGTTGGCGAGGTTCCCCACCGCCCGCACCGACTCGATCTCCCCATCGGCGAGGAGCGAGATCCCGGCAGAGTCGTAGCCCCGGTACTCGAGCTTCTCGAGCCCCGCGATCAGCAGGTCACGGCAGGGCCGGTTGCCGACATATCCGACTATTCCGCACATGGGAGGCGGTTAAGGGTAGAGCGTGGGGAACGCGGCTCCCGCCCCGCCGCTCGCCTGTCTAACCGAGCTCTTCCTTCACGAGACTCGCCAACCGCGTGCACACCTCGGCGCACTCGTCCTCGCTCGGGGCCTCGACCATCACCCTGACGACGGGCTCTGTGCCGGAGGCGCGGATCAGGACCCGGCCGCGCCCGTCCAGGGCGTCGTTCTCGCGCTCGACCGCCTCCCACAGCCCGCTGGCGCCGCCGAGAGCCTCGCGATCGGCGATCTCGACGCTCTCGAGCACCTGGGGGAGCTTCGCGATCGGGATCGATGCCGCCAGGTCGCGTCCCGCCAGGGCGCTCATCACCAGGAGCGCGGCGGCGACCCCGTCGCCCGTCGGACCGTAATCGCCCCAGATGATGTGGCCGGACTGCTCGCCGCCGAGGCTCCACCCCCGCTCCTCGAGCGCCGCCGCGACGTGCCGGTCGCCGACCGGCGTGGTCGCCACCTCGATCCCCGCCTCCTCCATCCCCCGGTGGAACCCGTAGTTGCTCATGACCGTGACCGCGACGCCGCCGTTCAGGGCCCCCCGCTCGGCCAGGTACTTGGCGCAGAGCGCGATCAGCTCGTCACCGTCGCGAAGGGCGCCGTTCCGGTCGACCGCGATTACCCGGTCGCCGTCGCCGTCGAACGCGAACCCGATCTCGGCGGAGGTCCCCGAGATCGCCCCCGACAGGGCGTCGGGGTGGGTCGATCCGTAGCCCTCGTTGATGTTGCGGCCGTCGGGGTCGGCGCCGATCGCCTCGACCTCGGCGCCGAGCCGCTCGAACGCCGTGGGGGCAACGCGATACGTGGCTCCGTGCGCGCAGTCGAGGAGCAACCGTCGCCCCGAGAGGTCGAGGTCGAACGTGGCGAGGAGGGCGCGCAGATAGTCGTCGAAGGCGCCGTCCAGGTCGCGGACGCGGCCGAGCGCGGTTCCATTCACGTGCTCCGCCGTCGAGACGAGCGACTCGATCCGCGCCTCGAGCTCGTCCTCGAGCTTGCGTCCGTCCGCTCCGAAGAACTTGATCCCGTTGTGGCGCCAGGGGTTATGGGAGGCGGAGACGACCGCCGCGAGGTCGAGACCGTGCCGGCGAACCAGGATCGACGCGGCGGGGGTGGGAAGCACTCCGGCGAGCCACGCGTCGCCGCCTCCCTCGGCGATGCCGGCCGCGAGCGCCGCCTCGAGCATCGGCCCCGACTCGCGTGTGTCGCGAACGATGATGACCTGCGGACGCCGCTGCGGCGCCGCGGTGGCCGCCGCCCTCCCCAACGCCAGCGTCAGCTCGGCGGTCAGCTCGGTCCCGGCGACCCCGCGGACGCCGTCCGTGCCGAAGAGCTCGCGAGTCACTACCTCTTGGAGAACTGCGGGCGCTTGCGGGCCTTCTTCAATCCCGCCTTGCGTCGCTCCTTGACCCGAGCGTCCCTGGTCAGGAGCCCCCGGCGCTTCAGCTCGCCGCGAAGCTCGGGGTCGATCTCGGTCAGCGCCCGGGCGATCCCATGGCGGACCGCACCGGCCTGCCCGGCGATGCCGCCGCCGTGTACACGCACCCGCACATCGACCTTTCCCTCGTATCCGGAGGTCAGGAGCGGTTGACGGACGAGGGTTTGGTGCTGATGGCGCGGGAAGTACTCCTCGAGGGCGCGGCGGTTGATCTCGAAGGCGCCGCCGCCGGCGCGGAGGATCACGCGGGCGATCGACGTCTTGCGCTTTCCCGTCGCCTGAATCCGAGCGTCGGCCGCAAGCTCCACGACGGCCTCCCGTGCGGGTGCCTCCTCGCCCGCCTCGGCCGTCGCCTCGGCCTCCGCGCGAGCGCGCTCCTCGGCCTCGGCTTCCAGGCGGGCGCGCTCCTCTGCGCTGAGCTCGCGTTCGGGCTCGATCGCGATCGGCTCGAGCTCGGCGCCGGGTGGGAGCTCTCCCTTCTTCCCAGCCTCGGGAGCGTCGCCTTCGGCCTCGACCTGTGAATCCTCGGAACTCTCGCCTTCGGCCTCGACCTGTGAATCCTCGGAAGTCTCGCCTTCGGCTTCGACTTCCTCGGAGGGCTCTGACGCTGCGCCTCCCGCGTCCTCAGCGCTCTCGGGTGCCTCATCCTGCCCCGCGTCGTCCTGCGGCCGTTCCTCGTTCTCGCGACGCTCGTCCTCGGCCATCAGGCTTCGATCTCCATCTCCCTGGGCTTCTGGGCTTCGTGGGGATGGTCGCTCCCGGCATAGACCTTCAGCTTGCGGAGCTGTTGGCGGGCGAGGCGGTTCCGGGGGAGCATCCCCTTGACCGCCTTGCGGATCACCTCCTCCGGGCGCCGCTCGAGCATGTCGGCGAGGGTCCTGGAGCGCAGGCCGCCCGGGTAGCCGCTGTGACGGTAATAGAGCTTGTCGTTCAGCTTGTTGCCGGTGACGTGCACCTTCGCCGCGTTCACCACCACGACGAAGTCGCCCGTGTCGCAGTGCGGCGTGTACTCGGGCTTGCGCTTGCCGCGCAGAACGTCCGCAACCTGGGTCGCGAGCCGGCCGAGGGTCCTTCCGTCGGCATCGACGACGTACCAGTCGCGCTGGCGATTCTCGGGCGTGGCGACGAAGGTCTTCATTCGGGATGGCGGGCCTCGGGGACCGCGAAAAGCCGCCCCCGTCGGCGCGGGCGCGGCCGCCGCATGATAGTCGAGCACGCGACGGCGGCGAGATTGAGCTCCCGCTAACCACCCCCTAACCGGCAACTAGCAATCGGTACCGACACAGGCGCCGCTGTGAGGGCTATACTGCCGCCGCCCAAGTGAACTGCCGAATCCGAGGTGGCTCAGGCCGCCGCGGAGCGGGGGAACCAGAGGGGCGGTGTCGAAGCCGTCCCGGGGGCGAATCGGACGGATTCCGTTCGTAGCGCCGCTCTTTCGGCGCGAGCCCGACAGCTAACCCCGTAGGCCCGAGAAAGAGAGACCGGGTTGAGGCCCAACGGAGTGGCGCCCCGTCGGCGCGGATTTCGAACAGCGATACCGGTGGCGGTCGCGATCGCCTCGCTGACCGCGGGTGCGGGCGTGGCGATGGCGGGCGGCGGCGGCGGCGTGGCCGCGCCCGACCCCCCGCAGGTCTCCGACGTCGTGTGCATCTCGACGTGCGCCGGCGTCCGCAAGGCGACCACGGATTCCAAGGTCCAGGTCAGCGGCCACCATCTGGGCAGCGTCAGCCAGGTCCTGTTCAACTCCTCGAGCGGGGGGCGCATCGGCGTGGACCCGACCGCGGTCTCGGCCGGCAGCGTGACGGCCCCGGTGCCCGCGGGCGCGGCGACCGGGCGACCCAAGGTGAAGGACCCGTACGGCAACGACGCCACCTCGCCGAACGTCCTGCGGATCGTCTCGTCCAACCAGGTCCAGAGCGCCGGCAACTTCAGCCTGAAGAAGGCCGCCGCGACGCCCGCCAAGGCCTACTACTACGGCAAGCGCAAGCCGGGCGTGACCTACATGTTCACCGGCGGCGAGCCAACCGACGTGCGCATCGACGTCGTGCGCGGCAAGGACCAGACCGTCATCGACAGCTTCGTCCAGCTAGCCCAGGAGCCGAACACGACCCACACCGCCCATTGGAACGGCCTCGCGCAGGGGTCGAAGAAGCCCGCCCCCAACGGCCACTACATGTTCAGGGTCGGCCCGGTGAGCGGGAGCATGGAGTCGACGAGCGATTCCCGCTTCCAGTACCACGGCTTTAAGTTCCCGGTCCGCGGGCCCCACACGTATGGCGACGGCGTCGGGGCGCCGCGTGCGGGGCACATCCACCAAGGCCAGGACGTGCCCGCTGCGTGCGGGACGAAGCTCGAGGCCGCGCGCGGAGGCACCGTCCAGTACAAGGCCTACCAGGCGAGCGGCGCCGGAAACTACATCGTCGTCGACGGCAAGCGGACCAGCCACGACTACGTCTACATGCACCTCAAGAGCCCGTCCCCGCTCAACAGGGGGCAGCACGTGCACACGGGGCAGACGATCGGCGTGGTCGGCGAGACCGGCGACGCGACCGGGTGCCACCTCCACTTCGAGGAGTGGTCCGGGCCGGGGTGGTACGAGGGTGGCCACTTCATGCGCGCGGTCACCAAGCACCTGAAGCAGTGGGACAGCTGGAGCTAGCGGAGCGCTGAGCCCCTGGCCCGGCGGCGGCCGCCGCCGAGCCCTAGGTCACTCCCATTCGATCGTCGCGGGCGGCTTCGAGGAGATGTCGAGGGCGACGCGGTTGACGCCGGGGACCTCGTTGATGATCCTCGCGGACACCCGCTCGAGGAGGTCGTACGGCAGGCGCGCCCAGTCGGCCGTCATCGCATCCTCGGAGGTCACCGCGCGGACGACGATCGGGTAGGCGTAGCTTCGGCCGTCGCCCTGCACACCGACCGAGCGGACAACCGGGAGGACGCAGAACGACTGCCAGAGCTCGCGGTAGAGCCCGGCCGCACGGATCTCCTCCTGGAGGATCGCGTCGGCCTCGCGGAGGATCTCGAGGTGCTCGGCCGTGACCTCGCCGCCGACGATGCGGATGGCGAGGCCCGGGCCGGGAAACGGCTGCCGCCAGACGATGCGGTCCGGAAGACCGAGCTCGGTCGCGACGGCGCGGACCTCGTCCTTGAAGAGCATCCGAAGCGGCTCGACGAGCTCGAGGTCGAGGTCCTCGGGAAGGCCGCCGACGTTGTGATGGGACTTGATCGTCGCCGTGCCCGCCAGACCGTCGCCGCCGGACTCGATCACGTCGGAGTACAGGGTTCCCTGGACCAGGAAGCGCACGTCGGGGAGCCTCTCCGCCTCCTCCTCGAAGACGCGGATGAACTCCTCGCCGATGATCTTCCGCTTCCGCTCGGGGTCAGCGACCCCAGCGAGCCGCTCGAGGAACCGTGCCTCCGCGGCGACGTGGACGAGCCGGGCGCCGCGATCGCGGAAGGCCGCGACGACCTGCTCGGCCTCGTTCTTTCGCAGCAGGCCGTGATCGACGAGGACGCAGGTGAGCTGATCGCCGACCGCCCGGTGAACGAGCGCCGCGGCCGTCGCCGAGTCGACCCCACCTGAGAGCCCGCAGATCACTCCCGCGCCGCCCACCTGGGCGCGCACCCGCTCGACCTGCTCGTCGATCACCGAGGCGGGCGACCAGTGTCGCTCGAGCCCGGCAAGCTCGCGCAGGAACCGGTCGAGGATCTGGGCCCCGTATGGCGTGTGGACGACCTCGGGATGGAACTGGATCCCGTACAGCCCCCGCTCGGGGCTCTCGAAGGCGGCGACCGGCGAGCCGGGGCTCGCGGCGAGCGCCTCGAACCCGGGCGGCGGCTCGAACACGCTGTCGCGGTGGCTCATCCAGCATTGCTGCTCGCGTGGCAGGCCGGCCAGGAGGCGCCCGCCGCCGTCCGCGAGCACGAGCGGCGTACGCCCGAACTCGCCCGCTTCAGCCCCCTCGACGCGTCCGCCGAGGGTCTGGACCATCGCCTGCATCCCGTAGCAGATGCCGAGCACGGGGACCCCCAGCTCGAGCAGCTCCCGGCGGAGCTCCGGCGCCCCCTCCGAGTAGACGGAGGCCGGCCCGCCCGAGAGCACGAGCGCCCTCGGGTGGCGCTCGCGGATCCGCTCGAGGTCCGTGGTGTGCGGAAGCAGTTCGGCGAAGACCCCTCGCTCGCGGATCCGGCGGGCGATCAGCTGGGAATACTGGCCGCCGAAGTCCAGGACCAGGACTTCCTCGGCGGCGGGATCAGTCATCCGAGACGGCGACTCCAGTGGCGACGGCGGCGCGGCCGTTAGAGCCCATGCCGACCGACTGGTCGCGCTGGAGCTGCTTGCCCTCGGTCTGGAGCGCCGGCGCAACCATGACCTCGGCCCGCTGGAAGTCGCGGATGTCCTCGTAGCCGCAGGTGGCCATCGAGGTGCGAAGCGCGCCGATCAGGTTGAAGGTCCCGTCGTTCTCCTGCGCGGGCCCGAGGAGGATCTCCTCGAGGGTCCCGTCCTGCAAGGTCGCGACGCGCGCGCCGCGGGGAAGCGATGGATGGAAGGTCGCCATTCCCCAGTGGTAGCCGAGCCCCGGCGCCTCCTTGGCCCGCGCGAGCGGCGAGCCGATCATCACGGCGTCGGCCCCGCAGGCGATCGCCTTCGACACGTCGCCGCCGGTCCGCATGCCGCCGTCGGCGATCACGTTGCAGTACTCCCCGGTTTCGAGCATGTGCTGCGACCTCGCCGCGGCGACGTCCGCGATCGCGGTCGCCTGCGGGACGCCGATGCCGAGGACGCCGCGAGTCGTGCACGCGGCCCCCGGGCCGACGCCGACCAGGACGCCAACCGCACCGGTCCGCATCAGGTGGAGACCGGTCGCGAACGAGGCGCACCCGCCCACGATGCAGGGGACCGGGACCTCGGCGATGAACTCCTTCAGGTTGAGCGGCTCCGACTTCGAGGAGACGTGCTCGGCCGAGATCACCGTCCCCTGGATCACGAGGATGTCGAGGCCCGCCTCGAGGGCGAGCTCGTAGTGCTCCGTCACCCGCTGGGGGGTCAACGATCCGGCCGCGACGACGCCTCGGCTCTTGATCTCCTCGACCCGCTGCGCGATCAGCTCCGGCTTCACCGGCTCGCGGTAGATCTCCTGCATCGTCCGCGTCGCGACCTCGGGCTGGGCGGAGGCGATCCGCGCGAGCTGCTCCTCGGCGTCCTCGTAGCGCGACCAGATCCCCTCCAGGTTGAGGACCGCCAGGCCGCCGAGCCGCCCGACCTCGGCGGCGCTGGCCGGGCTGACGACCCCGTCCATCGCGGAGGCGAGCAGGGGGAGCTCGAACCGGTACGGCCCCAGGGTCCAGGTGATGTCGACGTCGTCGGGGTCGCGGGTGCGCCGCGAGGGGACGATCGCGATGTCGTCGAATCCGTAGGCCTGCCGACCCTTCTTCCCGCGCCCGATCTCGACTTCCATCGCCTACTCAGCTCCCTTCTGGGTAAAGAGCCAGGCTATGCGCGGGCGCGGACGAAAAAAGCCCCGGCGAGCGAGGCAAAAACGCGCTGAATGCGACTCTCGGCCCGACGTTTCCAAGGCCCGGGCGATGTTAGCGGACCCCCGTCGGCGCCTCGAGCTCCTCCACGTCCACCCGCACCTTGGGGCGCATCCGGTCGATCGCCTCCGGATCGAGGTTGCCCGCCCCGAAGTGCTGCGTCGACTCCGCTCCGCACGCGACCCCGTAGGCCAGGCACTCCGCGGCGGGGGCGCCGTCGTACGCGGCCGCCACGTATCCGGCGAGAAAGCAATCGCCCGAGCCGACGGTCGAGATCGGCTCGAGCGGCTCGATGCCGACCTCGTACCGGCGCGGCCCGCGCTCGCCCGCGGCGATCGCGATGCACCCGGCCTCGCGGGTGATCACGGCCTCGCGGGCGCCCATCTCGAGCAGGCCCTGGAGCCCGAGCCCGAAGTCGTCCGGGTCGTTGAACTCGTGCCCGACCGCCTCCTCGGCCTCGCCGACGTTCGGGGCCACCACCGCCGGCTCGGCCCGCAGGCCCAGCCGCATCGGCTCCCCCTCCGTGTCGAGGATCGCGGGGACCTCGAGCCGCCGCAGCTCCTCGATCAGCCTCGCGTAGACGGTCGGCTCGATCCCCGGCGGCACGCTCCCCGCGAGCACGCACAGCCTCGCTCCCTGGGCGAGATAGAGCAGCTTCTCGATGAATCGATCGATCTCCTCGGGCCCGACCTCCGGGCCGCGCTCGTTGATCTCGGTCTGCTCACCGGAGGTCGGATCGACCACGGCGAGGTTGGTTCGCGACTCTCCGTCGATCCGAGTGAAGTCGTTGAGGATCGACTCCTCCGCGAGGCGTTCGAGGATCCGCGTGCCGGTCGGCCCGCCGGCGAGCCCGGTCGCGATCACGGGCTTTCCGAGCAGCTTCAGCGCCCGCGCCACGTTCACTCCCTTGCCGCCCGCGACGGTTCGCGACTCGACCGCTCGATGGCGATGGCCGAGCCGGAAGTTGGGCACGGCGACGGTGCGGTCGATCGCCGCGTTCAAGGTGACGGTGAGGATCAACCCCCGCTCTCCCCCGGTTCGCCGGACACGGACTTCACCCTACTCGCGCCGCCAGCGAATCACAGCCACGGCCGTCCCGGCCGCGATCGCCGCGGCCGCCGCCGCGACGAGCGCCCAGACGACCCCCCGCGGGCCCGGCACCGCGTCGTCCACGTCCGCGAGCCAGGATTGGGGCGCGATTCCGACCGACCGCGCCGCGAGCAGAGGCGAGCGCCCCACCGGCTCGCCGCCGACGCTGACGACCGCTCTGCCGAGGCGATCGCCGCGATGAACCGGCGCGGGGACCGAGTGGCGGGCGTCGACGTGCACCTCGACCCCCTCGCCGCGACGGACCGACGAGGTGACGGCGCGCGCCGCGACCAGGCGCACGCCGCTCCGCGCCCCGTTCGGCACCGTCGTCCGCGCGAGGGGCTGGCCGTCCCGGACGGGCGTGCGAGGGCGATACAGCGAGAAGCCCCACCGAAGCAGGTCGAGGCTGTCCGCGTCCCGCGAGGCTTCCGTCCGCGCCCCCATCACGACTGAGACCAGGGTCACGCCGCCGCGGGTCCCCGAGGCCACCAGGACGTTGCCGGCGTTCGCCGTGTAACCGGTCTTGACCCCATTGATCCACCCATATCTCGCCACCAGGTCGTTGCGGTTGACGACCGTCGGAGGATCGGCCCCGGCCAGCGTCTTGCGCGGCGTGTCGACGATCCGCCGGAACACTCGCCGGCGCCGAAGCTGGAGCGTCAGCTTCACCAGGTCTGACGGGCTCGAGTACTCGCCGGGCGCGTCGAGGCCGATCGGGTTCGCGTAGCTCGTGTCGCGCAGTCCCAGCCGGCGCGCGGCCGCGTTCATCTCGCCGACGAACGCCGGGATCGAGCCGGCGACGGCCACGGCGAGCGCGGCCGCGGCGTCGTTTCCACTCGGCAGCAGGAGCCCGTATGTGAGGTCGTGGACCGAGACCCGCTCCCCAGCGTGCAGGCCCATGAGGGACTCGCCGGGGAGCGGATGGTAGGGCGGCGCCACCACCGTCTTTCCGAGCGGCAGCCTGCGGAGGGCCAGATACGCCGTCATCAGCTTCGTCGTGCTCGCCATCGGCAGGGAGGCGTGCGCGGCGCGAGCGGCAAGCCGCGCGCCGTCGTTCGCGTCGACCAGGGTGAAGGCCCGCGCGTCGGGGTGGGGTGCGGGCGCCTCGCTCGCGGCCAGGACGGGGGAGGCGGACAGCCCCAGGCCGAGGGCTACCAGCCCCAGGATCGCGGTTGCCCGATTACGCCGCAGGTTCAGCCGCCGTTGGCGAGCACCTTGCAGCCCTTGGGGACCAGGTCCACGCACCCGTTCGCCGGCAGGAGCTGGGTGTCGAGGTTGGGATTCAGCCGCTCGAGCCTGGGCACGGAGACCCCCTCCTTGGCTGCGATGCCGCCGAACGTGTCCCCGGGCTGGACGACGTAGTACTTGTGGTGGGGCGCCCCGTGCCCTCCTTTCGCTGCGCTCGTCGATGAGCCCTCGCCCGGGCCGCCGAGGGAGGTTGCGATCACCACGACGAACACCACCGCTCCGACGACCAATGCGAGCACCGCGAGCATCCTCGCCGCCGGACTCCCGTCCTCGCTCCTCTGCATCGCTCGTGGGACCATCTTTGCGGCGAAGATCGCGTCTTCCCATGGGCGATGGTAGCCCCGCCACCGAGCCGTGTCGCCGGTCGCCGGTGCTGGGCAATCGGCCGCCCAACGGCCCGGCCCGGCGGGATCAGACGCCCGTCAGCGCCCAGAGCTCGTCCCTGAGCTCCGCTGCCGCGCCCCCGGGGTCAGGGGCATCGGCGATCGACCGCGAGGCCGTCACCAGGAGCGTGGCGGGGTGCCGGCCGCGCGCGGCGGCCAGCTCTGCGATCCGCCCTCCCTGGGCGCCAACTCCCGGGAGGAGGAAGACCGAGTCAGGCATCAGCTCGCGAAGCCGGGGCAGGTGATCCGGCTCGGTCGCGCCGACGACCGCGCCCGTTCCCGACAGGCCCGACTCCCCGGCGAGCCGTGGGGAGAGCTCCGCGACGAGCGCCGCCAGGCGCTCGAAGAGCGGTGCCCGCGGCGTGGGCAGGTCGAGGAGGTCGGCCGCCCCGGGGTTCGACGTTCGCACCAGGAGAAAGAGCCCGCCTCCCGACCCGGCGGCCGCGTCGAGCAGCGGCTCGAGCGCGTCCCGGCCCAGGAGCGGGTTCACCGTGGCCGCGTCGACCCCCAGTCCCGGAGCGTCGCCCCACGGCGTGGGCGTCGAGCCGAACAGGCCCTGCGCGTAGGCCGCGGCGCTGACCGGGACGTCGCCGCGCTTGCCGTCCGCAATCACCAGCACGCCGGCGTCGCGCGCGGCCGAGGCGGCCCGCTCCATAGCGCGCCAGCCGGGCGCGCCGAGACGTTCGAAGCAGGCGAGCTGAAGCTTGACCGCGACGCACGCCGGCCCCGCGACCTCAATCAGCTCGCCGCAATGCCGCGCCACGGCCTCGGCCGCGCGCTCCGCCGGGCTCCCGGCCTCGGGCGCGAGCGCCCGGTCGAGGTTCGCGGGGTCCGGGTCGAGCCCGAGGCAGACCTGACTGCGCCGCTCCTCGACGAGGGCGGCGAGCCGATCCGCGAAGGGGACGGTCAGCCCTTGACCCTGGACTTCAACCCGGCGCCGGCCGAGAACTTCGGCGCCCGCCCGCCGGCGATCGTGATTCGCTCACCGGTGCGGGGGTTGACCCCCTGTCGCGGCCCCCGGTCGGCGACGCTGAACTTGCCGAAGCCGGTGAAGTTGACGTCACCGCCCGAGGCGAGCGTGTCGGTGATCCCGTCCAGCACTGAGTCGACCGCGTCGGCGGCAGCCTTCTTGCTCTCGAAGTCGCCGGCGATCCGGTCGACGAACTCTGACTTCGTCAACGTGAATCCTCCTCGTCGGGTTCAGGGCGCCGGAATCTAACAGCGCTCGCAGTTGGGTTACGAACGCCCCGGGGACGGGGTTCGGCGAGCGTGGGAGCGGGCGGGGGGCGCGAAGCGAGGGCTATCGTCGCGACATGGGCCGGGCCGACAGCCCGCTTCACGGGAAGGTGATCTTCAATGTGGGCGCGCCCCGCAGCGGCACGTTCTGGCTGCAGCGGATCGTCACCTCGCACCCCGACGTATCGGCGGTGCCGTCGGAGACCCACCTGTTCTCGCTCGGGATCGCGCCGCTCCTGGAGCGGTTTCAGCACTCGGTGCGCTCCTCACCGGAGGTCGGCCTCGCCTACGTCGAGCGCGATCGCGTGATCGATGCGGTCCGCGACCTCTGCGACGCGGTCTTCATCGACTTCCTCGATCCCGATGCGTCCCGCGTCGCGGAGCGAACGCCGCTTCACGTCCTGCACCTCGAGCTCATCGCGGAGATCTACCCGGACGCCCGCTTCGTCCACATCATCCGCGACGGTCGCGACGTCGCGCGCTCGATCGCCGCCCGGGAGTGGGGAGCGAAGACGATCGAAAGCGCGGCCGAGGAGTGGCGCGAGTGCGTCCGCGCCGCTCGCCGCGCTGCCCTGCCCACCACCCGCTACCGCGAGGTTCGCTACGAGCGCCTGCTGACCGAGCCAGAGGGGACGATCGCCGAGTTGTATGCGTGGCTCGGCCTTCCGGCCACGCCCGAGGTGGTGGGCGAGGGGGTTCTCGAGGCGCGACGGCCGCTGAACGTCGATCGGGCGCGACCCGAGGTGGGCACCGGCAAGTGGCGGGACGACCTCTCCCCGACCGATCTCACCGCCTTCGCGCGAGTCGCCGGCGACCTGCTGGCGGAACTCGGATACGCCGCGCCCTCGGTCGAGGGCGCGGCGAGCGAGGGCTCACCCGGCGGGCCCGCCTCCACCCCGTCGCGGCGGTCCCGGGGTCTTCGCGGCTGGTCTCGGCGCCGCTCGCGAAGCGCGTCTCCGTCCAACGTGGTGAAGGCGAATCAGGCGCTGGTCGGCCGCCTCATCGGCCACCTGCAGGAACGCGCCGCGGGCCCCGCCCTTGATCTCCTTGCGGCGGACGCACGAGTCTCCGCCGTCTCCCGCGAGGGAACCCTGGAGGCACGCGGGCCCGAGGCGCGACAACTTCTCGCCCGGACGCTCGAGCGCGATGTGGCGTTCGCCGGGCGGCAGATTCGGGGCGACGTCTACCCGGCCCTTCCCACCCAGGGCGTCGTTCTCACCTACGAGCTGCCGGACGGCTCGCTCGCGGAGCGGCTCGCGTTCGTCACCTGCAGGGGCGGTGAGATCACGGACCTCGTCCTCTACCTGCTGCCGGAAGATGGATCCCGATAGGTCTCGCTCCTCTCCTGCGCGACCGGATCAGCGGACCGCGATCGAGGGACCGAAGCTCTGGTACCACACGATGGAGCTGGCACCGGGTCTGATCACGCCCGGATGGTTCGACCTGCGGCCGATCGTCGGCCGGCTGCCGTGGCCGGACGTTCGCGGCAGACGCTGTCTCGAAGTCGGGCCCTGGGACGGCTTCCTGTCCTTCGAGCTCGAGCGGCGCGGCGCCGCGGAGGTGGTCGCGGCCGACATCGGCGATCCCGTGGAGTGGGACTGGGCGGCGAGGATCCGCGCGCGGGGGCCGCGGGTGGTGGCGGCGCTGGCCGGCGCCGACACGGGCGCGGGATTCAGGATCGCGAAGGAGCTCCTCGACTCGTCGGTCAGCAGGATCGAGGTCAGCGTCTACGACCTCTCCCCGGAGACGGTCGGCAGCTTCGACGTCGTCGTCTGCGGCAGCCTGATGCTCCACCTTCGGGATCCGGTGCGGGCGCTCGAGGCCATCCGCTCCGTGTGTGACGGCGAGTTCCTGTCGGCCGAGCAGATCAGCCCGGGGCTCACCCTCCTGAGCCCGCGGCGCCCGCTCGCCCGTCAGCGAGGGGGCGAGCGCGGGCAATGGTGGATCCCGAACGTCGCCTGCCACCGGGGCATGCTCGAGGCTGCCGGCTTCGCGGTCGAGCGGGCCGTCCAGCCGTACGCGATCCCGCTGGGCCCCGGGCACCCGAGCCACGGGCGACCCGCGCGCGGCCTGCGTGCACGGATCCTCACCGCGCTCGTGACGAGGGGCTCGGGGGTCCCCCATGCGGCGCTGCTCGCCCGGCCCGCGCTCTAGCCGAGCGATCCCACCACAGCACGTCGCGGAGGACGCACGGCGCGATCCAAGCCTCGGCCCAAGCGGTCGAACTTTGGCGTTTCACGTCCACCCCCCGGACGCGCCGCGCGAAAGTTCGTAAGCGGCGAGGGGATGCGTGGGACCCGGTTGCCTCGGGCCCACTACCGGGCCAGATGCCCCAGCTAGCCGGCCGCCTCGTCGTGGACGCGCTCGTAGCGCTCGACGATCCGGGACCAGTCGTACTCGGAGGCCCGCCGGCGGCAGGCCGCCGGCGTCTGCGGCCTCGATCCCAGGTCGATCGCCTCCTCCATGGCGCGCGCGCAGGACTCGACGTCGCCGGGCGGGAACATCCGGCCGAGGGCGGGGCTGGTGACGATCTCTCCGGAGGCCCCCGAGCGCGCCGCGACGACTGGGGTGCCGGCGGCGAGCGACTCCAGCAGGACCAGGCCGAACGCCTCGTGGACCGCCGCGAGCACGCTCGCCGAGGCGGTCGCGAAGGCGCGCGCGATGTCCGCGGTGTCGTCGCCGTCGATCCACTCCGCTCCGGCCGGAAGGGGTGGCACGGCCCCGCTCATCACGGGATCGCGGGTCCGGACCAGGCGAAGCCGGGCTGTGGGGCGCGATCGGCGCAGGCGGGCGAACGCGTCGAAGAGGACCCCTGCTCCCTTCCGGGGATCGCCGAGGCTGGCCGCGCAGACCAGGGTCGGGGCGCCCGCGGGCCGTCCGTCCACGGCGAAGTCCGCGCAGCGAACCCCCCCGGGGAGGATCTCCGGCTCCCGCGCGAAGTAGCGCCGAAACGGCTCGGCCGCGGTCTCGCTCAGCACCGACACCGCCTCGGCGCGCTCGACCGCCGCGACCGTCATCTCGAGGCGGTAGCGCCGGGCGACGAGGTACTCCCGGGTCGGGATCCCGTGCATGGAGAAGACCACCGGGGGACCGCCCAGGCCGCGGGCCCTGGTCGCGGCCCAGGCATCCGCGGCGAAGAACGCGTGCGCGAGGTCGTAGTCGCCCCGGAGCAGGCGCCAGGCGATCGCGGGCGTGGCGGCGACGTGGTGCTCGTACCACGAGAGCGGCCGCACCTCCGGAGGGCGCCAGGCGCGCGAGACGACCACCCCCTCCTCCACGGCGCTCGCCGGCGTTCCACGATGGCTCGTGAGCAGGGTCACCGCGTGACCGCGGTCGACGAGCGCGACCGCGAGGTCGTGCACCAGCCGCTCGGTGCCGCGCCGGACCTCGGGCCAGTACGTCGGGACGAGAAGGGCGATCCTCACGATCGTCTCGCCTCAGACCACGAGCGTCCGCGCCCGCGCTGCGCCGCGGAGGGTGGCCGCGATCTCGGCCAGATCGACCGTCGCCCGCGGGAGGAGTCCGAGCACCTGCCGCACCAGGCGAGAGGGCCTCGCGAGGGCGCGGCCGTCCAGGTTCGCGAGGGCGTACGGCGCGGCGGCCGCAATGGCGAGCGGCGGGGCCCTGCGCGCCATGAGCACTCCTGCGAGGGCAAGGACGGCTCGCGCATGGGAGTGCTTCCAGAACACCCGGCCGTAAAGGGCCCGGCGCTGGTCGGGATGCAGCGCGACCAGAAGGGGCACGGTGTCCCGCCGAGCGGCCTCCCCGAGCGCCACCCAGGGCGCCCTGGGGATCACCCCGTGCAAGACGACGGCGTCCGCGACGTAGTCGACCGTGGCGCCGCTCTCCCGCGCCCGCAGGCCCAGATCGCTGTCCTCGCCGATCGCCGCGAAGCGCTCGTCGAATCCGCCGAGGCGCTCGATCAGCTCCCGCGGGTAGGCGATGTTGCACGTCTCGTACCAGTCGCTGAGCGTCGTGACGGTCTTGCTCCGGGCGAGGCCGTGCAGCAGGTGGAGCTCGTCCGGGTCCGGCTCGGTGCGACCCTGGACGATCCGGCGTCCGACGGGCCGGGCGTCGAGCAGCGCCTCGAGCCAGGTGGGAGACGGGCGGCAGTCGTCGTCGGTGAAGGCCACGATCGGCGCGCGCGCCGCGCGCCAGCCGCGGTTGCGCAGCGCGGCGATGTTCCCCCTCGCATCCCCGTCCACCCATCGCACTCGAAGGCCGGCGGGGGCCCTTCCCGGACGGCCCGCCGGGATGTCGCGCACGACGATCACCTCGAAGCGCCCGCAACCGATCGATTGCTCGGCGAGCGCATCGAGCGCGAACCCCAGCCGGACCGGACGCGAGCTGGGAATGACCACCGATACGCGCGGATCGCTCATACCGAGTCGATGCGGAGGCCTGGCATCGAAGGGCCGACGTTCCCGACCACGGATCGGGTTACGGTACGAGGCCCTCGACGAACGGGACCTCGAGCACCTTCTCGTGCATGATCGGCCCGTGGCCGAAGTAGCGGTGCTCGCCGAACAGCTCCCCGTGGTCGGAGGTGACGATCACCCACGAGTCCGACGGCAGAGCGTCGAAGAGGGCGGCGAACACCCGATCGAGGTACTCGGCGGCACCGATCTGGCGGCCCCGCAGCTCGTTCATGGCGCTCTGATCGAAGAACTCCCGCGGCTCGCTCTCGGCCTCGCTCGCCGGGGCGCCGAGCTGCCTGAAGACGCCGTGGACCCCTGAGATTCGCGGCCAGCGGTTCGCGTCCTCCTCCGGCAGCGCGTAGGGATAGTGCGTCTCGCCGACGTTCAGCATGTAGAAGGTCGGCCGGTCCGCGTCGAAGGTCAGCTTCGGCAGCATCGCGGCCATGTCGTTGTGCGTCGGCATCAGCTCGTAGCTGTCGAAGTCGCGGTTGATCGCCGTGTGCGGGTTGAGCACCGGCATCGAGACCAGCGCCCTGGTGCGGTAGCCGATCGAGCGCAGGAACGTCGGCAGGTAGATCGACGGCAGTAGCCGCTTGAAGTCGATTCCCTCGATCCCGAGCCGCTCGCCGTAGCGGGAGAAGTCCCGCTTGTAGTACTCGGACGCGTACACCTCGTGCGGGCTCTCGTGCGGCATCAGCCCCATCAGGAGGTTGTAGTGGGACGGCGCGGTCCATGAGGCATAGCTCCAGCGCCGCTCGACCTCGCCCAGGGCGCCCAGGTTCTCCGGCTCTGCGGCGGTCCAGGAGTCGAACCGCAGCGAGTCGAGCACCACCACGACGAGGTTTCGGGCGCCGCGAGGCGGCTGTGACGACCCCCCAGGGATTGGCACGTCGTTCCCGGCCATCGGACCAGCGCAGGTTAGTCGCCGATCGGCCCGCACCCCTTTCATTACGCTCCGCCGAATGCCGCCGAACGTCGTCCTCATCGTGCTCGACGCCGCACGGGCGGACGCTCTGGAGCCGTACGGGGCGCCACGCGGCGCCAGTCCCGCGATCGCCGACCTGGCCCGGCGCGGCGTCGCCCTGCCGAGCGCGTACGCGGCCGCGACCTGGACCCTTCCCTCCCACGCGGCGATGTTCAGCGGGCTTCTGCCGCGGGCTGCCGGGATGCAGGGAATCCCGGGCGCCGGCCCCCACTCCTACCGGCCCCGCATGGAGGCGATCCGCGACCGGCTGCTCGCCGAGGTCATGCGGCGGGCCGGATACGCGACGGGGGCGATCAGCACGAACCTCTGGCTCACCCCCGAGGGTGGCTTTGACATCGGCTTCGAGCGCTTCGTCAGCGTCGATACCCGTCGCCAGGCGAACCTTCACCGCCGCGATCTGGGGGCTCGCCTGGCCTGGTCCCTCGAGGCGGTGCGGGCGCGGGCCGACGACGGCGCCGCGGAGGCGGCGCGGATCCTTCGCTCCTGGCTCGAGCCGCGTCCGAGGCAGCCGTTCCTCTGGTTCGTGAACCTGGTCGAGTGCCACTCGCCGTACCTACCGCCGAAGCCCTACAACGAGCTCGGCGCTTTCGAGCGGTGGCGCGCGGCCCGGGAGGCCAGGCGCCATCTCACGCTGGGTGAGATCTGGCGCGTTTGCGCCGGGGGCGTGCCGGTGCCGCCGGAGGCGCTCGACCGAATGCGCCGGCTCTATCGCGGGGCGATCAGGTACGTGGACGCTTGGGTCGAGGGGGTGCTCGCGACGCTCGATGGGGCGGGCATCCTCGACGAAACGCTCGTGCTCGTGACCTCGGACCACGGCGAGAACTTCGGCGAGGACGGCCTGATGGCGCACGCCTTCTCGCTCGACGATCGCCTCCTCCACGTTCCGTTCGTCGCCGCGGGCCCAGGCGCCCCAGACATCGGGCGAGCGTGGAGCCTGATGGCATTGCCGGGGCTGATCGCGGCGGCCGCCGGGATCGACGACCACCCGTGGCACGAGTGGGGCCCTGGCGACGGCGTGGCGGTGGCGGAGTTCGATCCGCCCGCGCCCCCGGACCACCCGCGGTGGCGGACCGCGTTCGAGGAGTGGGGCGTCTCCCCCGAGCGGGCGGGTCCCCGCCTCACGACGCGGCTGACCTGTGCCACCGACGGCCGGCTCAAGCTCCTGCGCCGCGGATCCATTGAGGAGCTCTACGACCTGGGAGCCGATCCCCTGGAGCTCCAGCCGCTCTCGCCACGCGAGCGGCCCGCCGAGGCGGTCACCCGCCTGAGGGCGGCCCTGGCCCGAGCCGCCGGCCCGGAGCCGGAGCACCCGGCTCCCGCAGAGGGAGAAGCCGGCGAGGCACCCGCCGTGGAGCTCCGGGACCTCGAGGACCGCATGCGCCTGCTCGGCTACCTGTAGCCGGGGGCCGGGGACCTGCCACGTCGCGCGCCGAGGTAGCCGAGCACCTCGCGGACGAGCGGGCGCTCGAACGCGTAGGTCGCCACCCCGGTGGCGAGGGCGTAGATCCCGAGCTCGGCGAGGGCGATCGCCGGGGTTCGCTCCATTCCGGACGACGCCAGCCTGACCGTCAGGACCAGGACCACGGCGGGAAGGCTCGGCGCCACCGCCCGCGCGACGTGCTTCGCGAGGCGGAACCGGGTGAACAGGCGCGACAGGTAGTAGCCGCGCACCGCCAGGTCGACGATCAGTGCCACGGCCATGCCCGCCGCATACCCGGTGAGCCCGAGAATCAGCATCAGCGGCACGGTCACGACGGCGAAGCTGGCCACCGCCAGGAGCCCGCTGATCGCGATCGGTCGCGTCCGATCGACGGCCCGCATGAACACGGTCCAGTTGAAGGCGATCTGTCGGAAGCCGATGATCAGCCCGAACGCCTGCATGAGGCCTGTGGCGCCCCGCCACTTGTCGCCGAGCGCGAAGTGGACGAGGTCCGGGGCGAACAGCGCCAGCCCGATCCCGAAGGGCAGCCCCCACATGAGCGCCACCCGGTTCGACTTCGCGAACGCCTCGAAGAGAAGGTCCGCTCGGTCGCGAACCGCGCAGACCGCGGGGTAGATGGTGTGGCGAATGACGTCGTCGACCCGATCGGCGAAGCTGGCGAAGGCGTTGGCCAGCGCCAGCGCTCCGAGGCCCGCCAGGCCTACCGCGTAGTTGCCGATCAGGATCGACCCCTGGACGATCACGATGCCGCTCGCGCTCGAGAGCACCAACGGCCACGAGAACCCGAAGTATTCGCCGAGGGCGCGGCGGTCGAACCGCCAGGCGAGCCGGTACGGAGACCAGGCCACCGCGGCGGCCGCCGAGCTGAAGCCGCCGGCGACCGCGCCGATGACGAGGCTCCAATACCCGGCACCGGCCACGGCCAGGCCCAGGGTGACGACGGTCGAGATCACCGGATCGATGCCCTCCAGGCCCCGCTGGCGGACGAACCGCATCTGGCGGTAGGCGATCCAGATCGGCGTCTGCATCGCCGTGGCGAGGAACGAGAGCGAGAGGATCAGCCCGGGGAGGATGATCGCGGGGCGACCGTAGGCGAGCGCGTAGACGGGCAGGGCCACGAACAGGAACACGTAGAAGAGCAGCGTGTACGCGAGCTCGAGCGTGAAGGCCTTCTGGAACGCCACCTCCTGGTCGGGCTCGTCCTGCTGGATGTACTTGTCGCTGATCCCGACCTGCTTCAACCAACCGAGGGTGATCAGGGTGGTGGCGATGATCCCCCACAGGCCGAACTGGCTGGTGGTGAGGAACGCCGCGACTCCGACGCGCTTGACCAGGTTGAGGACCGCGAACCCGACCTGAAACGCCGAGTTGACGATCACCCCCCGGGCGGTGTGCTCGCGGAGACTCCCGCCCTCGAGCGCGACCCGCTCGCCGAGCTCGGCCGTCGGGTCGAGCTGCTCCTCGAGTCGAGCGACCGTGGGGGTGGGGATGGAGGTGGCTTCGGTCACTTCTGTGCCGCGAACGTGGGGCCGGCGGCGAGCGTCGGCCCCGAGAGCCCTCCCCGGCCGCTCGACGGTAGCAGCGGGATCGCGGCCTCCGCGCAGGCGCTCAATGCGCCGCGGGACGACGCAGGCGCCGCCTCGCCTTGCCCAGCATCAGCCTGCCGGCGTTCACGACCCGCGCCGGCGCCGGCGCCGACTCCGGCGCGTAGGCGACCAGGTGCGAGCGATCGTGGTGGATGCAGTAGGAGCGGAGCCCCCGGGCCCGCGCGTGCCTCAGGATGTCCGCGATCGGAAGCGGATGATGCAGGGCCTGATCCCCCGGCTCGGGCTCGAGCAGGTTGATCACCACGAGTCGAGCCCGGCGCTCCATCTCCCCCAGGAGCGCGAACGGCTCGGGCACGTGCTCGATGACGTCGAAGGCGTACACCGCATCGAATCCCCCTGGCACCTCGCCGTCGAGATCGTGAACGGGCGCGGCCAGCCCACGACGCTTCAGGCGCCAGCGTAGGTACCCGGTGCTCGGGTTGTCGAAGTCGGCGAACTCGACCCCATACCCCAGCTCCAGCAGCAAGAGCCCGTCCGATCCGATCCCGCAGCCGTAGTCGAGCACCCGCGCGCCGTGAGGGACGAGGCGGGTCAGCTCCTCCAGGTAGGGAGCCTTCGTCCCGGTCATCGCGAAGGCGGTCAGGTTGTAGAGGTAGGCCTCCGAGGTCCGGTAGAAGCGAGCCTCGTCGCCGCAGGCCGCGAACTCCTCGTCGAGCGTTTGCTGATAGCCCTCCAGCCGCGAGCGGTGGTAGCGCGCTCCCAGATACTCGCGGAGCTCCGCCTCCTCGCGCCCGGGGTCGACCGCCAGTCGCTCCGCATCGGTCCGGCCGCGCATCGTCGAACCGCTAGTCGACCAGGTGACGCACGCGCTCACGCGTCGATCCGACGACCGTCGCCGGCACCCCAGCCGCAACCGAGAAGTCCGGGATCTCGCCCCGCACGACGCTGTTCGTCCCGATGACGCAGAAGCGGCCGATGCTGGAACCCCGCAACACCGCCACCCTTTCACCGATCCAGGTCCCTCGGCCGATCCGGATGGGCGCGGTCTGCAGCGGATTCCACACGATGTTCTCGGACGTCCCCCCCTCCCACGAATGGTCGGAGTCGACGACGGTCGAGAACGCGCTCAGGACGACGTTGTCCTCGATCTCCACCGACTCCGCGCAGCTGATCGTGCAGTACGGCCTGACCGCCGCCCCATCACCGATCCGAAGCGCCGGCCCGGGTCGATCCCAGGTCTGGCGCTCGGCGGACAGCCAAATGTGGGCGAGGATCAGCACGCGCCTCCCGATCGCGATCTTCCCGGCGCCGTAGACCCAGTCGGGCCGGTGAAGAACGGACTCCGCCCCGAAGCTGTGAAACCGCCACCTCCAGTACGGACGCATCAGGTTCGCCCGCATCGCGACGCGCCACATCGGCTCCTGCATCAGAAACCGCGCCCGGCCGGCGAGCGGGCGCCTCCCGTCTGCAGCCATCGCGCGGCAGGATATTAGGCGTGGTGTCCGAGCACCGAGGGTGTTAGCTTGGCCGTCGCCGCCTTCCCGACTCCGCCTATGTCCCGGTCGATAAGCATCGTCGTCTCGACCATCGGGATGCACGAGAGCCTCGCTCGAGTGCTGGCACGATACGAGTCGCAGGACCCGGGGAACGGCGCGTTCGAGGTGGTGGTCGCCGCCGACGCTGCGGAGCCGGACGTCGGCGCTGTCGAGAGGGCGATCGGTCGCCGGCCCTACCCGGTCCGGCTGGTGAGAGGCCGGATCCCCGGGTTATCCGCCAACCGGAATGCCGGATGGCGGGCCGCCGTCTCGCCGATCGTCCTGTTCACGGACAACGACACCCTCCCCGAACCGCGTCTCGTCACCGAGCATCTCGCCTGGCACCGCAACGATCCCGCGTCCGAGGTCGCGGTGCTCGGTCACGTGCGTTGGGCGCGCGAGCTCCGTGTGACGCCATTCATGCGATGGCTCGAGGACGGCGTCCAGTTCGACTACCGGAACATCGACGGGATCGAGGCCGGATGGGGGCGCTTCTACGGAGCCAACGTGTCCGTGAAGCGGGAGTTCCTGGAGCGAGTCGGCGCCTTCGAGGAGGAGAGGTTGCCCTATGGCTACGAGGACCTCGACTGGGCCTACCGGGCGAACCGCCTCGGGCTCCGGCTCGTCTACAACCGGCGGGCGGTCGTCGAGCATCTCCGCGAGATGGACCTCGAGTTCTGGAGGCAAAGGGTTCGCCGGCTGGCCAAGGCGGAACGGCAGTTCGTGCGGCTGCATCCCGATATCCGCCCTTATTACTTCCACCTGTTCAGGCGCGCCGCGCGGGAGCGCCGCGCGAAGGGCCGCGGAGCGCGGCTGGCCCCCTTCGTGCCCCGCCGCGTCCCGCTCATCGGGCCGTGGGTCTGGGCGAGCGCCACGGCCGTTTATCGGCAGACGCTCGCTCCCGAGTTCCTCGCCGCATGGGAGGAGGCCGGGGCCCAGGCGGATCCCGGGCCGGTTCAGCCCGACCTATCCGAGCGCGAGGCGGAGGGCTCGACGGGCTCGGCACCCTCCGGGCCGAAGTAATCGATCGGGTGCGCCGGTGCTCCAACCGCGACCACGTAGGGCGGGAGGTCACGGCTCACCACGGAGTTGGCGCCGATGAACGAGCGCCGGCCGACGTTCGCGAGCACCGTGCACTTCGCCATCACCGCGACATCGTCGTCGATCCTGAGCGCTCGAAGGTCGTAGCCCTGCTCGAGGATCGGCCTGGTGAGATCCCGGAACCGATGGTTGCCGTCGACCACCAGCGCCGCCTGGGCGAACACGCAGCGCGCGCCGATCTCGATCTTCCGGCCGCACTGGATCACGACGTAGTAGGTGAACCGCGTCCCCTCGCCGATCGTCAGCTTCGCGTCGCGTGCGAGCTCGATCCGGACACCGCGGCGGAATTCGACTCGCGAGCCGATCACCAGCTCGCCGCCGAACGGCGCGTGTACCCCGCATCCCGGTCCGAGGTACACGTCGTCCCCGAAGTCGATCCTCGCCTCGGGGTTGCGGAAGACCACCCACCACTTCCTGATCGCGGACATGGCCCTCGGACCCGCCCAGTAGCCGGCTCTCCACGAGACCCACCTGGCCCTCCGTTCGAATGACTCGCGCAAGCGGCTCACGACGCCATCCGGTGCGCGTGGAGGACGACGTGGGGCACGCCGCCGCGCCGCTCCCGGAACGGGATCCTGAAGCGCGCCTCCGGCCTCACGTCGTCGAACCCTGCCGCGCGGACCATCGACAGCCAGGTGCGGATCGAGGGGCGCCACCAGGTCATCCAAGGGGTCTCGCCGCGGAACTCGGCGGCAGCCAGCGGAACGAACCTGAGTCGGCGGCTGTACTCCTCGGCGAGGATCAGCCGCCCCCGGCAGAGCGCCGCCATCCGCTCGAGCGCCAGCATCGGATCGCGCAGGTGGATCAGAACCGATGCGCAGAAGACGAGGTCGAAGGCACCGCCGAGCCCCTCGGGCGTCGCCTCGTAGATCGTCATCCCGACGCGCTCGACCGAGCTGCCGAGGGCCTCTCGGGCAAGCGCGAACCCCTCGCCCCGAGCGCCGTCCTCCTCGGGACGGAGGCGCGGCGGCCAGTCGAGCGCCTGCACGCGGTCGACGTCGAGCGCGGTGACCGCAGCTCCCCTTCGCTCGAGCTCGAATGCCCAAAAGCCCTCGAACGTCCCCACCTCGAGGATCCGCGTCCCGGCGAGGTCCTCCGGGATCCCGTACCGGGGAATGAGCGGCCTGAGATCGAACATCCCCGGGGTCACGAGGCCGGGCGCCAGCTCCTGCGTCTGGTACCAGTCGATCTCGTCGAGCCGCTCTCGCAGGCGTGCGACGGCCCTGCCGCCGCCTCCGGTCTGGGATTCACCTCGAGTGCCGACCAAGCGGCAAAGCTAACGCAGGGGAGCGGGGCCCTGACTCACGTCCAGGAGGGCGGACGCCGGCGAAGGCCGGCGCGATGCAGCGACGCGTCACGGCGCAACCGCTCGCGGCGTGGTCGGAGGCGCTCGGGCCCGAGCGGGCTAAGAATGGCGAGCGCGAGCCATCGGCCGATCGCTCCCCCGACGTTGAGCGCCGCGTACCCGCGGGCGGCGGCGACTCCCTGACGGCGCGCGATCCACGCGTAGGCGGCGGCGACGTGCTTGGCGTCCCGGTCGTCGGCGAACGCCTGCGCCGCGGCGGCGCCCACCGCGTGGCGAACGACCGCGACGGGCTCGTAGCGGACCGTCCATCCGGCTGCGGCGAGGCGCCACGCGAGGTCGAGGTCCTCCGCGTAGAGCCACTGCCCGGGATCGAAGCCCCCGACTCCATCGAAGGCGCGGCGTCGAACCAGAAGGAAGGCGCCGTGTGCCCAGTCGACCGATCGCGGCCGCGCCGGGTTCCAGTATCCCTCCAGGCAGAGCCGGTCCCCGAGGCCGGGAACAACGCGCTGGAGGCCGAGGTTGAACGCCAACCCGAGCGGGAGCGTGGGAAACGGATGGACCGAGTGCTGCGTCCGCCCGTCCGGCATGACCAGCCGCGGGGCGACGGCGGCGACCCTCGGATCGCCCTCGCCGGCCGCGAGCATCGCGCCGAGCGCTCCCGGCTCCGCCTCCACGTCCGCATTGGACGGCGCGATCCAGGGCGCGTCCGTGTGCTCGGCGACCAGGTTCACCGCGGGGCCGAAGCCGAGGTTGGCGCCGGGAGCGAGAAGGTGCGCCCAACCGAACTCGCGCTCGACGAGATCGGGGGAGCCATCCCTCGACCCGTTGTCCACCACCCAGACGCTGGCCAGCCCGCCGTCGACGTCGGGCTTCAGCGAGTCGAGGCAGGCGCGTAGCAGGTCCCGGGTGTTCCACGAGACGACCGCGATCGCGATCGGCGGGCGCATCCTGCGACGCCTCGCTACCCGCCGCCGGCGCGCGCCAGCGCCGCCGCGACCCGCCGGTTGAACGCGTCCTCGGTGAGCCGGCCGGCGGTCGCGAACCCGCCCTCGCGAAGCCGTGAACGCAGGTCGGGGTCCCGCGCGAGGCGTCGAATCGCTTCCGCGAGCGCGATCGAGCCCTCGGGCGGCGAGAACAGAAGGCAGTTGACGCCGTCCCTCAGGTACTCGCCCGAGCCGCCCGTCCCGGTGGCGATCACCGGGCGGCCGACGGACATCGCCTCGAGGGGGACCAGGCCCCACGGCTCCTCCCACAGGGTCGGGAACAGGACGGCGTCCGCCGACGCGTAGACGCCGGCGAGCTCCTCTCGACGGTGCCGCGCGAACCGGACCCGCTGACCGACGCCGAGCTCGCGCACCAGGTCCTGAAGCTCCGCGAGGTGGCGCTCGTCGCCCCCACCGACCACCGCCAGGGTGGCGTCGTGGATCTCGGCAACCGCCCGGATCGCGGTTGCGATTCCCTTGCGGGGATCGACGCGACCCACATAGAGGAGCTTGCACGTCCAGGGGCGGGCGGGAGCGCGGGGAAAGAGGTCCGGGTCCGTCCCGCCGTGGGCGACGGTCGCGTCGCCCACCTCCCAGCCTCCCTCCATCGCGCGGCGCCGAACGGTGTCGCTGACGAACACCCAGCTCGCTGCCTGCGCCAGCTCGAGTCGCGTCGCGATCCCTGAGAGCGGCTCCGCGAGCCTCGCCACCCCGCGGTGTCCGAACGCCCGCTGCCAGCCGTCCACGCCCGGGCCGTAGAGCATCCAGTCGTCGACCACCACCCCGGCCGCGGGAACGCCGGTCCGTCGCACTCCCTCGATCAGCGACATCGACATCCCTCCCATCGCCCACCAGTTCACGACCTGGGGATCGAATTCCGCGAGGTGTCGGGCCATGACGCGGTCGTTGTGGCGCTCGAGGCGAAACCGCGCGCGCAGGCCGAGCTCGGGAAAGGCATGGTCGCGCCAGTACCAGCGAAGCTCCCGATGGACGCCGGGCTCGTCCTCGATGGAGGGGTCGACCGAGTCCTCTCGATGGTCGGTGGTGAGGACGCGCACCTCGTGCCCCACGCTCCTGAGATGCTCCATCGCCGACCGCCACATCAGCTCGTAGCCCCCCAGGTGATGCGGCGGATACATGTTGCCGACCGCCAGGACCCGCACGGCGGCGAGCATAGTCCGCACATCCGGGGCGACCCTCGCGTCAGAGGACGATGGTCCTCGCCCTGACGCTCCCAAGCGCCGTGGCGGCGAAGCCCACGCCGTCAGCCGCGAGGTCGGCCGCGGCGACTTCCGGCGCGTGGCGTCGCCACGGAATCGCCCGCGCTCCAAGCGACCACATGTACGGCGCGACCCCGACGAGCGCTCGGCGCGACCCCGTGGAGGCGGCGATCAGCGCGGCGGCGAGGGCGAGGTCGAAGAGGGCGGCGTCGCAGCTCATGAACCAGCGGCGGTAGAGGAACGACTCACGCAGCTCGGGAACCCGGGCGACGATCGCGGGAAAGTAGAGGCGGCGAGCGCGCTCGGCGACGTATTCCCGCGGCCGCCTCCTGAACACCGCGTGATGTACCAGGGCGGTGGGGCGAAACGCCGTCGTCGCGCCGGAGCGACGGGCTCGCCACCCGAACCAGACGTCCTCCGCGAGCGGCTTGCCGAGGCGCGGGTCGAGCCACTGCTCGAAGCCGTCCAGGCGCTCGAACAGCTCGCGGCGCACGAACAGGCTCGCGCACTCGTACAGGCCGAGCTCGTCGGTCACCCAGACGGTGCGATCGAAGGGCTGCCGCGAGACTCCGGGATCGGGGCGGACGGACCCCTGGACGAGCTCCGCCTCACCCAGCGCCGCCAGCCCCTCGGTCAGCCACCTCGAGGTCGGAACGCAGTCGGCGTCGGTGAACGCCAGCGCGTCGCCCCGGGCATGCTCGGCGCCGATGTTCCTTGCCCGGGCCGGCCCAACTCCGGCTGCTCGGAGCACCCTCGCTCCGGAGCCGGCCTCGGCCGCCACCGCCGCCGTCCCGTCCGTGGAGCCGTCGTCCACGACGATGACCTCGAATTCCCCGTCGAAGTCCTGCCCGGCGAGCGCGGCCAGCGTGGCGCCGACGGTTCGCTCGGCGTCCCGGGCCGCGACGATGACGCTGACCGACTGCACCGGCGAGAGAACCTAGATGATCGATCCATGGCCTCGCGTGCGCGGCGGGCGGCGGTACGATCCAGCGCCGTGGCTGGCGCGGGCATGAGGGAGTTCTGGGACGCCCGCGCGGAGGAGAACGCCTACTACTTCATCGACAACCGCCTCGACTACCGGGACCCGGACTCGGACGCGTTCTGGACGGGGGGTCGGGAGGCCCTCGACACGGTGATCGAGCTGCTGGGCGTGGAGTTCGCCCCGACCGACTCGATCGTCGAGATCGGCTGCGGCCTGGGTCGGATCACGCGCGGATTGGCCGAGCGCGGCGCCGAGGTTCGCGCCCTCGACGTCTCCGAGCGGATGCTCGATCGGGCTCGAAGGCTGAACGCCGACCTCGGCAACGTCGAATGGGTCCTGGGCGACGGGCGAACGCTGGCTCCGATCGAGAGCCAGAGCGCCGACGTCTGCCATTCGTTCGTCGTCTTCCAGCACCTTCCGGACCCGGCGATGACGCTCGCGTACGTCCGTGAGATGGGCCGGGTTCTTCGGCCCGATGGGATCGCGTTCTTTCAGGTGTCGAACGCGCCTGCGGTCCACCGAAAGCCGGGACCGATCCGGCGGGCCCTCCGCGCCGCCGGCTCGTGGCTCGGCAGCGGTCCCGGCGACCAGTCACATCCGGCGTGGCTCGGCTCGCCGACCGACCTGGGGGACCTGGAGCACGCCGCCGCCCAGAGCGGCATGCGCGTGGAGCGCCTCGTCGGCGCCGGCACGCCCTTCTGCTTCGTCCTCCTGCGAAAGCGCGGCCGGTTCGCCGGCTCCCGAGAAGGATGAGCGCCCATTCCCCCGACGTCAGCGTGGTCGTCGCGACCAGGGATCGCGAGCCGCGGCTCGCCGGCCTGCTTCGAGCGCTCGGCGAGCAGCGGCTCGACCCGGAGCGGTTCGAGGTCATCGTCGTCGACGACCGGTCGGCGGACGGGACCGCGGAGTTGCTCGAGCGTACGGCGAGGACCGCTCCGTTCCAGCTCACCTCGGTCTCGCTCGAACGCGGCTCCGGGCCCGCGGCCGCGCGCAACGCCGGCTGGACGCGGGCTCGCGCCCCGCTGGTCGCGTTCACGGACGACGACTGCGAGCCCCACCCGGACTGGCTGCGTGAGGCGGTCGACGCCGCGGGCCGGCGGCGCGACTCGGTGGTCGTCGGGCCCACCCATCCGCTGCCGAGCGAGATCCACCTCCTCGGCCCGTTCAGCCGCACACGGGAAAGCGCGGATCTGAGCCCGTGGTTTCCGACCTGCAACATCGTCTACCCACGCGAGATCCTCGCTCGCCTCGACGGGTTCGACGAGTCGTTTCCCGAGGCGCTCGGCGAGGACACCGATCTCGGCTGGCGAGCCGTCGCGACGGGAGCGCGAGTGCGGTTCGCGCCGCGGGCGCTCGTCTACCACGCCGTCGACGACGTCGGCCCGCTTCGCCATCTTCGGACCGCGCTTCTAGGGAGCGACGCGGTGCTGGCCTTCCGGCGGCATCCGGAGCTTCGCGCTCGGGGGCTGCGCTTCGGGATCGTGCGCACGCCCGCTCACCTCCTGCTCCTCCTGGCGCTGTCGAGCGTCGTCGCCGCTCGGCGGAGGCGGCTGGCGTCGCTGGGCGCGCTGCCGTACCTGCGGTACCTGGCCTCGCGGTGCCGCGAGGCGAACTCCAGCCTCGCCTACGCCCCGTACTTCCTGCTCTACGACTCGCTCCACCTGCTCGCGACCGTGCGGGGCGACCTTCGACACCGGGTGCTCGTGATCTGAGCCGCCGCGCGGCCGGGTCTAGTCGAGCCTCCGGGGATCCGTCCGGCTCCGACGGGCGGCGACGTATGCCCACCAGAGGACGCAGGTCCAGGCGCCGTCGATCAGCTTGAAGAGGGCGCGCTCGAAGCGCCCGGTCACTGCCCAGACCAGCGCGCCGGCGACCGCCCGACCGAGCGGGGTCGCCAGCCGAACCGGCGGAACCGTTCGGCCGTAGCGCCGGCGGAGGCGGCGCCGCCCGCGCCCGTACCGCAGGGCCTGGCGGGCGACCGCCGCGATCCGCTCGGGATCGCGATGGGCAACCCGGGCGTTCGGCCGGTAGGCGAAGCGGAGTCCCGCACGCTGGATCAGCCAGCACAGCTCGACGTCCGCTGCCGCGGCGTCCACGAACCCGCCCGCCGCCTCCCACGCTTCGCGGCTGACGAGCAGGTTCGCGGCGATCCCGGCGGGCATCGGCCCGGCGGCCAGGTGATGGCTCGCCATCATCTGCCGGCGGGAGCGGGCCCAGCGTGCGAGCACCGCGGCCTGGTCCCGCATACCCACCACCTCGCCGGCGACGACCCCGCAACCATCGCCGGGCGCCGGGGCGAAGAAGTCGTCCAGGAGGGTCCGCGGCGGGTCGCAGTCGCCGTCGACGAACAGGAGCCAGGCGTTCCGAGCCCGAGCGGCTCCCTCGTTTCGCGCGTACCACGGGGAACGGCGAGCCCCTGCCCTCAACACCCGGACGCGGCCCGCCGGGACCTCGCCCACGGCGGTCCCGGGGCGGTTGTCGACCAGGATCAGCTCGTCGTCCGGACGGGTGTCGATCCGCGCCAGCCGAGCGATCAGGTCCTCCTCCTCCGACGGAGTGCCGAGGAACGGGACGAGGAGGGTGACGGGCGGCCTCACGATCGACGCTCCCAGGACGCGCGGAGCGCGGCTTCGTAGGCGGCCTCGAGCCCCGCCGCTTGGCGATCGAGGCTGAACTCCGCGGCCACGCGGGCGCGGGCTCCTCGACCCATCCGGGCGCGCTCCGGCGCGCCGAGCGCCGCGATCCGCCGGATCGCCGCGGCGAGGTGGAGGGGTGCATCGGCCTCGACCAGGAAGCCGCAGCCCGGCGCGATCTGCTCGGGAATCCCGTCGACCGCGGCGCCGATCACCGGGAGTCCGGCCGCCATCGCCTCGAGCATCGCGATCGGGCACGGGTCCCGCCGCGACGGAAGCACGAAGCCATCCCAGCGCCCCATGCGCTCGGCGACATCGGCTCGCTCGGTGTGCGTGACGCCGGCGGCGCGGGCGCGGGCGAGCACCCTCTCGGCCCAGCCCGCGTCGCGACCGGGCTCCGGTGCCCCGACGATCTCGATCTGGATGTCGTCACCGCTCGCGAGCAGCCGCTCGGCGGCGTCGACCAAGACGTCGCTTCCCTTTCGACGAGAGACCGCGCCGACCATGCCGATCCGAAACGGCGAGGGCCGGTCGCGGATCGCGACGGGGTGAGGCGGGATCGGCGCCGCCTCGTAGACGACGGCCGGCCTCCGGCCCTTCCAGGCGAGGGTGTCCGCGGAGGCGCCCGAGACCGCGGCCACACCGTCCAGTCGGGTCCACGCGGATCGACGGATCGCGGCCCCGCGGAGACCGCGGGGGACCACCTCGTGGCAGTGCATCAGCGTCGCCGCTCCGGACCGGCGGCCCGCGAGCCCCTCCACGACCGTCGTCACCGAGTTCGCGTGGACGAGCTCCGGGCGGCGAGCGCGCACGAAGCGCCGGAAGTCACGTAGGTATGGCGCCCAGCTCGCGGCCCGTCGGAATGCTCCGGGAGGCGCCAGCAGCGCCCGGAGGCCGAAGTCGATGTGGCGGGGAGCGCCCGCGACCTCGAGCCCCCGACCCATCAGGTCGTCGTGAAGCGGGCTCGGGCGGGGGACCCAGAAGGCGAACCGCCAGCCTCTCTCCTCGAGCTTCGGGGCGACCCGGAGCACCGACTGGCTCGCCCCCCCGAGGGTGTGCTCGTGGAGGACGACCAGGACCTCGCGGGCGCCCGATGCCATCAGCGACAGGCCTCGAGGTAGGCGGCGTGGATGCCTTCCGCCTGCTTGGACAGGGTGAACCTCTCTCCGACCCTCCACCGCCCGGCTGCGCCCATCGCCCGCCGCCGCGAAGGCGATCCGAGAAGGTCGAGGACGGCGTCGGCCAGCGCGCCCGGGTCCTCCGCGGGGACGAGGAGCCCGGCCTCGTCCCCGACCTGCTCCGGCACCCCGTCCACGCCGGCGGCCACCACCGGGACGCCGGCGGCCATCGCCTCCAGGACGACGCTCGGAAAGGGGTCCTCGCGCGACGGGAGCACGAAAACGTCCCAGCTCGCGAGCGCCGCCTGGACGTCGGCCGACGCGCGGTGGCGGACGCCGGCGCGCGCCGCCAGCTCGAGCACCCCGGCGATCCACTCTTGCTCCAGCGGCGCCTCCGTCGAGCCGATCATCTCGGCGCCGACCTCGTTGTCCCTCGCGCGGACGCGGCGAGCGGCCTCGACGAAGAGGTCGCTGCCCTTGCGCCGCGAGATCGTGCCGATCGTGCCGATCGCCTGCGAGGCGCCCTCCCTCGACGCGGGCTCGGCCGGGGCCGGGACGCCGCCGGGAACGACTCGGGCATCGATCCCGACCCGAGCCAGCGAGCGAGCGCATGCCTCCGAGACGGCGACTACGACGTGGGCGCCGGCCCGCGCCGCGCATCCCGCCGCGGTCGCCTTCGGCGTTGAGCCGAGCATCTCGTGGACGTACAGGACCACTCGAGCCCCCGCGGCCCTGGCGGTGACCGCTTCCCAGGTCGAGAGCAGCGAGTTGGCGTGGACGACGTCGGGGCGCAGACGGCGAACCGTCGCGGCGAAGCGAGCCAGGTAGCCGGGGGCTCTAAGGACGCGCCTGGCGGGCCCCGGAGGCTGTCGGAGCCCCCGCCAGCTGTGGGCGAGAGGCCGGTCGGCGCCGTGCACCTCGTGGCCGAGGGCCCGGAGATGCCGGTGAAGCGGGCTCGGGTTCGGAGCCCAGAAGGCGATCCGCCAGCCGCGGTCCTCGAGCTCGGGAAGGATCCGGAGCACCGCCATCGACGCCCCCCCGAGGGGCTCCTCGTGGAGGACGACGAGGGCCTTTCGACCGGCGCCACCTGGCCCTTCGCCGCTCAAGGTCGATCCTGTCCCGAGGACCCGGACCCGACCCGGCGCCGGAGCCGGACCGCCAGCGCCTCGGGGATGGGCCGCTCGACGGTGGGCACCGAGGCGAAGCGAGGATCGGCCTCGGGAGGGCGCCGGGCCGCGAGCTCTCTCCGCCCCTCGAGGCGCCCCCGAAGGGCGCCGGCGTTTCCATGAAAGATCCTCTGGCCCGAGTAGACGAGGCCGTCGATCACCAGCCCCCTCGATCGCGCTCTGTGGTCGAGCGCGGCCCGGTACTTCCAGAGCAGGTAGCCGCGGCTGCGCCCCATGAGCCGGTTCTTCGCCGCGCTGCCCGAGCCGAGGGTGGTCGAGTGCTCGTGCCACGCGAAGGCGCTCGGCGCCGCAACGCACCGCATGCCGCTCATCCGCATCCGGATCCCGAGCTCGACGTCTTCGAGGTACGCGAAGAAGCCCTCGTCGAATCCCCCGACCGAGACGAACGCCTCATGGAGAAAGGCCGCCGCCCCGCCCGAGGGCGCCAGCGGCAAGAGCTCGGGGCCCGCGAGCAGGTCTTCGTGCCGCTGGCCGTGACCGATGTCGTAGGCGATCAGGGAGCGGTCGACTTCCACCCCGGCGGATTCGACCGACCCGTCGGGGGCCCGCAGGCATCCCGCGACCATCTCGGCGCCGCTCGCCGCCTGTGCGGCGACGACCTCCTCGACGAAGCGGGGATCGGCGACGGCGTCGTTGTTGAGGAAGATCAAGAGGCGCGCCCTCGTCTGGCGCGCGCCCTCGTTCAGTGCGGCTCCGAAGCCGCGGTTCGACCCGAGGCGCAGACACCGAACTGCCTCGAAGCGACGCGCGAGCATCTGGCGGGTCTCGTCCGTCGACCCGTTGTCGATCACCCAGACCGGGGCGGGCAGGGTCTGGCGCTCGAGTGCCTCGAGGGCTCGGCGCAGCCGCTCGGCCCGGTTCCAGTGCGGGATCATCACGACGGTTTCGACGGCTTCGCCGAACGAGGGAATGCTCATCCCGAGGGGCGGTCGAGCCGGCGCGGATCGCCGCTTCGCGAGCGAAGCGCCCTCTTCGTCGCTCGCACCTCGGGCGCGAGCGCGGGGCGCAGCGCCCGCATCTGGGTCAGCGCCCGTTGCGCCGCCCGCGTGTCCCCGGCCTGGATGTCGATTCGGGCGAGGAGCTGCCGATGCTCCCAGTTCGTCGGCTCGCGGGCGATCGCTCGTCCCACGTCGATCCGCGCCCGACCGAGCTCCCCGCTCTTCAGCTCGACGAACGCCCGCGTCGCATAGGGATCGGCGGCCCAGGGCTCGCTGCTCACCGCCTGGCTCGCGAGCCTGGCGGCGTCCTCGTCGAATCCCGAGGCGAGCGCGTCGGCGCTGGCGCGGACTCGATCGGTGGACACGATTCCGGGGATCTGGATCGCCCCGGCGATCACCGCGATCCCCACCACGGCGACCCGTCCCCATCGCAGGGCCGGCCGGGGTTGGCGCCGCTCCGCTGAAGCGGCGGCGGCGATCGCGACGGAGCCGACCGCGACCGCCGCGACCGCCGTCGACTCCCACATCCAGTCGACTCCCGCCTGGACCAGGAACGCGAAGTAGGCGGCCACCAGGCCCGCCACGACCCAGGCGTGGCTCTCGCGCCACACTCGCGTCAGAGCCCGCAGGGCGGCGGCGAGCAGGGCGCCCAGGGTCGCCACCAGGGCGAGCTCCCCGGGCACGCCGAGCTCCGCGAGCGTCTCGAGATACAGGGAGTGAGCGTCCTTGAAGACGGTGGCGCTGTCCGAGTCCCGCGCCCACCAGAGGCCGAACGTGCCCGGCCCGATTCCCGTGAGCGGCTTGGACTCGAAGGCGCGCCAGGCCGACGCCCAGATGTCGCTACGCGCGCCGCCGAGGCTCGTCAGGCGGGCCGCCGGGTCCCCGGTCCGGGAGGGCGACTGCGACACGCTGCTGACCTGCCCGGCGCCGGAGACCACGCCGGTGCCGACGGCCGCGATCGCGATCGTCGCGAGCGCGGCCACGGCGATCGGGCCGGGTCGGAGCCAGCGGATCGACGCCGGCGAGCCGTCGAGGCCCTTCGCTTCCGTCCACGCCGCCGCCACGCCGCAGGCCAGGCACACGCCGAGCAGGGCGAGCGCCACCACGATCCCGCCGTGGCCGCTCCTCCCGTCCGCGATCGCCGGCTGAGTCCGGATCACGGCGACCACGAGCCCCGTCGCCGCGACCCCCAGGGCCGCGTGGACGGCCGCGGTGCGCCGATTCGGCGAGAGCGCGATCACCGCCGCGACGCCCGCGGCCCCGGCGAACACGGCTCCTCGCGAGTAGGTCAGGTAGAGGGCCGCCCCGGCGAGGGGCACGGTCGCCAGGCTGGCGGCTCGGAGAAGCCGATCCCGGAGCCCGGCGCTCCAGCCGAGCGCCAGGGCGATCGACATCGCGCACCAGCAGCCCAGGGCGTTCCAGTAGTCGAGCGGCCGGCTGAGGCGTTGCGGCCCGAAGAAGCGCTCCACCGCGGTGGTCGGGAAATCGCTTGGAAAGAGTCGGCTGACGATCGCAACGACGGCGATCGAGACGACCCCCACCGACAGCCCCGCCGCCGCCGCGCGCCACGTGTCCCTGCCGATCGCGCTCCACGCGAGCACGATCAGCCCGGCGTAGTCGAGGGTGCGCGCGAGCTCGGCGAAGCTCGACTCGTCGCTCTGCGTCCACAAGAGGCTGAAGGCAGTCCAGCCGACGAGCGCCGCCAGGGCCGCCAGCGCCCACCAGCGCGGTCGATCGAGCCTCCAGGCCGGCAGGAGACCGAGTGTGAACGCGACCGCGATCGACCACCACAGGATCAACCCGACCTCCTGGCGAACGACGAGGTCGTAACCGCCGCCACGGAGCGCGAGGTACGCGACCAGCGTCACGGACGCGAGGAACGCGAGCGCACGCTGGGCCTGGATCCTCAGGGACTCCGGGGCGTCGTCCCGCGCTCGCGGGCCGATCGCCACCGCAGGGGACGTGCCCGCGCGGCGCGGAGCGCGCCCGGGGATTCGTCGCCGTGCGACGTTCAAGTGGTCCTCGTGTCGATCGGTTCGCCGGGGCGGCCCTTGGCCACCATTCCGAGCTGTAGTCTGGGACCGGCAGAGGGTAGGGATCGAGCCACCGTCCCGAGCAGCCACGGAGTGCGACCAACGGGCCAAAAGAGCCACTGCCCAGGCGCGCCGGGAACGGCCATCCTCCTGGTGGTGGCCGCGACGCTGTCGCTCGCCACGTCGGCGGGCGCGCAGTCGCCCGGCTCGGGTGCGTGCGACGAGTACACCGCGAGTCTCTGTGGGCCATCCGGCCCCGGCGGCGGAGGCGCGGCCGATAGCGGGGGCGGCACCGCCCCTGCGTCCGGGAGCGGAGCCGGCGCCGGCGGGGGAGCCGGCGCCCCGAGCGCGGTCGGTGGCGCCAGCGAGGTCCGCCTTCCCCTGGTCGGATACCCGGTGACCCCGCTGATCGCCGCGCTCGGCGTGGTTCTCGTGATCGGATTCCTGATCCGGATCGCGATCGCGATCCGCAGGCGGCGCGGCGCTTCGACCGCAGGGTTCGGCACCTGACCCCTGCCGCTTGATCTGCGCCATGCGGTGTTCTAGCCTTCGCCCCGCCAGCCGGTCGCCCCTGCGACCCGGAGGGATAGCCTTGCGGAGGACAGAGGGGTGGAGGGAACGTCGCCAGATGCCTCGGTGATCGCCGCTCCCGGGCTGCGGGAGCGCGGAGCTGGCCGCGCGGGCGAAGACGGCGCCTCGCGAACCCCGTTCGTACCCCGGCGCGAGCTCATCCGCCGCCGCGATTCGCTCTTCCGCCGCTCGCTGGGAGTCGCCGACGTCTGCGCGGTGGCCCTTGCCCTGTTCGTCAGCGTGGTCGCGATCGGTGACGATCGGCTGAAGCTCGCGGCCCTCGCGGTCCCGCCCGTGTTCGTCCTCCTCGTCAAGGCGACCGGCCTGTATGAGCGCGACGAGCACCTGCTCCACAAGTCGACCCTGGAGGAGGCCCCCAGGCTGTTCGCGATCGCGACGCTCAGCGCGCTGGGACTGTGGCTTTGCGATGGCGCGTTGGTCGGTGGGTACCTGGGCCGCGGCCCGATCCTCGGCATGTGGCTGCTCGTGTTCCTGCTGACGATCAGCTTCCGCCTGTTCGCCCGCCGCGTCGCGGGCCGGATCGCGCCCACCGAGCGGTGCCTCGTGATCGGGGATTCGAAGGCAGCCGAGAGCCTGGGCGCGGCGCTCGGGACCAGCTGGATCCGCGCCGAGCTCGTCGGGGTGGTGCCCGCGGCGGGGAGCCGGCGTCGTGAGCCGGGCGCCGACGGGGAGACCCAGGCGAGCCTCTCCGCGATGGTCGCGGCCGAGCAAATCGATCGGGTGATCCTCACCACCAGCCCGGACCTCGGCCGAGACGACGTCCTCTACATCATCCGTGAGTTGAGGGCAGGCGGGGTGAAGGTGAGCATCCTGCCGGAGGCCTCGCGGGTCGCCGGTTCGTCGGTCGAGACCGACCGCCTGTCGGGGTTGACCCTGCTCGGAGTGCGCAGGTTCGAGTTCTCCCGCTCCTCGCGCGCCGTCAAGCGGGGCTTCGACATGCTCGGCTCCTCGCTCCTGCTCGCCGCCCTCTCGCCGCTCCTGATCGCGATCGCGATCGCGATCAGGCTCGACTCCCCCGGGCCGGTGCTCTTCCGGCAGCGGCGGGCGGGCCGGGGCGGTGCGCCCTTCTGGATGCTCAAGTTCCGGAGCATGTTCGACGGCGCCGACCGGCAGAAGGAGGAGCTTCGCCACCTCAACGAGGCCGACGGCGTGTTCAAGATCGCGGACGATCCGCGGACCACCCGGGTGGGAGCCTGGCTGCGGCACACCCACCTCGACGAGCTGCCGCAGCTCCTGAACGTGCTGGACGGTCGGATGAGCCTCGTCGGCCCGCGGCCGCTCCCCCTGGACGAGGATCGTCGAATACAGGGCTGGGATCGCGAGCGGCTCGAGGTGCGTCCCGGGATCACCGGCTACTGGCAGGTTCTCGGATCGGCCCGGATCCCGGTCAGCGAGATGGTCAAGCTCGACTATCTCTACGTGGCGAACTGGTCGGTCTGGAACGACGTCAAGCTGCTGCTCCAGACCGTGCCCCTGATCCTTCACCGGCGGGGGCTCTAAGCCGGCTCGAGACGCGGGGCGGCGGGGCTACATCCGCTCGGGGGCGCTGACCCCGAGCAGCTCGAGCGTCGTGGCGATGCCGCGCTTGGCCGCGACGCAGATCGCGAGCCTCGCCTGCTCCAGGCCCCCGCCCGCTCCGACGACCTGGCAGTCGCGGTAGAACGCGTGAAAGTCGGCGGCGGTCGCCGTCGCGTAGGCCGCCAGGCGATGCGGGGCGCGGCGCTCGGCCGCCGCCGCGGCCTCGGCGGGCAGCTCGAGCAGGCGCTTCACCAGCGCGCGCTCGGCCGGCGCGGCGGGCGCGTCGAGGGCGGCCTCGGCGCCCGCGCCGGCGGCGAGCGCCGCCTCGTCGGCGCGTCCGTCGCCCGCGTTCGCGGCGCCGCCCTCCGCGACCGCCTTGCGGAGGATGCTGGCGATCCGCGCGTGCGCGTACTGCACGTAGTACACCGGGTTGTCCTGGGACTGGCTTCGCGCCAGCTCGAGGTCGAGGTCGAGGGCGGTGTCGTGGCTGCGCTGGACCATGAAGAAGCGAGCGGCGTCGACGCCGATGTCGTCGATCAGCTCGTCCAGCGTCACGAACTCGCCCCTCCGTTTCGACATCCGCGCCCGGGCGTCGCCCTCCAGGAGGCGCACCAGCTGCATCATCGGTGCCTCGAACCGGTCGGGGTCGTAGCCCATCGCCTCCAGGGCCGCCCTCATTCGCGGCACGTAGCCGTGGTGATCGGCTCCGAGCGGGTCGATCAGCCGCGCCGCGCCGCGCCGCAGCTTGTCGCGGTGATAGGCGATGTCGGCGGCGAAGTAGGTGGGCTCGCCGTCCGATCGCAGGAGCACCCGGTCCTTGTCGTCGCCGAACGCCGTGGTCCGCAGCCAGACCGCGCCGTCGCGCTCGTAAACGTGGCCCTGCTCACGCAGCTCGGAGATCGCGCCCTCGATTTCGCCGGCCTCGTGCAGGGAGCGCTCGGAGAACCAGGTGTCGAAGGTGACGCCGAAACGCTCGAGCGTTCGCTCGATCCCCTTCCCCATCGCCTCCGTTCCCGCGCGGGCGAGGCGATCGAGGTCGTCGGCGTCGAGCCCGCGGCCGGCCAGGTCATCGGCGAGCTCCGCGACGTACTCGCCGGAGTATCCCCCTTCCGGTGCCTCGTGGCCCCGCATTCGGGCGGCGATCGATTCCGCGAACAGGGTGACCTGCCCGCCGACGTCGTTGAGCAGGTACTCCCGCTCCACCTGGTGTCCGGCCAGCTCGAGCAGCCTTGCGAGCGCGTCGCCGTAGGCGGCGCCTCGTCCGCTGGCCACGGTCAACGGCCCGGTTGGGTTCGCGGAGACGAACTCGACCAGCACCCGCTCGGGCGCCTTCGGGGCGCCTCGCCCGAAGCCCTCCCCCGCCGCCAGCAGCGCGGCGAGGCTCTCGCGGTGCCAGCGATCGGCCAGGAAGACGTTGACGAAGCCGGGGCCGGCGACCTCGATTCGATCGGCGCTTTCCCCGAGCAGGTCTCCGAGCTCATCGCGAAGAAGCTCCGCGATCCGCCGGGGCGCCTCGCCGCGGGCGGGCGCGAGCAGCATGGCCGCGTTCGTCGAGTAGTCGCCGAGCTCGGGCTTGGGGGGGCGCTCGAGCGTCGGCGCGACGGACCCGGAACTCCCGTCGCGCAGCGCGTCGGCCGCGGAATGGATCGCGGTGCGGAGCTCCTGCAGCGGATCGGCCATGGAGCGATACTAGGCGGCGCCTAGCGCCCGCGCCCCGTCTCGCGCTCGTACGCGACGGCCGCGCCGATCCGATCGATCGTCGACGGGTGGGTGCCGATCAGCGCGGTTACGATCGCGGGGGGATCGGGATCGGCGACGCTCGAGCGGGCGAGCCGCCTTTGGACCTCGATCAGGGCTCTCGGGTCGTGGGTGAGGCGGAGCGCGAAGGTGTCGGCGCTCGCCTCGACCTGGCGCGAGAGCCGGTTGCCCACCACCCCGAGGGCCAGGGCGGCCACCGCCAGGCCGAGCGCGTACGCGGGGAACGCCGCCGGCCCGCGGGGGTCGACGCCGCTTCGCTCGGTCATCGCGCCCGCCAGCTCGCGGGCGAACAGGAGCCCGAAGGGGGTCACCAGGAAGGCGAAGGCCAGCCCCCGCGGGACGTCGTCGTGCTTCACGTGACCCAGCTCGTGGGCCACGACGCTGCGGAGCTCGGGCCGATTCGCCCGCCGGAGCAGGGTGTCGTAGAGCACCACCCGCCGGGTCGGGCCGATCCCGTCCACGTACGCGTTCAGGGCGCGGGAACGGCGGCTCGCGTCGACCCTGTAGACCTGGCCCACGTCGACCCCGGCTCGGTCCGCCAGCGCGAGCACGTCCGCACGGGCCCTGCTTCCCGGAGGCAGCGGCGTGAACCTGTTGAACAGCGGGGAGAGGACCACCGGCGCGAGCCAGACGAAGGCGACGGCGATCGCCGCCACCGCGAACGTGCCGGGGATCCACCAGAGGCGCCCGAACCTGCGCACGAGCGCGATCAGGAGGGCGGCGCCCGTGCCGGTCAGGACGGCGCCGATCGCCGCTGACTTGCCGGCGTCGACGAGCCACGAGCCGAGCGACTGGGTCGAGACCCCGTAGTCCACGGCGCGCTCATGAGCCGCGATCGCCGGCGGGAGTGTGGCCACCGCGATGGCGATCGAGAGGCCGGCGCCGACCGCGGCGGCCCCCAGGACCGGACGGTGCCCCAGTCGCTCGAGGCGGCGCCGCAGCGCCGCCGGACGGCCGATCGCCATGGTGACCAGGACGGCGCCCTCGGCGCCCAGGGTGGCCAGGAACAGCCAGAGCTGGCCGTCGCCGAAGGCTCGGCCTCGGGAGATCTGGGCCGGCGTGAAGTAGTCGCCCTCGGAGACCTTGGCCGGCTGGATGGGCCGCTCGCTGGGGCGCAGGAGCCAGACCGCGACCTCGCCCACGACCACCATCGCGACCGCCGCGATGCCAACCCGCAGAGCCCTGCTGTGGCCGCCGGGGCTGGGCATGCGCCTACGATAGTCCGCTCGAATCGTGAGACTGGCGATCATCAGCGACATCCACGCGAACCTGCCGGCGCTCGAAGCGGCCCTGGCCGACATCGAGGGAGCGGACACCGACGAGCTCTGGTGCCTTGGCGACGTGGTCGGCTACGGGGCGCAGCCCGATGACTGCGCGACCCTGGTGGCCGAGCGCTGCGCGCTGTGCCTGGTCGGCAACCACGACCTCGCCGTCCTCGGAGAGCTCGACGTCGCGGCGTTCTCCCCCGCGGCGGCCGCCGCCGTCCGCTGGACCCGCGAGGTGGCGAAGCCCGCGACGATGGACTTCCTGGGCGGGCTCGAGGCGGCGGATGAGACCCGCGAGGTCGCCCTCTACCACGCCTCTCCCCGCGACCCGGTATGGGAGTACGTGCTGTGGCCCGACCAGGCCGCCGAGTGCATCGGCGTGCAGGCGGCGAGGGTGAGCCTGATCGGGCACTCGCACGTCGCGCTCTTCTTCGTGATGCCGGAGGAGAAGGCGAATCCGAACGGCGGAGTGACCGAGCTGCTCGATGCCGCGAAGGGGGCGCAGGCGGGACCGGGGACCCGCCTGGACCTCTCGGAGGGGCGTTGGTTGATCAATCCCGGCTCCGTCGGGCAGCCCCGCGACGGGGACCCCCGCGCCGCCTGGCTGGAGCTGGATACCGAGGCCTGGGAGTGCACCTACCACCGGGTGGAGTACGAGATCGACCGCGCCGCCGACGCGATCGCCGCGACGGATCTCCCGGAGCACCTGGCGCGAAGGCTGTACGTGGGCCAATGAGGGCAGTTACTAGACTCGCCGCGATGCCGCCCAGGCAGCGGATCCTCGCCGTGCTCGCTCTCGTAACCGTCGCCGCGGCGCTCGCCGGCTGCGGCTCAAGCGACGTGCCGAAGACGCTCTCATCCGACCAGGCGAGCGAGCTGAACGGGCAGCTCGACGCGGTCCAGGCCGCGGTGGCACAGGGGGACTGCACCACGGCGCAGGCGCACGCCGAGGACTTCCAGAACGCCGTGAACCAGCTCCCCGCAACTGTCGGAACGGCGGTCAAGACGCCTCTGCAGGACGCCGGCAAGAACCTGAAGGCCCTCGCCACGGATCCCTCCCAGTGCCAGTCGTCGGGGGCCACCGGCCCGTCGGGACAGCAGCCGCCCTCGTCGTCCTCGACCACCGCGCCGCCCCCCGTGACCAGCACCACGGCAGAGACCACGACCACGACTACGACCTCGAGCACGAAGGCGCCGCCCTCCCCGCCCCCGCCGGAGAACGGCGGCGGCAACGAGGGGGGCGGACCCGGCGCGGGTGGCCAGGGCGGAGGCGCCGGCGGCGGCAGCACCGGCGGGGTCGGCGGCGGAACCGGCGGAACCGGCGGAACCCAGGGGTTCGGCAGATGAGCGCGACGATGATCTCGGGCCGCTACCAGCTCGGCGACCGGCTTGGCTCGGGCGGGATGTCGAGCGTCTACAAGGCGACGGATCGGGTGCTCGAGCGGACGGTGGCGGTGAAGATCCTCGCCGAGCACCTATCGGACGACGAGAAGTTCGTCGCCCGTTTCCGCCGCGAGGCGCTCGCGGTCGCGAAGCTCATCCATCCGAACATCGTCCAGGTCTACGACACCGGGGTCGACACCGATCGGCACTACATCGTCATGGAGTACGTCGAGGGCCGCTCGGGCGCCCAGCTCCTCCAGACCCAGGGCCGCGTCGGCCCCGAGCCGGCGGTGGAGATCGGGGTCCAGGCGTGCGCGGGACTCGAGTACGCGCACCGGCAGGGGATCATCCACCGGGACGTCAAGCCGGGGAACCTGATGGTGATCGGCGGCCCGGCGGGGGACGATCACTCGCCGGGCTCCGGCCAGGACCCGCCGACCGGCGAGATGACGGTGAAGCTGACCGACTTCGGGATCGCCCGAGCCGCCGAGCAGACCAGGCTGACCCAGGTGGGCTCGGTGGTCGGAACGGCCGCCTACCTGGCCCCGGAGCAGGCGCGCGGAGAGGAGGCGACCCCGAGCGGCGACGTCTACGCGCTCGGGGTGGTGCTCTACCAGCTCCTGACCGCACGGCTGCCGTGGGAGGGCACCACCCTCGCCGAGCTCGCGATCCGACGGGAGAACGAGCGCCCCCTCCCGCCGAGCTCCTACGACCCGGCAGTCCCCGAGACCCTGTCGACGGCGGTACTGCGGTCGCTGGAGGGCGACCCGGCGGCTCGCTACTCCACCGCGCGCGAGCTCTCCACCGCCCTGCGCACCGGCATCGCGGGACGGGAGCCGCCGATGCCCGCCGGCGATGTCCCCACCCGGGCGCTCGGCGCCGACCAGACCGACGCGACGCGACGCCTACCCTCGACCGAGCCGACGACGCCGGTGACCCGCCAGCGTCCCGCGCCGCGACCGGCGCCGAGGCCGCGGGCGGCGCCCGCGCCCCCCCAGCCGAGGCCCAGGCGCTCGATCTTCAGCCGCCTCCCCGGGATACTCGGGATCCTGCTCGTCATCGCGATCCTCGCCGCGGTGATCGCGGGAGTAGTGCTGCTGACGACGAACGCGGGTCAGAACACCCCGACCGGGATCGAGATCAAGCACTCGATCCAGGACCAGGTCAACTCGATCAGGGACTTCGTCAACTCGCATACTCAGTGACCGCCTCCCACGGCGCCGATCCGCCGAGCACCGCCCTCCGGTAGTCCGCGAGCCGCGCCGCGGCGATCGCCGCCCGGGCGCCATCGACCAGCCGCTCCACGTAGGCCAGGTTGTGGACGGCGAGCAGGCGCACCCCGGTGAGCTCCTCCGCGCGCGACAGGTAGTGGACATACGCGCGGCTGTGCGCGGCGCAGGTGGCGCACGGGCACCCCTCGACCAGCGAGCGCTCGTCCGCGGCGAACTCGCGGCGCCGGACGTCGAAGCGGTGGCGGGAATCCGGCAACGGGGCCAGCGCCATCCCGTGGCGAGCGAGCCGGGTGGGGACCGCGCAGTCGAACATGTCGACGCCGAGCGCGATCCCCTCGACCAGGTCGTCGGGCTCCCCGATCCCGAGCAGGTGACGCGGGGCCACCGGGTCGAGCCGGGCGAGGGTCATCGAGACCACGCCGCGCATCTCGTCCTTGTCGCGTCCCAGCGTCCCCCCGATCGCCAGCCCGTCCACGGCCGCCGCCGAGACCCGCTCGGCGGACGCGCGACGGAGGTCCTCATGGACGCCGCCCTGCACGATCCCGAACACGGCCTGGCGAGCCGGGCCCTCGCGCTCGTGCCACGCCAGGCACCGATCGAGCCAGCGGTGTGTCCGCTCGGTCGATCGCGCGGTGTATTCGCGATCGGCGTGGTAGGGGGTGCACTCGTCGAAGGCCAGGGCGATGTCGGAGCCGAGCGCTCCCTGGACCGCCATCGATCGCTCCGGGCCGAGGAACTGCTCCGATCCATCGAGGTAGGAGCGAAACCGCACCCCCTCCTCGCCGACCTCGAGAACCGTTCCCCGGCCGGGCCGGCGCCCGCGGCGCCCCTTGATCTCATCGGCCACGGTCCCGTGAGCGAGCGAGAAGACCTGAAAGCCGCCGGAGTCGGTGATGATCGCCCGCCCCCACCCCATGAACCGATGGAGCCCGCCGAGCGCGGCGATCCGATCCGGCCCGGGCGACAGCATGAGGTGGAAGGTGTTCCCGAGCACCATCTCGTAGCCGAGCCCGGCGACCTCGGACGAGCTCAAGGAGCGGACGCTCCCGCGGGTCGCCAGCGGAATGAACGCCGGCGTCTCGACGACCCCCGAAGCCGTGTGGAGCCGCCCGGTGCGGGCGGCTCCATCGCGCGCCGCGATCTCGAACCGAAGCCGTTGCGGGTCGCGGCGCACGACCCGAACAGTAGGCTCGGGCTTACGTCTCGGTCGCCTGCCCGTCGAGGCTCCGGTCGCCGATCGCGATCCGGTGCGGCTTGCGTGCCTCGGGCTTGGGGATGCGGACCTCGAGCACGCCGCGGTCGAAATCGGCGCTGATCCGCTCCGCGTCGATGTGGTTGGGCAGCGACATCGACCGCGAGAAGGCGCCGAACGCCCGCTCGACCCGGTAGAACCCGTCGGCCCGCTCGTCGTGCTCGGCCCGGCGCTCGCCCGAGACCGTGAGCACGCCGTCCTTCACCTCGATGTTGACGTCGTCCCGGTCGAGTCCCGGGAGGTCCGCCCGCAGGAGCAGATGATCGTCCGTCTCGACGAGGTCCATCGCCGGCACCCACCGGCGCAGCCCCGCGTTTCCCGGGCGGCCGCCGAAGAACGTGTCGAAGAGCCGGTTGACCTCCGACTGGAGGCCGTCCACCTCGTGGCTCGAGTCCCAGCGTACGAGTGCCATCGTGTGTTTCCTCCTTCCTCAGTAGAAAACCTGAGTCACTTTATAACAGATATCTGCTGCCAGTCAAGGCCGGCCGCCCACGCCTCACCGGCGCGTCGAAGCCGGCGGGTGGGCATAATGTCCACCGATGCCGAGGCGGCGGGTGACTTCTTGGGTCGCGGTGGCGGGGGCTGTGCTCGCCCTCGCCGTGCCCGCGACGGCAGCGGCCCGCGTGCACTCCTCGAAGCTGTTCGGCCTCGTCTCGGCGACCTACTACGAGGACCCGCCGAGCGCCTCGGAGTTCTCGACGATGCACGCCGCGGGCGTGCGGATCTTCAGGACCCAGCTCTATTGGCGCGGCATCGAGCCCAGCAAGGGGACGTTCGACTGGAGCGACGCCGACGCGGTGGTCGGCGCCGCGGCGAGCCAGGGCGTGCGCATCCTCCCCTACCTCGCGGGCTCACCACAGTGGGTCACCGGGTGCAGCGGCATGTCCGTCGTCTGCGACGCCACTCCCCCTCGCTCCCGCAGCGAGCTCAAGGCCTGGAAGAAGTTCGTCAGCCAGGCCGTCGCGCGCTACGGCCCCGGAGGGACGTACTGGACCAACCCGAGCCTCTACCAGCTCCAGTTTCCCGGCCATTCGGCGATGCCGATCAAGGACTGGCAAATCTGGAACGAGCCGAACCTGAAGCGCTTCTTCCGGCCTCGGCCGTCCGCACGCGCCTACGCCAAGCTGCTCAAGGTCGCGGCCAAGGCGATCCGCTCCAAGGCCCCGAAGGCCGACATCGTGTCCGCCGGAATCGCTCCGGGGCTGAAGGGGAGCAAGACCGCGATCCTGATGCCGAAGTATCTGAAGAGCCTCTACAAGGTCCGCGGCGCGAAGCGCTCCTTCGACGCGGTCGCGATTCACCCGTACGCGCCGAAGCTGAGCCAGCTCGCGGCGAACGTCGGCGCGGTGCGGCGGATCATGAACCACGCGGGCGACCGGCGGGCGCCGATCTGGCTCACCGAGGTCGGCTGGGGATCGGGCCCCGCGAACGCGGGTGACCCGCACTCGGTTGGGTTGAACGGTCAGGCCAGGCTGATCGGGAAGTCGTTCCCGCTGTTCGTGCACAAGGCGCGCCGGTGGCACCTCGCCAAGGTGTTCTTCTTCTCCTGGACCGACACCCCGGGTGGCACAGGCGGCGCCTGGTATCTCAACGCGGGCCTCCTCTACGCCGACCTCAGCCCCAAGCCCTCCTGGGGCGTCTTCCAGACCAAGATGCACCAGTTCCGCTGATCGCGGCGCCCGCGGGCGGTCAGCCGGAGAGCAGCGAGCGGCCGGTCATCTCCTCCGGGGGTGGGATTCCGCGCAGCGCGAGCGCCGTGGGCGCGACATCGGCCAGGATCCCGCCCTCGCTCAGCGACACGCCGGCGACGGTGACCACGAGGGGCACCGGGTTCGTCGAGTGGGCGGTGTTCGCGGCGCCGTCTCGCTCCAGCATGTTGTCGGCGTTGCCGTGGTCGGCGGTCACGATGCAGGCGCCGGCCGAGCGATGGACCTCGGAGACGACGTCGGCGAGGCAGCCGTCGACGGTCTCGACAGCGGCGACCGCGGCGGGGATCACGCCCGTGTGCCCGACCATGTCCGGGTTGGCGAAGTTGATGATCCCGAACCGGTAGCCGTCGGCGGCCCAGCCGCTGCAGAAGGCGTCGGCGGCGGCGCGGGCGCTCATCTCGGGCCGATGGTCGTAGGTCGGCACGTCACGCACCGAGGGCACGAGGCGGCGCTCCTCGCCCTCCCACTCCGCCTCGCGGCCGCCGTTGAAGAAGTAGGTGACGTGGGCGTACTTCTCGGTTTCGGCGACGTGGAGCTGGCGCTCGCCGCGGGCGGCGATCACCTCGGCCAGCGTCACCCGCGGGGGCCGGGGCGGGAACGCGACCGGGTACGGCCATTCGCTCCGGTATTCGGTCATCGCCGTCAGGTGGACGCGTGGGGCCGCGCCGCGGTCGAACTCGTCGAAGTCCGGCTCGCCGAGCGCTCGCACGAGCTGGCGGGCCCGGTCGGGTCGAAAGTTGAAGTGGATGACGGCGTCGCCGTCCGCGACTCCGTCGTAGTCGCCGATCACGGTGGGGCGCACGAACTCGTCGGTCTCACCTCGGCGGTGCGACTCCTCGACGGCCCCCACCGCGCTTTCGGCGCGGGGGCCCTCGGCGCGGGCGATCGCGTCGTATGCGCGCTCGACTCGGTCCCAACGCCGATCGCGGTCCATCGCGTAGTAGCGGCCGCTGACCGTCCCGATCCGCCCCGCGTGGCGAAGCCATCGCTCGAGCTCGGCGAGATAGGTGGGGCCGGCGGTGGGCAGGGTGTCGCGGCCATCGGTGAACGCGTGCACGACGAGGTCGGGCACCCCTTCGCGGGCCGCGAGCTCGATGCACGCCTCGATGTGCTCCCAGCCCGAGTGGACGCCGCCGTCAGAGACCAGGCCCATCAGGTGAAGTCGCCCCCGCGGGCCGTCGCGCGCCGCCTCGCAGGCTCCCTTCAGCGCCGGGTTCTCGAAAAAGCTGCCGTCGGCGATCGCGTCGTCGATCCGCGCCAGGTCCTGCTTCACCACCGAGCCCGCGCCGAGGTTGAGATGCCCAACCTCGGAGTTGCCCATCTGCCCGTCCGGAAGGCCGACGTCACGTCCGCTCGCCGACAGG